>CALMEZ010000122.1 GCA_937864985.1 uncultured Alphaproteobacteria bacterium
TGGATGCGGCGGCCAACCTCTATCTCGGCCGCGAGTTGAAAACGCCGTTCGGCACCCTGGATGACGTCGCCATGGAAGCCGCCACCCGCAAGGTGATGCACAGACTCAACCCCAACTTCCGCCGCTTCAAGGAGCCGGTATCGAAGTTGTCAGGCGGCCAGCGGCAATCGGTGGCCATCGCCCGTGCCATTCACTTTAACGCCCGCATCCTGATCATGGACGAGCCAACCGCCGCATTAGGTCCGCAGGAAACCGCTCAGGTCGGTGAACTCATCAAACAGCTGAAGGCCGAAGGCATCGGCATCTTCCTGATCAGCCACGACCTGCATGATGTGTTCGATCTCGCAGACCGTGTTTGCGTCATGAAGAACGGCAAGGTGGTTGGCACCGCCCGCACGACAGACGTGAACCACGACGAAGTGCTGGGCATGATCATCGCCGGCAAATGCCCGCCCGGCGCCATCCCCGGCCCCGGCGCCATGAAGGAAGCTGCCTGATTGTCATGAACGTGTCACAGGTGTGAAGCATTCGGCTGGGCCATGGTCAGGTCTGTCTCCTCCGAATTTCTAGGCACGCTGCTCCTTCTGGCAACGGTCGTCGGCTCCGGCATCATGGGAGAGAGCCTCTCCGGCGGCAATGTTGCCATTGCGCTGCTGGCCAACGCGATGGCCACAGGCGCCATGCTGTTTGTGCTGATCAATGTGTTTGGCCCTGTGTCAGGAGCACATTTCAACCCGGCCGTCACGTTGGCGATGGCCGCAAACGGCCGCCTGCCCGCCCGGCAAGTCGTTCCCTATGTCTTGGCCCAAGCCGCCGGAGCCATCGCTGGAGTCATTCTCGCCCATGCCATGTTTGATCAACCGCTCATGCAAATCTCGGCCAAGCTGCGCTGGGGCACAGGTCAGTGGGTCGCGGAGGCGACGGCAACATTTGGCCTTCTGCTGACGATTCTCGCAGTGTTGCGCCACAAGCCGGAAGCCATCCCGCAAGCCGTGGCGCTTTACATTGTAGGTGCCTACTGGTTCACCGCATCCACATCCTTCGCCAACCCGGCGGTGACCATTGCACGCAGTCTTTCCAACAGCTTCGCGGGCATCGCGCCATCCTGTGTGTTGCCATTCATTGCAGCGCAGGCCGCAGGTGCCGTGATCGCCGTCCTTGTCGCCCGCAGGCTCATCCAATGAACATCGTCATCCATCACAACCCCGATTGCGGCACCTCGCGCAATGTCCTGGCACTGGTGGAAGCCTGTGGCTACACGCCTATCATTATTGAGTATCTGAAGGAAGGCTGGACCCGCCCGCAACTGCTCGGCCTGTTTGCTGCCGCAAATCTGACACCGCGGACCGCCCTGCGCGAAACCAAATCCCCGGCAAAGGACTTGGGCCTGCTGGAGCCTGGTGTTTCGGATGAGACCATCCTTCAGCAGATGCTGCAGCATCCGGTATTGGTCAATCGCCCGATTGTCTGCACGCCGAAAGGTGTTCGCCTCTGTCGCCCAAGCGAAATGGTTCTGCACCTCTTGGACAAGTTGCCTGCGGAGCCGTTCCTCAAGGAGGACGGAACCTTGCTAGACGTCGGGCCATTCCGGACCTGATGCGGTTTGGCATGCTGATGCATGTTTGATGAACGCCCATCATCGCGTTACGTGTCGCAAATGACCTGAGCAGTGGCGAAGACTGTCGGACGCAAGCCCCTTGCGCGCCGCATATGCGGGACACGACACTTCACCTGCGAGAGGACCTGCCATGGCACTGGACGTTGCAACACTTTTGGCCGAGCGCGAAAAGGCCCTGAAGGCAACAGCCGCTGGCCGGCCCCGCGCCACGTCAAACCCCTTCTTCGGCGTTGGCCCCATCACCGATGCCGTGCCGGATGAAGTGGAAGCCCGCAAGGCGCGGTTCGAGTTCGAGCACTGGCTGGAAGCCAACTACCGCAAGAAGGACGACAAGGGCAGGGACGTGGGCCCCTTCACCGTCGCCGAAGTGTCGCGCTCCATGCATCGCGGCTATCCCGCCGACAAGTTCATCCACGACATGATGCGCGAGATCCATGGCTATTTCGGATTTCCCAAGTCAAACCGCATGGCCGTCGGCCTGGGCGGCGGCCATTCCGGCTTCACCGTCACAGCCTTTCACCTGATCACTGCAACCGACAGCGCACAGCATATTTTTGTCGACACGCCGCGCCCGGAATCCGAGGCCGCGAAATCCGGCGGCTTCTTCCGTCAGAGCTGGGGCGCGCAGATTGTCGAGCTCATGCGCCTGTCTCGGGGCGGCGATGAAGGCCGTCTGCATTTCTCAGGTGTCGAAGGACACATCCCCACGCCAGAGGACCTCAAGTCCAAGGGCATTAAACTCTTCTTCGGTGTCGGTCACGAAACCACAGGCGCCACCACCTATTCCGAACAGGACATCCGGAACCTTCTCGCCTGGCTCGATGCCGATCCCGCCAACCACCATGCCGTGCTCGACGCCACCTCGATGCTGGGCGCCATGCCATGGGACAAGGGCATCGTCGAACAGGCTTTGGCCAAGTGCTGCTTCTTCATGCCGTTCCAGAAGGCGATCGGCGGCATCTCAGGTTACTTCGTCATCTCCTTCACGCCACAGGCCTTGGCTTTGGCGGAAGCCAACCAGAAGCAGCCGGGCTTTGCCATTCCGCGCCAATTGAAGCTGGCAGCCCCCACCGACGCCCGCAAGCCGCTGACCGGCGAGCGCACAGTCAACATCGGCCCCTTCTATGATCCATCCACGGATAAAATGCTGGGCGGCGTCATCAACACCTTCTCCACGCTGGCCTTCGCCGAAACCACCTTCGGCCTGCAACGCATGGCAAGGCGCGTGGGGGACGTGACCAACCTCAACAAGCGTTCCACGGCGAACCGCGATACCATCAATGCCTGGATCGCCCAGAACAGCCTGCTGGAACTTGGCGTTGCCGATGCATCGCGCCGCGGCGCGGCCGTCACACTGCTCAAGGTCAATGACCCGGGCATCGCCGATGCCGACGTTCACGCCCGTATCATCGCCCGCTCCAAGCAGCTTCTCGCCTATGATGGCATCACCCATCCCAACGGCGCTCACGAGGCGGGCATGGATGTGGCGCGCTACATCAACGCCTTCCCCGGCACACCCGGCGATTATCGCGCCTGGATCGGTGGCATCCGCGACAGTTCAGATGTTGAGGCGCTGCTCGAAAACCTGTCCTATGCCTATCAGCGCGCCAAGATCGTGGTGCTGGAAGAGGAATTGGAAAAGCTTGGCCACAGCGTCAAGCCCGAAGCGGCGTCAAAGGTTGCGCCGAAACTCGACCGCGCCATCAAGGTTCTGGTCTGTGATCGCGTCGGCCTGAAATTCGGCAAGGGCGGCAAGCCCGATCATTCCGAGGTCAAGGCCTACATCGAATCCAAAGGTGGTGTCTTTTTCGAGCGCGGCTGGAAACCATCTGACAAGCTCACCGCCGGCAAGCTGCATTTCTTCTATCTGCCGGACATTTCAACTGAAGCCGAAATCCTGCCACTCACCAAGGACGGCCAGTATGACGCGGTGATTGCCGCTGCCACTTTCCTGCCAAAAGACGCGCAATTCCCGTTGGGTGGCGTGCGCATTGGCACTGGCACCGGCAACATGGGGTCCGCCTCCTGGGGCGGCGGCAATGGCGGCGGATCAGCGCCCCTCATGAACACGCCGAGCTTCAACAGCCGCGCCACCGCGCAAATGGCCATGAAGGCCTTGCTGAAGGTCATGCCCAACATCGACGTCGCCGAGCTGCACAAGCGCAGCGTCGCGGGCCGCTTCGACACCGGCAAGAACCTGCGGGAATTCCCGACGGAAAAACTCGAAGGCAAGACCATGGCCATCATCGGCTATGGCAACATCGGCCGTGAACTCGCCAAGCTGGCCCAGGCCTTCCACATGGTGGTCAAGGTCCACGCCCGCCCCCGCCACAAGGACTGGATTGAAAGCGAAGGCTTCGTCTATTGCGCCACCGAGGAAGAAGCCGCAACCGGTGCTGATGTGATCTCGATTCACACCGGTCTCGGCCCCTATGATGCCAAGGCCAAACGCTTTGCCAATGAAGGCGAATTGTCGGCTGCCGTGCTGATGAAGCTCAACAAGGGCGCCGTGCTCTTGAACTATGATCGCGGCGAATGCGTGGATGTGAAGGGCCTCGACAAGGCCATGAAGGCCGGCATCGTGCGCTATGCCGCGATTGACGCCGACGTGTTCAAGACCAAGGGCAAGCTCACAGGCCCGCTCGCGCCCTACATTCCGCTGGTCAAGAAATATCCGGGCCGTCTCGAACTCCTGCCCCATGCTGCGGCAGACACCGAACACGTGTCACGCGTGGAAGGGGCAAAGCAGGCTGTGGACCAGATTTTTGAAGCGGTGCTCAACAGGCGCATCATCAACGGCAAGGGTGCATGCCCCGCTGGCTACACGTCTGCTGGTGCGGCAACCGTGCCGGGCGTGGGCCGCGTCACACCGGCTGATATCGCCAAGGTCGCAGCCTCGCAGGATGTGGTGGAGCTCCGCAAGCTCACGGAAACCATGACAGCCATCTGGGGCGCACTCGAAACTGGATCAGCGGAGGCCCGCGCCCTCGAGGTGCAGCGCCACGGCAAGGACCTGATGCTCGCCATCAACCGCCATGCGGCACTGCTGCGCAAGCTGGGTCTGGAAGGGCCGTTGGAAGGTTAGACCAGAGCGCGATTTTGTGTGACTGAACCCATCACCCTAACAGCAACCAATGTCGTCATTCCAGAGCTCCGCAAGCGCGGACCATCTGGAACCCCGCTATGGATTTGATACGCGAAAGCTGGGTTCCAAACAGCGCGCTGTTGCGCGCTTTTGGAATGACGGATTATCCAGAAGTTTTTTTCCATCGACAGGCCTGACCCACTAAACCAGCATCGAAATCTGTGTGAGTCCTTCGGTAGAGATCACAAAGGTTCATTCGATTTGACGCGTTTCTTTTGGATCCTGCTGCAAATCAAAGCTTCTGAATGCAACTGGAAAGTCGTCCAGTGGGGCAGCAAGTTCAACCATGCTGATCATTCCATTTTCGACATAAAGCAATGCGTCCACAAGGGCCGAGCCATCAAATTTTATCCAAAGCCCGGTTAGAATGAGGTGAGGTCGAACCGCAGGAACCGCAAGTTCCGAAAGTTTCGGAAGCTCAATATACGCCCCTGCTGGCGAGCAACTTTGGTAAGCGAGCTTTTCCGTTGTGATTGCATGTCGCGCGATCGTTGGCCAATTGCGCTCCCAATAGTAGGCAATAATTGCATCAACAAGACCTCGCAATTCGTGATTTGGGCCCAATTCCACTGTCCCCTCACGCACTCCCGATCAAGATCCCCGTCAGGAACACCAGGAAGCCGCCCACGGCAATCTGCATGGCGGCGCGCAGGAACGGTGTGTCCATGTATTTCCAGCGGATCCAGGAAATGGCTGCAAGCTCAATGAGCACGATGATGACGGCCAGAACCATGGCCGTATGAAACTGCGGAATGAGGAAGGGCAGCGTGTGGCCAAGACCGCCCACCGCCGTCATCACACCCGCTGCAAGGCCACGGATCAACGGATGGCCGCGCCCTGTCAGCTTGCCATCATCCGACAACCCTTCGGCCAGGCCCATGGAAATGCCGGCCCCGACGGATGCCGCAACGCCAACGAGGAACGTCTGCCATGTGTTGTTGGTGGCAAAGGCGGCGGCGAAAATAGGCGCCAGCGTCGAGACAGAGCCATCCATCAAACCCACAAGGCCGGGCTGCACCACCTGCAGCAGGAACAGGCGGCGCTCGGCTTCCTTTTCGTGATGCTCAGCATCAGGCGTCACATGCGTCAGGCCCAGTTTGTCGGCAAGCGACTCATGGCCCTTTTCTGCCGCCGCAAGGTCTTGCAACAGCTTCTTGATGGCAGGGTCATTGGTGCGTTCCGCCGCCTGCACATAAAAACGGTGGTTCTCCGCCTCCACCACTTCGGCGCGCTTGCGCATCGTGTCGATGCCCAGCTTGGTGATGGTGTAAACGGGCTTGTGCTTGACGAAGCCATGCACATCGGCGCGGCGGATCAGCGGAATGAAATCGCCGAACTTGGCGCGATAGGCCTTGGTCAGCCGGTCGCGGTGCTCAAATTCCTCCGCCGACATTTCCATGAACACCTTTGCGGAAGCCGGGTAGGTCTGCATCAGCTCATTGGCAAACATGCCATAGGCCCGCGCATCATCCTCTTCGGATGAAATGGCAAGGGCAAGGATTTCTTGTTCAGTGAGATCGGAAAAGCTTTTCATGGATCCACATTAGAAGAGTTCTAAGCGAAGTCCAACAGCCTCAATTCTCATCCATCTTCAAGGCCGCAATAAAGGCTTCCTGCGGTATGTCGACTTTGCCGAACTGCCGCATCTTCTTCTTGCCTTCCTTCTGCTTGTCGAGAAGCTTGCGTTTGCGCGAGATGTCGCCGCCGTAACATTTTGCTGTCACGTCCTTGCGCAGGGCCGAAATGGTTTCGCGCGCCACGATCTTGCCGCCGATCGCCGCCTGGATCGGAATCTTGAACATGTGGTTGGGGATGAGGTCCTTGAGCTTCTCGCACATCACGCGGCCGCGCTGTTCGGCGCGCGTGCGGTGAACAACCATTGACAGCGCATCGACAGGCTCTTCATTGACGAGAATGTTGAGCTTGACGAGATCGGCCTCGGCATATTCCGTCATCTTGTAGTCGAACGAGGCATAGCCCTTCGACACGGATTTCAGGCGGTCGTAGAAATCAAACACCACTTCATTCAGTGGCAGGTCATAGACCACCATGGCGCGGCTGCCGGCATAGGTCAGCTGCTTCTGCCGGCCGCGCCGGTCTTCGCACAATTTCAGGACCGAACCCAGATAATCATCCGGCACAAAGATCGTCGCCTCGATCCATGGCTCCTCCATGGAGAGAATCTGGGACGTATCCGGCATGTCGGCCGGATTGTGCATGTCGATATGCGTGCCGTCGCGCAGGTTGATCTTGTAGATGACTGAAGGTGCCGTGGTGATGATCTCGACGTTGAACTCGCGTTCAATCCGTTCACGGATGATTTCGAGGTGCAGCAGCCCCAGAAAGCCGCAACGGAAGCCAAAGCCAAGTGCCGCCGATGTTTCCATTTCATAGGAGAACGACGCATCATTGAGGCGCAGCTTGCCCATGGCATCGCGCAAATCCTCGAACTCCGAGGCGTCAACCGGGAAGAAGCCGGCAAACACCACAGACTGGGCGTCCTTGAAGCCGGGCAGGGCCTCGGCCGTCGGGTTCTTTTCCTCGGTGATCGTATCACCAACGCGCGTGTCGGCCACTTCCTTGATCTGCCCGGTGAAGAAGCCGATTTCACCCGGCCCCAGCTCATCGACCACAACCTTCTTGGGCCGCGACACGCCCACCCGCTCAATCGCATAGGACCCACCGGTTCCCATCATGCGGATCTTCATGCCCTTTTTCAGCACGCCATCCTTGATGCGCACCAGCACCACAACGCCGAGATAGGGGTCATACCAGGAGTCGACCAGCAGCGCCTTCAGCGGTGCATTGCGCTCGCCCTTGGGGGCGGGCAGGCGGTGCACGATGGCCTCGAGCACATCGGGAACGCCAAGCCCCGTCTTGGCTGAAATCAGCACGGCCTCGGAGGCATCAATGCCGATCACGTCCTCGATCTGCTGCTTGATGCGGTCTGGCTCGGCGGCGGGCAAATCAACCTTGTTGAGCACCGGCACGATTTCAAGATTGGCATTGATCGCCTGATAGACATTGGCCAGCGTCTGGGCTTCCACGCCTTGCGAGGCGTCAACCACCAGCAATGCGCCTTCGCAGGCGGCCAGTGAGCGCGACACCTCATAAGCAAAGTCCACGTGGCCGGGCGTGTCGATCAGGTTCAGGACATAGTTTTTCCCGTCCTTGGCCTTGTAGTCGAGGCGCACCGTATTGGCCTTGATGGTGATGCCACGCTCGCGCTCCAGGTCCATGGAATCGAGGATTTGGTCCTGCATCTCGCGGTCAGACACAGCCCCCGTCAGCTGGATCAGGCGGTCTGCCAGAGTGGATTTGCCGTGGTCAATGTGGGCGACAATGGAGAAATTGCGGATATGCGAGAGATCGGTCATTTGGCGCGGTGTTTGGCAGGGCAAAGCCGCAGGGTCAAGGGTGGTCGGCGAGGGATAAATTACGAAAGGGGCGGCACATCGAGCTGGTTTGGTCCGACTTGAATCCTTGCGTTGCCAAGGTCGACATAAAGCGGAATTGTGAGATTTTGCGAGGCTGGGCCTTGAAAAGCCCTGGCGGAAGAATCAAACTTCGTAGCACAGCATGGACACATCCATTGCACCGCGCCATTGTCATATTCGGTTCGCAGGTAGGTGAGTCTCGCGCTCAACACCACGCATGGCTCGTGTGTACACAGAGCTTCAAAAATCAAAATCGATGGTGCGCTGGGAATCGCACGGTTCTGGTCAGTTGCGCTAATCGTCTGGCTGCTGTTTCTATTCCGTGCGTTCTGGTCCTTGAGTAGCCTTAAGTCAAACTTCTGTGCATGAGCCAAGGCATCAGCATTTCTTCGGTGCGCGAAAACTGGTTTGCCATTCCAGCGGAAGGTGCGAACTTCATCTTCCGCCAAATCTGACAAATCAATAACCAACGGTTTCTCAATAGAGGCATCCGGCTTCAATTGCGCAAAAAGGGGCCAGACCGCCAATCCAGCGCCGACAAAACCTACGGCGGAGGTGGAAATGAACAGCATGTTCCGGCGTTTCACAGGGGATGCCTCCGTTGAAGCTTCGGTAGCATTTTAGACCAGGGTGGTTCAAACGCAAAACTTGATGCGCAAGGTACCTTCAGGCACACCCTGCTACCATGTCCCGCATCGCCGCCAGCCTGCTTGTCCTTCTTGCCGCCGCCATCTGGGGCATTGCCTATTATTTCCAGAAATCCGCCATGGATCACATAGGTCCGTTACAATTTCTGGCGTCGCGGGGGGCGCTTGCCGCAATTGTGTTGTTGCCCCTGGCGCTGCGCGAGGGCCGTGGGAAACCGGGCAGTGCCGCCGCCGTTACGCCACTCGCCCTGCGCGGGGGCGTGTTGTTCTTTGCCGCCGCCGCCATCCAGCAGATCGGCATGGTCACCGCCACTGTCACCAACACGGGCTTCCTGACGGCGCTTTATGTTGTTGTGACACCCTTCTTGCTCTGGCTTCTGGCCTCGGAAAAGCCGGGCCTTCGCGTCTGGCTGGCAGCCATCCTGGCCTGCCTTGGCATCTGGGGTCTAGGCGGCGGCACGTTGCAAGGCTTTTCCCATGGCGACGTGCTGGTGGCAGTGTCCAGCCTCGGCTGGTCCTTGTTCATGGTCAACACCAGTCTGGCCGCGAAACATGCGCGCCCGGTGCTTTACACCTGCATCTCATTTGCATCGGTCGCTGTTCTTGCGGGCGCGGCCACGTTTGTCCTCGAAAGCCATGATTGGCAGGCCACGCGCGCTGCCCTTCCGGCCATCCTCTATGTCGGCATCCTGTCGAGTGCGCTCACCTTTTCACTCACGGCGATTGCCATGCGCCATATTCCAGCCTCTCACGTCAGCATCCTGCTCTCAATGGAAACGCTGGTGGCCGCCGCAGCAGGCCACATCATGCTCGGTGAAAATCTGTCAGCGCTTGGTTGGGCCGGAGCGGCCCTTGTGATCGTGGCGGTGCTGCTCATCCAGTGGCAGCCGCAGCAGCGCGGCGCGGCAGAGGCGGCCTAACGCAAGCGGCGCGGTGCCACGGCCGTTGCCGTCAGCGGGTCTTCCGGCCAGGAATGCTTGGGATATCGCCCGCGCATGTCCTTGCGCACATCAGGGTAGGCCTGCACCCAGAAGGTTTCCAGCGATTGCGTCACGGCCACGGGCCGACCGGCAGGCGACAGCAATTCGATTTTGAGCCGCGCCCGCCCATCTGCCACCTGTGGCGCGGACTGCAGGCCAAACATTTCCTGCAGCCGCACCCGCAGCACCGGGTCACCGTCACCTTCATAGTCAATGCGATAGGACCCGCCGCCCGGCACCGTCATGCGCTGCGGCGCCAGCTTGTCCATGCGGCTGAGCAGGCTGTGCGGCACCATCCCCTGCAGGATCTGGTGCATGTCAAGCCGCTGCAGGTCCGCCTTGCGCTGCATGCCTTGCAAGTAAGGCAACAGCCAATCCCCAAGTGTCGCTTTCAGTGTCTCATCGCGCAGATCCGGGAACCCTGCCTCCGGCATGACGCGCGCCAAAAACGCAACACGCGCCTGCAAGGCCCGCGCCCCGTCCGTCCACGGCAGCGCCGCGAGACCCATCTGCATCACACCCTGCAACATCGCATCAGCCGTGAGTGATGGGTCCAGTGCTGTCGCAGGTTTTTCCTGCAGAATGATCGCCCCCAGCCGCCGCGTCATCCCCGCTTTCACGGCATTGGCCTTGGCATCCCAGGCCACGCCTTCTGTCTCTTCGATCTGGTCGGCAAAATGCGTCTCGATGTCCTGCATCGATAATGTAGCCGCCAGCCGGGCCTTGCCATCGCCAGCCGCACCGTCAATCTGCGAAAAGGCCAGCCACTCGCACTTGTTCAAATTGTCATGCTCCGGCAAAATGGCCCCGCCGCCGGACGCCAGCTGATAGCGGCTGCCGCGCCTGCGGCCGATGCGGTCGGGATAGGCGAGAGCGATCAAAACGCCATGCGCCACATCCGCAGTATCATCTTTCAAGGCCGCAATGTCGCGGATCTGCCGCACCGTGTGCTTCCAACGCTCCTTGGCCGGCCCGCGCAACATCAAGAGCCGCTGCTCCACGTCAATCGATGCATCGCGTGCCGCACCATCGCGCTCTGACAGCAGGGCCGCAATTTCGGCTGCCGATTGTCCCGCGCCCAGTTCTCGCCCGCGGATCACCATGTGTGCAAGGCGCGGGTGCAGTGGCAGTTCCGCCATGGCGCGGCCATGGGGCGTGATGGCCCCGGTTGCATCCACGGCACCCAGGTGTTTCAACAGGTCCTGTGCCTGCGCAAAGGCCGCTTTCGGCGGCACCTCATACCAAGGTAATCCGTCTACGGATGAAACGCCCCAGCGTGCCATTTCGAGAACAAGGCCTGAGAGTTCCGCCACCCGGATTTCTGGTTCATCATGTGCCGCCAGCGCCTTGCTTTCCATCTCCGGCCACAGGCGATAGCAATGGCCAGGGCCGAGACGGCCAGCGCGGCCCTTGCGCTGCGTGGCCGAGGCTTGCGACACACGCACCGTCTCCAGCGTCGTCATGCCGGAGGCCGGGTCAAAGCGTGGCGCACGTTTGAGGCCCGTGTCAATGACAGCCTCAATGCCTTCGATGGTGAGCGAAGTTTCGGCAATGGTTGTCGCCAGCACAATCTTGCGCCAGCCCGGAGGTGATGGGCGGATCGCGTCATCCTGCGCCTTAAGGTCCATCGCGCCATAAAGCGGCCGCACATCGCAGTGGGCCGGCAAGCTGCCCGCCAGGAGCTTTTCTTCAACACGGCGGATCTCGCCTTCGCCTGGCAAGAATACCAGAAGGCTGCCCTTCACCTCACGCAGTGCCCGCATGATGGCCTTCACCGTGTCGTCGATCAGCGAAAACCGGTCCGGCCTCTCAAGGTGCGTCACCTCCACCGGAAACATGCGGCCGGAGGCGGAGATGACTGGCGCTCCGCCCAGATGTTGCGACAGACTTTCAATGTCCAGCGTTGCCGACATCACCAGAATGCGCAGGTCATCGCGCAGGCCGCGCTGCACATCCAGCGCCAGCGCCAGTCCCATGTCGCCATCCATCGAACGCTCGTGAAATTCGTCGAAGATCAACAGGCCAACATCGGCAAGTTCAGGATCGGATTGCAGCCGCCGCGTCAGGATGCCTTCGGTCACCACTTCAATGCGTGTGGCGGCAGAGACCTTTCGCTCCAGCCGTACCGTGTAGCCAACTGTTTGGCCCACGCTCTCACCCAGCGTGTCGGCCATGCGCTTGGCCGAGGCGCGCGCCGCCAGCCGGCGCGGCTCCAGCATCACGATCTTGCGGCCCTTGAGCCACGGCGCATCGCGCAGCGCCAGCGGCACGCGCGTTGTCTTGCCGGCACCCGGCTCCGCCACCAGCACAGCGCAGGACGAAGCCGCCAGCGCCGCCGCCAACTCCGGAACGACAAGATCAACAGGAAAATCCATGGCGCTCACGTCATCCGCAGGCGCTGAAAAGTCAAGCGTTACAGCCCAACCTCTTTCGCCCAAGGCGGGTTGGCCCCGGCGCGAGAGACCGTGACGGCCGCACAGGCCATGGCAAACGTTGCAGCACTTCGCGCTTGTGCCTCGGTCAATGCGGCGATTGCCTTTTTGGTCAACAGCGCGCTGCGGTCCAGATGCGTCAAAAATCCCGCCGTGAATGTATCACCGGCGCCCACCGTATCTGCCACTTTGACCTTCGGCGCAGCCAATTCGAAACAGAAGCGCTTGCTCGTCACAAGGCATCCATCGCCACCGCGCGTAATCGCAACAAGTTTCGCGCCCTTCCGCAAGGTGGCCTTGGCCACTTTGGCCAAGTCCTTGGAGCCGGTCATCCACAACACATCCTCATCGGAAATCTTCACGATGTCGGATATCGCAATCATCCGGTTGAGGCGCGCCAAATGCTTTTTCTTATCCTTGATCAGCCCGGCACGGATGTTGGGGTCCAGCGACGTGACACAGGTTTGCGAGGCGCGCTTGTGCAGCAGCTCATAAGTGCCGCCGCACGGCTCGGGGATCAGGCTGATAGACCCGAAATGCAGCGCCGTCACGGCTTTCGGCAGTTTCGGCAGATCCTTTTTTTCCAGCATGCGATTCGCCGATCCCTCCTCAAGGAAGGAATAGCGCGCATGACCATCCGTCAGCTTCACCAGCGCCACTGTGGACGGCCGGTCTTTGCGGCGCAGGAAACCGTGTGAGACACCAGCCGCCTTCAGCCCATCCGCCAGCGCATCACCAAAGAAATCCGTCGACAAGCCGCAGAACAGCCCCGTGGCCACACCCAGCCGCCCCAGGGCAATGGCTGTGTTGTAAACCGAACCGCCATTATAGGGTTGATAAACGTCGGCGCCATCCGCGCCCTTGCGCGGCAACATGTCAATCAGCGCTTCTCCGCAGCAAAGGATCATTCCGGCCTCCCGAATTATGGCAAAATCTTAGCCATGCCATGCGGTAATGGCAATAAATCATTGCGCGGGATTTATTGCTTTTGACACATTCTCCCTGTAGAGGGCCAACCACGGAAAACTTGAGGTACGCACCTCAAGGGTTTAATGCAGCGTCAAAGGAACCCGGACCCTCCATGATTGCCCACATCATTCCTGTCGACCTGTTCGACATCGTCATCTTTGGCGCCACCGGTGATCTTGCCCAGCGCAAGCTCATTCCCGCCCTTTTCCATCGTGATGAGCAGGGCCAGATCCCCGATGGCTCGCGCATCATCGGCACTTCGCGCCGCCCCATGAGCGATGAGGAATACAAGGCTTTCGCGCGGAAGGCATTGGCCGACTATGTGCCGAAAGCCGATCCCGCCGACGTTGATCGCTTCATCGCGCGCCTGTCCTATATTGCCGCCGAAGCCTCCAAGGAAGATGGCTGGCCGTTGCTGGATCAGGCTCTTGCCACAGGCGGTGACCGGGTGCGTGTGTTTTATCTCGCCGTCGGCCCGGATTTGTTCGGCCCCATCTGCGAACAGTTGGGCATGCACAAGCTGGTCACGCCGAAATCCCGCGTCGTCGTTGAGAAGCCGCTGGGCAAGGATGGTGCCTCCGCCAATGCCCTCAATGATACCATCGGTAAGGTTTTCACCGAACCGATGATCTACCGCATCGATCACTACCTCGGCAAAGAGACGGTGCAGAACCTCATGGCGCTGCGCTTTGCCAACACGCTGTTCGAGCCCGTGTGGAATTCCAATTACATCGACCATGTGCAGATCACCGTTGCGGAAACCTTGGGCGTCGAAGGCCGGGCCGGCTACTACGACACCGCGGGCGCATTGCGCGACATGGTGCAAAACCACATCCTGCAGCTCCTCTGCCTCGTCGCCATGGAGCCACCGACCTCGATTGAGGCTGATGCAGTCCGTGATGAAAAACTGAAAGTGCTGAAGGCGCTTAAGCCCTTCACGCCGGAAACACTCGAATCCAACATCGTGCGCGGCCAATACCGCGCCGGTGCATCCGCCGAAGGGCCGGTCGCCGGCTACCTCGAAGAACTGGGCAATCCCGATTCAAAGACCGAGACCTTCGTTGCCATCAAGGCCGGCATTGCCAATTGGCGCTGGAACGGCGTGCCATTCTATCTGCGCACCGGCAAGCGCCTGCCCTCGCGCGTCTCCGAAATCGCTGTCGAGTTCAAGCCCATCCCCCATTCCGCTTTTGACAAGTCGGCCGGCACCATTTCCCAGAACCGCCTGGTCATTCGCCTGCAGCCCGATGAAGGCGTGAAGCTCTGGCTGATGATCAAGGATCCCGGCCCCGGCGGCATGCGCCTGCGCCACGTGCCGCTCGACATGACCTTCGCCGAAGCCTTCAACGCCCGCAATCCGGATGCCTATGAGCGCCTGCTCATGGATGTGGTGCGCGGCAATCAGACGCTGTTCATGCGCCGCGACGAAGTGGCGGCCGCATGGAAGTGGATTGATCCCATTCTCGAACACTGGAAGCAATCGGGTGACGCACCACGTCCTTACACATCAGGCACATGGGGTCCAGCGGCATCAGTGGCGCTCATTGAGCGTGACAACAACACCTGGCAGGAATCCGTGGAGTGACGTTACAGCGCGACAGCTTCCCCAACCGCGACAGTCTGGCCCGCGCGCTGGCACAGCGCGTTGCGCAGGCCCTCTCCGCCGCCAGCACCCGCAATGGCGCGGCAACGCTTCTGGTATCCGGCGGCACAACACCCGCTCTGTTTTTCGATCATCTGTCAAAAGCAGAGATCACATGGAACAAGGTCATCGTCTCGCTGGTCGATGAGCGTCAGGTGGATGAGCAAAGCCCACGCTCCAATGCACGACTCGTGAAGCAGAATCTCTTGCGCAACGCCGCCGCATCCGCGCGCTTTGTGCCGCTCTACGAAAACACGGCAGCCGCATCAAAGCTGGTCCCGGATTGTGTGGTGCTTGGCATGGGCGAGGATGGCCATACCGCCTCATTCTTTCCGGGCGGCGACAGGTTGGCCGAGGCCCTGGATCAAAAATCAAACTGTGCCATCAGCACCATGATCGCACCCGCCGCGGGTGAGCCGCGCCTCACTTTCACCTTGCCCCGCCTGTTGAAGGCTAGAACCATCTGTCTCCACTTCGAAGGCGCCGCCAAGCAGGCTGTTCTCGAAAAAGCCATGGCAGGCGACGACCCGTTCCAGATGCCAATTCGTTCTGTGCTGCGGTCCGGCCACCCCATCGAAATTTTCTGGTGCCCTTGAAGGACACAAACCATGCCGCATTCCGTCATTGATACCGTTTCCGCTGTCACCGAGCGCATTGTGAATCGCAGTGCCGCAAGCCGCGCCCGCTACCTCGAACGCATGGCCGCCCAGAAATCGGCTCAGCCGCAGCGCAGGGCACTGGGCTGCGCCAACATCGCCCATGGTTTTGCGGCCTGTGGCGCAGGCGACAAGCAGGCCCTGCGCAACGGCGATGGCCCGAACCTCGCCATCGTCACCTCGTTCAACGACATGGTCTCGGCCCACCAGCCTTTTGAATATTACCCGAACCTCATCCGCGAAGCGGCGCGAGACGCGGGCGGCACGGCACAAGTGGCAGGCGGCGTGCCCGCCATGTGTGACGGCATCACCCAGGGTGAAACCGGCATGGACCTCAGCCTGTTCTCGCGTGATGTGATTGCCCTGTCCACGGCCGTGGCGCTCTCGCACCAGATGTTTGATGCCGCCGTCTATCTCGGCGTCTGCGACAAGATCGTGCCGGGCCTCATCATGGGGGCGCTGAACTTCGGTCATTTGCCCGCTGTCTTCATTCCCGCCGGGCCCATGACCTCGGGCATGAACAATGATGAAAAGGCCAAGGTCCGCCAGGCCTACGCCGAAGGCAAGGTCAGCCGCGCTGATCTCTTGGAGGCCGAAGCCCGCTCCTATCACAGCCCCGGCACCTGCACCTTTTACGGCACCGCCAATTCCAACCAGATGCTCATGGAAATCATGGGCCTGCATCTGCCGGGCTCCACCTTCATCAATCCCGGCAGTGCATTGCGCGACGAAGTGACCAAGGCCTCCGCCCGGCAGGCGCTGTCCATCACGGCACTTGGCAACCGCTACACGCCGATCTCACAGATTTACGACGAGAAAGCCGTCGTGAATGGTGTCGTCGGCCTTCTCGCCACAGGTGGTTCCACCAATCACACCATGCACCTCATTGCCATGGCCGCCGCAGCCGGCATCAAGCTGACGTGGGATGATCTTGCCGATCTTTCGAAGCGGGTGCCCTTGCTCACCCGCATCTATCCCAATGGCGTGGCTGACGTGAACCATTTCCACGCGGCCGGCGGCATGGGTTTCCTCATCGGTGAACTGCTGTCAGCGGGCCTCTTGCACAATGATGTCGCAACCATCATGGGAAAAGGCCTCGATAACTACCTCGTTGAACCTGCCACAGGCCAATCAGGCCTCAGCTGGCGGCCCGCACAGAAGCAATCGCAAGATGAAAAAGTTTTGCGTGGCGCTTTGGACCCGTTCCAGAAAACCGGCGGCCTCAATGTGCTCAAGGGCAATCTTGGAACCGCCGTCATCAAGTCTTCTTCCATTCCCGAGGACCGCCATGTCATCGAAGCGCCTGCCAAGGTCTTTCATTCGCAGGAAGAACTGCATGCCGCCTTCAAGGCCGGTGAATTGAATTGTGATCATGTGGCCGTCGTTCGCTTCCAGGGGCCCAAGGCCGTCGGCATGCCGGAGCTGCATCGCCTCACGCCGCCACTTAGTGTTCTGCAGAATCGCGGCCTGAAAGTGGCGCTGATGACCGATGGCCGCATGTCCGGCGCCTCCGGCAAGGTGCCGGCTGCCATCCATGTCACACCGGAAGCTGCCGATGGCGGCCCCATTGCACGCATCAGGGACGGCGACATCATCCGTATTGATGCCGATGCCGGCACCTTGCAGATATTGGTGGACGAAAACGAATTCAAAGCGCGGCCGCTCGCCACCTGTGATCTCTCCCGCAAGCACTGGGGCAATGGCCGCGAACTTTTCACAATGTTCAGGCAAATGGCAGGCCGTGCCGATGCCGGTGCATCAATCTTCGAGGTGGCATGATGGACATGAAAATCAAGCAGGACAAAGTGGGTGCAATCCTGCGTCAGGCCCCCGTCGTCCCCGTCATGGTCATTGACGATGTCAAACAGGCGGTGCCGCTGGCCCGTGCTCTGGTGAAGGGCGGCCTGCCGGTGCTTGAAATCACGCTGCGCACCGAAGCCGCCATGGATGCGATGAAGGCCATCATGGCCGAGGTTGAAGGCGCCATTGTCGGTGCGGGCACGGTCTTGACGTCAGATCAGCTCCGCCAATGCGACAAGCTGGGCTGTGCCTTCGCTGTGGCACCCGGTGCGTCTGGCAAATTGCTGGCTGCCGCCACCGGCCACGACATGCCATTGCTGCCAGGTGCGGTCACCGCGTCGGAGGTGATGGGCCTCATGGAATGGGGCTACGAGTATCTGAAGTTCTTCCCGGCTGAGCCGGCAGGTGGAACAGCCTATCTCTCCTCGCTCGCCTCGCCGCTGCCGCAAGTGAAGTTCTGCCCCACGGGCGGCATTACGCCCGAAACAGCGCCCAACTATCTGAAGCTGCCAAATGTCATCACGGTCGGTGGCTCGTGGATGTTGCCCAAGGCGAAACTGGCCAGCAATGATTGGGCTGCCATCGAATCCCTGTCCCGCACCGCAGCCGCACTGCGCGCGCCATAGCACCATTCCCCTAAACCGTCATTCCAAAGGTCCGCCAGCGCGGACCATTTGGAACCCCGCTTCTCCAACATGATCGCGCTTTTCATTGCGCAGCGGCCCTCAAAAATAAATCTCCACCAAGCAAAATAATCCTTGACATTGTTCATGATATGTTCTAGATTCCCAGCATCCACCCCATCGGGGGTCCTGCTCATGACGGTGAGCCTGGATAGGGTGGATGGCAGGCCTGCTGGCAGGTGTATCGTGCACCACAGCCACCGGGAGCCAGGTGTTCGAACTTCCTCGGGCAATAAGACCCGGGCTGGTATACCGTGGCGCATCTTGTCTTGTTCCGGTACCTAAAGGTTCGCCCTTTCCCCGGAAGGGACAGCGCGGAGTGACAGTTCCCCTGATGCCCAATCCTGCCGGCGTGGGCGGTGTCAATCGCTCTT
>CALMEZ010000123.1 GCA_937864985.1 uncultured Alphaproteobacteria bacterium
GCGAGCGCCCGCGACCACTCGCCGCGCAGGAACGCCGCGGTCCCGGAAACGAGGATCGTAAGGCCCAGGGCGTGTGGGTCCTTGACCTGGGCCGCCAGCTCGCGCGCCGTCGCCGCCAGCTGATCCACGCGCTGGCGGCTCGGTCCGCCTTCGGTGGAGCGCAGCGCCACCTCCATCGCCAGCCCGCGCACCACCCGGTAAGGCTCCCCGGCGTCGAGCGCCAGCATCAGGTGCAGGCTCTGGAAGTCGGTCGCGCGCAGCGTATCGACCATCGCCAGTCCGCGTGAGACGGCCCAGCAGACATCGATGCGCAGCAGCTTGTCGGCCGGGATCTCCGCAGCGGGACGCGGCGTGAAATCATTGCCGCGCAGCCGGAGCCGCGCCCGCCGCCAAAGCAGCGACGCCAGGACCTGCGCCGAATCCAGATCCCCCGCCTCCGCGTCACCCTGCACCAGTCGCGCCGTCGTCTCCCATTCCTCCCGCGCACCAGTCATATCACCCCGCGACTCGCGAAACAACCCGGTCCAAAGGCTTCGCAGCGCGTCGCTTCGGTGGATGTTGTTTGCATCCGCCGGTGATTCCCGGAAGCCGTCCACCCGTTGGCGATACGCCGGCAGCATCTCCGCCTGCGTCCGCACGCCCAAATAGTCGGTATCCACCCCGTCCGCCGCCACCGGCTCGGGCTTGGCGGCGTTCTCTTCAGCAGGCGTGGTCGCCTTGCGGCTGCAACACAGATGCTAGATCCGGATCTAGATAGCGTCCTCGAACATATTGCGCAAGGCCAGCATGCGACTCAGGAATGCCGGAATCCAGAATACCTACAGTCGGCAAACTTGCGATATTGGTCACATGTACTACCGGCGTTACCCGGCTAGCTTGGCTGGATCGCTGAGTTGAATGTCCGGCTAGGGGCGTTGAAAGCGGCGGATGTGTTGCACTGGCTGCAACAAGCGATCGCCCAGCATGGGGCGCCGGAGTATCTGCGGAGCGATAATGGCTCGGAGTTCATCGCCAAGATCGTGCAGCGGACCCGTGACGGCGGCGCCGAAGTGGTGAACCTGCTCAAGACCGGCTCGGCCTATTACGCGCCGGCCTCCTCCGCCATCGCCATGGCCGAGAGCTACCTCAAGGATTACAAGCGCGTGCTGCCCTGTGCGGCCTATCTCGATGGCCAGTATGGCGTGAAGGGCACCTATGTGGGTGTGCCTGTGGTCATCGGCGAGAAGGGTGTGGAGCGCATTGTTGAAGTGGCGCTTGATGCCAATGACAAGGCTGGCTTCCAGAAGTCTGTTGATGCTGTCCATGGTTTGATGGCGGCGGCCAAGACACTGGCACCGGAGTTGGCGTAATCGCGTTGTTTGCCCTCTCCCCTTGCGGGAGAGGGTGCCCCGGAAAGGGCGGGTGAGGGGTCGCTCCGTACCAAAAGTTTCAAGCCGGAGCGACCCCTCATCCGGCGCATTCGCGCCACCTTCTCCCGCAAGGGGAGAAGGAAAAAGTGATTGAAGGGGTTGGGAATGAACATCCACGAATATCAAGCCAAGGAAGTGCTGCGGTCTTTCGGCGTGGCAACCGGCAAGGGTTCACCGGCTTTCACCGTTGATGAGGCGGTGAAGGTGGCCGAAGCGCAGCCCGGCCCGGTGTGGGTGGTAAAGGCGCAGATCCATGCTGGTGGGCGCGGCAAGGGCGGCGGCGTGAAGGTTGTGAAATCCATCGCCGATGTGAAGGCGGAAGCCACACGCATGCTGGGCATGAACCTGGTCACGCACCAGACGGGTCCCCAAGGCAAGCAGGTGCAGCGGCTTTACATCGAAGAAGGCACAGCGATTGCGCGTGAGCTTTATCTCTCCATTCTCGTGGATCGTGCCACGTCGAATGTTGCCTTCATCGTGTCCACAGAAGGCGGCATGGACATTGAGGCCGTGGCCCATGACACGCCGGAAAAAATCGTCACCATCCATGTGGACCCCGCCGCCGGATATTCGGCCTATGTGGGGCGGCGCATTGCATCGGCCCTGAAGCTGGAGGGCGATCTTTCCAAGCAATGCGTGAGGATGATGGGGCAGTTGTACAAGGCCTTCGTCGAGAAGGACATGAGCCTTCTGGAAATCAATCCGCTTGTCGTCACCAAGGACAACAATCTTGTGTGCCTCGATGCCAAGGTGAATTTCGATTCCAACGCCCTGTTCCGCCATCCGGAAATCGTGGCGCTGCGCGACCTGACGGAAGAAGACCCCAAGGAAATCGAGGCCTCGAAGTTTGATCTGTCCTATGTGGCGCTGGATGGTTCCATCGGCTGCATGGTGAATGGCGCTGGGCTTGCCATGGCCACCATGGACATCATCAAGCTTTATGGCGCCGAGCCGGCCAACTTCCTCGACGTGGGCGGCGGCGCCACCAAGGAAAAGGTGACGGCGGCCTTCAAGATCATCACGGCTGATCCGAAGGTCAAAGGCATTCTCGTCAACATCTTCGGCGGCATCATGAAGTGTGATGTGATCGCCGAAGGCGTTGTGGCGGCGGTGAAGGATGTGGGGCTCAAGGTTCCGCTTGTCGTGCGTCTCGAAGGCACCAATGTAGAATTGGGCAAGGACATCATCCGCAAGAGCGGCCTCAACGTGCTGCCCGCCGATGATCTCAACGATGCCGCCAAGAAGATTGTGAAAGCTGTGAAGGACGCTGCGTGAAGAAATGTTGGTACTCGTTGGCTTGCCACTTGCAGCGACCTTACTAACTCTGGGGACATCATATCTTGCCCACAAATTTTTTGGGACCCCGGGAAGGATAGGTGTTGTTGTCTTTGTCCCATTGCTTTCGATTCTTGTCACCGTGATTGCAGCAAACACGGATGATTTTGACGCGCCTCTTGCGGTTGAGGGTGCGATGTTGTTAGCCAGCATCACTTTCATTCCAGCTTTTTTAGCTGCGATTTGTGCAGCCATATTCATCCCGTCATCCCGTCAAAGTTAGGAGACTCATGTCCATTCTCGTTTCCAAAAAAACCAAAGTGATCTGCCAGGGCTTTACCGGCGAGGCAGGGACGTTTCATTCGCAGGCGGCCATTGCCTATGGCACGCAGATGGTGGGTGGTGTGACACCGGGCAAGGGTGGCACGAAGCATCTGGGCCTGCCGGTGTTTGACACGGTTGCCGATGCGCGCGAAGCGACGGGGGCTGATGCCTCGGTCATCTATGTACCGCCGCCCTTTGCGGCCGATGCCATTCTGGAAGCGATCGATGCGGAAATCCCGCTGATCGTGGCGATCACCGAGGGCATTCCGGTGGCGGACATGGTGAAGGTGAAGCGGGCGCTTTCGGGCTCCAAGTCACGCCTGATCGGTCCCAATTGCCCCGGCGTGTTGACACCAGGTGAATGCAAGATCGGCATCATGCCCGGCAACATCTTCAAGAAGGGCTCGGTGGGTGTTGTGTCGCGCTCGGGCACGCTGACCTATGAGGCCGTGTTCCAAACCACCAATATCGGGCTCGGGCAGACCACGGCCGTGGGCATTGGCGGGGATCCCGTCAAGGGCACGGAATTCATCGACGTTTTAGAGATGTTCCTGGCCGACCCCAAGACCAAGTCGATCATCATGATCGGCGAGATCGGCGGCTCGGCCGAAGAAGAGGCGGCGGAGTTCATTCGCAAGAACAAGGTTAAGAAACCCATGGCGGGCTTCATTGCGGGGCGCACCGCCCCCCCGGGTCGGCGCATGGGCCATGCCGGCGCCATCATTTCGGGCGGCAAGGGCGATGCAGGCTCCAAGGTGGACGCCATGAAACGGGCCGGCATTGCCGTTTCCGATTCACCTGCGCTTTTGGGCGAAACCTTGATGAAAAAGTTGAAACGGAAATAATTCGGTCGTAATTACCGTGTATTGAGTTTCTGAGGTCACGGGCGATTGCGCCCACCGGGATTGAGGCGATTGTGCCAAAGGCCGGATAACCGATCGGACGGACGATATGAACAAGACTGAAGCCACCACGGCTTTCGAGGAGACATCTTTCCTCTATGGCGGCAACGCCGCCTTTGTTGAACAACTCTACGCTAAATACCGGGAAAACCCAGCCGCCGTGGACGCCCACTGGCGGAATTTTTTTGACGCGATGGACGGAAGTGCTGCGCCGCAGAAGCCATCCTGGCAGCGGGCCGACTGGCCGCTGAAACCTTCCGACGAACAGACGGCGGCGCTGGACGGTGACTGGTCAGCGATCGAAGCTGCCATTGCCGCCAAACTCGCCGCTTCGCTGCCAAAGGGTGCCAAACCCGCGCCTGCCGCCGTGCCGCCCGCAGCCGCCCCTGCGAGCACCGCTGATGATGTGAAGCGGGCCACGCTCGATTCCGTGCGCGCGCTGATGATGATCCGCGCCTATCGCATGCGTGGCCATCTGGCGGCTGATCTTGATCCGCTCAAGCTCAAGGAGCCGGTTCTGCACCCGGAACTGGACCCTGCCACCTATGGCTTCACGGCGGCCGACATGGACCGCCCCATTTTCCTCGATAATGTTTTGGGGCTGGAGAAGGCCACGATCCGCCACATCGTCGAGATCCTGCGCAAGACCTATTGCGGCACGCTGGGTGTGGAGTTCATGCACATCTCCGACCCGGAGCAAAAGGCCTGGATCCAGCAGCGCATTGAAGGCGAGAACAAGGAAATCCGCTTCACCAAGGAAGGCAAGAAGGCCATCCTCAACAAGCTGATTGCGGCTGAGGATTATGAAGGCTTCCTCAACGTCAAATACACGGGCACCAAGCGCTTCGGCCTTGATGGCGGCGAAAGCATGATCCCTGCGCTGGAGCAGGTAATCAAGCGCGGCGGCAACCTCGGCGTCAAGGAAATCGTGTTCGGCATGGCGCACCGCGGGCGCCTCAACGTTCTCGCCAATGTGATGGGCAAACCCTATTCGGCGATCTTCCATGAATTCTCCGGCGGCTCATCGACACCGGATGAGGTGGAAGGTTCGGGTGACGTGAAGTATCACCTGGGCTCGTCCTCTGACCGGATGTTTGACGGCAATTCGGTGCACCTGTCGCTGACGGCCAATCCGTCGCATCTTGAAATCGTTGACCCCGTGGTGCTGGGCAAGGCGCGCGCCAAGCAGGACCAGCGCGGCGACAAGACGCGCACATCGGTTCTGCCTTTGCTGATCCATGGTGATGCGGCCTTTGCAGGGCAAGGTGTTGTGGCGGAATGTTTCGGCTTGTCGGGCCTGAAGGGGCACCGCTCGGGCGGCTCCATTCATTTCATCATCAACAACCAGATCGGTTTTACCACATCGCCGATATGGTCGCGGTCTTCGCCCTATCCGTCTGACATCGCCAAGATGATTGAGGCGCCAATTTTCCACTGTAACGGTGATGACCCGGAAGCGGTGGTGTTTGCCGCCAAGATTGCCACGGAGTTCCGCCAGCAGTTCAAGAAGCCTGTGGTCATCGACATGTTCTGCTACCGGCGCTTCGGTCACAATGAAACTGATGAGCCGAGCTTCACACAGCCTTTGATGTACAAGCGCATTGGCGCCCATGCGCGCGTGGTTGAGCTTTACAGTGCGCGGCTGGTTTCGGAAGGCGTGGTGACGCAGGACGAATTCGACGCCATGCGCGCCGACTACCGCAAGACGCTGGATGACGCGTTTGGCGTGGCTTCCGGCTACAAGGCCAACAAGGCTGACTGGCTCGACGGCCGCTGGGCGGGGATGAAGGCTGCGACTGCCATCGAAGAAGACCGCCGCGGCAAGACCGGCGTCGCGCTGGACAAGCTGAAGGCGCTTGGCCTGAAGCTGACGAAGGTTCCGAAATCCTTCACCGTTCACAAGACATTGCAGCGCGTGCTCGACAGCCGCGCCAAGATGATCGAGGACGAGGGCGGCATTGACTGGGCCATGGGCGAGGCCCTGGCCTATGCCACGCTGCTGGACGAGGGCTTCAAGATCCGCCTGTCGGGCCAGGATGTGCAGCGCGGCACCTTTTCGCAGCGCCATGCGGTGCTGGTCGATCAGGTGACGGAGAAGCGCTACACGCCGCTCAACCACCTCAAGAAAGAGCAGGAGGTGAAGATCGAAGTCATCAACTCCATGCTGTCGGAAGAAGCGGTGCTGGGCTTTGAATATGGCTATTCACTGGCCGAGCCCAATGCGCTTGTTCTGTGGGAGGCGCAGTTTGGTGACTTTGCCAACGGCGCGCAGGTGATCTTCGACCAGTTCCTGTCGTCCTCGGAACGCAAGTGGCTGCGCATGTCAGGCCTCGTGTGCCTGTTGCCGCATGGCTATGAGGGACAGGGGCCGGAACATTCCTCAGCGCGGCTCGAACGCTATCTGCAGCTCTGTGCTGAAGACAACATGCAGGTGGCCAATTGCACCACGCCTGCCAATTATTTCCACATCCTGCGGCGGCAGATGAAGCGGGATTTCCGCAAGCCGCTGATCATGATGACGCCGAAGTCGATCCTGCGTAACAAGCGGGCGGTTTCCACTTTGGCCGAGATGGAGGAAGGCACGACATTCCATCGTATCCTGTGGGATGATGCCGAGTTCCTGAAGAGCGAGAAGATCAAGCTCGTCAAGGACGACAAGATCCGCCGTGTGGTTCTGTGTTCGGGCAAGGTCTATTACGACCTGTACGAAGAGCGCGAGAAGCGCGGCATCAACGACATTTACCTGCTGCGTGTCGAGCAGCTTTACCCCTGGCCGCACAAGGCGCTGGCCCAGGAGCTGGCGCGCTTCAAGAAGGCCGAGTTTGTGTGGTGCCAGGAAGAGCCGCAGAACATGGGGGCGTGGACATTCGTGCAGCCCGGCATCGAACGCGTGCTTGATTTCATCAAGGCCAAGGACACGCGGCCCAAATATGTGGGCCGCCCGGCCTCTGCATCAACTGCCACCGGCCTGATGAGCCGCCACCTCAAGGAGCTGAAGACGTTCCTTGACGAGGCCATGGCGTAATCCATTTTTTCAAGGCGACATATCATGAGCAAAGAGATCAAGGTTCCAACCCTCGGCGAAAGCGTGGTCGAGGCGACCATTGCCAAATGGTACAAGGCGGTTGGTGATGCGGTGAAGGCTGACGAGCCGCTGGTTGAACTGGAAACCGACAAGGTGACAGTTGAAGTTCCGGCACCTGCGTCCGGCAAGCTGGAAAGCATTGCCGCGCCGGCGGGAACGACCGTTGCCGTAGGTGCGCTTCTGGGGTCCATCGCAGAAGGTGCAGCGGGTGCTGAATCTGTTGCTCCTGCACCAAAGGCTGCTGTGCCAAATCCGGCACCAGCCAAGCCTGCGGCTGCCGAACAGCCGCTGTCGCCTGCTGTGCGCAAGGCTGTGG
>CALMEZ010000124.1 GCA_937864985.1 uncultured Alphaproteobacteria bacterium
ATGCATGGCATGACGAAGTTCTTTCAGCTCACCAATGCCGACATCACGCGCATTCCCGAAGAGATGACACTGGGGCAATTTGTGCTGGCGCAAAAACTGTCGAGCGATTTTGTCGCGTTGCATCTCTTGCCGATGGCCGGTGCGATTTGGTCTTCGAAACCAAAGCAGATGCTGGATTATCCGGCGCGCGCTTTCATTCGCTTTTTCCAAAACCATGGGTTGCTCAACTACTACGACCGGCCAACCTGGCGCACCGTTGCAGGTGGCGCGCGCCATTATGTGCAGCGGATTCTGGCAGACAGCGACGTCACGCGCATTGGCAGCATGTGCGTGAAGCGCGTCGTGCGGCATGGTGATGGTGTTGCCGCGGTGCTCGATGATGGGCGCATGCTTGATTTTGACCAGGCGGTGCTGGCCACCCAGGCTGATGAAGCGCTGGCCCTGATTGATGTTCCGACCGATGAGGAAGTGCGGCTGTTGTCGGCGTTTTCCTATTCTGACAATCGCGTGGTTGTGCATGTTGACACAAGACTGATGCCAAGAGCGCGTCGGCACTGGTCGGCGTGGAATTATGTGGCGCAACGGCAATCCGATTTTGAAGGCGGCGTCACATATTGGATGAATGCGTTGCAGCCACTCAACATGCAGGACGATGTTTTTGTCACCGTCAATGCGCCAACCCCGCCGCGACCAGACAGCATGATGTTTGAGACACGTTTCCGCCACCCCATCTTCAGCCGTGCAACGGCACAGGCGCAAAAGCAACTGTGGAGCCTGCAGGGGGCAGACAAGATCTGGTTCTGCGGATCTTATTTTGGTTCTGGCTTCCACGAGGACGGCTTGCAGTCGGGGCTTGCGGTGGCCGAACAGCTGGGTGGTGTTTCGCGTCCATGGTCGCTGCCCAATGCCAATGACCGGCTGCAGTTAACGTCGCCGCAGACACGGATTGCTGCCAAATGAGCCTGCCCCTGCCCGCGCTTTATCGTGGCGAGGTGGTGCATGTGCGCGTCATCCCGAAGCGGCATGTGTTGTCTCTGAAGGTCTTCAATCTTCTGCTGGATGTGGATGCGCTTGCCGCCTTGTCGAAATCGTTGCTGCTGGTCAGCTACAACCGTTTCAATCTGTTCAGCGTCAGTGACCGGCAATGGGGCAGCGGTGGCAAGGTGCCGATTGCCCAGCATGTCCGGTCGCTTGCGGAAGCCGCGACAGGCGAAGGCTCGGCGGCACGGATTTACATGTTGTGCTTTCCGGCTGTGCTGGGCCGCGTGTTCAATCCGTTGACCACCTATTACTGCTTTGATGCAGACGGTCTTTTGCAAAGCATGGTGTTCGAGGTGAACAACACCTTCGGTCATCGCCATTCCTATGTGGTGCCGGCGCACGACGCCACACAGAAACATGCCAAGGTGCTGCACGTCTCGCCATTCAACAAGGTGGAAGGCGCCTACAGCTTTCATGTCAGTGTGCCGGATGAAAAGCTGCGGCTTGCCATCACACTGCATGGCGAAAATGGCGTGAAACTCAACACATGGTTCACCGGCAAGCGCCTGCCCCTCAATGACTGGCAATTGCTGCTCGCCTTCTTGCGCATGCCGCTGATGCCATTGCAAATCCTGGGCGCGATCCACTGGGAGGCACTCAAGCTTTGGCTCAAGGGCCTCGCCTTCAATCCAACGCCGCTGCCGCCCGAACACCCCCATACGATTTCCCGCAAGGCACGCACCCCATGACCAAATATTTGATCGCTTATGTTGCCGTGCTCGTGGCCTTTGTTGGCATCGACATGGTGTGGCTGATGGGTGTGGCGCGATCAACCTATGTGGCGGAGATGGGCAGCCTTCTGCGCAAGCAGCCGAACCTTCTGGCGGCGGTGATGTTCTATCTGCTGTACACGGCCGGCATCCTGCTGTTCGCGGTGCGGCCTGCTGTTGATGCCTCATCGGTTATGATGGCGTTGTGGCTTGGCGCGGCCTTGGGGCTCGTTGCCTATGGTACTTATGACCTGACCAATCTTTCTGTCATGGAAGGTTATGGCGTCAAGATCGCCGTCATCGACCTCGCGTGGGGCACACTTGTCACGGCGCTTGCAGCGATGATCGGCGCGCAGGTGCTGAAGGCCCTGAGCTAACCGTCACCATTTGCCAGCAACACTGAAGGCCTCATCTTCTCCAGGCCATGGGGGCATGGTGACGGCAACCGCTTGCAGCGGTTCCTTGCCGGTACAACGAAACTGGAAGGATGTGCCCACAGGGATCGCCAATGAGATGCCCTTCAACAAGGACGTGACTTGCTCCTTGCCAGCGCGCGAACGCCACATCTCGCCTGCGCCTGACAACACGAACCACAGTTCTTCGACGGTGCGATGACAGACAGCGAGCGATGTCTGGCCGGGTTGCAAGGTGAAATGTGCCATCGAGCCTTTGGCAGCGGAGGCCAGCAGCCGCACTTCTGAACCATCGGGGGCCAGCACATCATAGGCCGGGCCGAGGGCACGTGTTGCAAAGGCCATGGCCGCTACACCATCAACTGGCCGCCATTCACTTCAATCACCTGTCCTGTCACGTAGCGCGCGGCATCGTCGCTGGCGAGATAGAGGAAGGCGCCTGTGCATTCATCGGCAGTTCCCAAGCGCTGCATGGGAATGGTCTTGGCGGTGGCTTCGCGCTTTTCGGCCGTCGAGAAGCGGTCATGGAAGGCGGTGTAGATGGTGCCGGGTGAGACGCAGTTGACCCTGATATTGTGCCCTACCAATTCGCGCGCCAGGCTTTTGGTGAAGGACGAGACAAACCCCTTCGCGCCCGCATAGACACTGCCGCCAGGGCTGGCGCCATTGCGCGCCGCGATGGACGTGACATTGATGATGTTTCCGGACCTTTGCTTCACCATGATATCAGCAGCAAGGCGGCAACAATGAATGAGTTGACGGCAATTGAGATCGAAGACCTTGTCGATGAATTCATCGGTCAGTTGCGATAGTGGCGTGCGGGCCACCAGACTCCCGGCGTTGTTGACCATCACGTCGATGCGCCCGAAGCGCTTCATGGCTGCATTGATGAGCGCTTGCGGCGCGCCCTGCCCGGTCAGATCAAGTTTGAGGGTTGTGATGCCTGCGGCTTCGACCGTTTTCAATTCAGGACCGCCGCCCAGATATTGCGCCAGCACGCGTGAACCTGCCTTGGCAAAACCCAGCGAGGCCGCGCCGCCAATGCCCGTTACACCACCAGTGACGACGACAACCTTGTCTTTCAAATCAGCAAACATTCCGCACTCCCTTTTCGCACATCATGGCAAAAGCGGAGGCAGATTGTGAAGTGGGTTCAGAGCATGGCTTGAGAGCGGGAAGCATGTGGCTTCCCGCTCCAGAGTTCGATCAGCAAACCTATTCAGGGGTTGGCTGGCTGGGCTGGCTGAACCGGTTGTGTTGGCTGCGGCTGGGCAGGCTGTGCTGGCTCAACGGGCTTCGTGGGCGTTGGCGTTACATCCTGAGCCGGAGCAGAAGGTGCCGGTGCTGGCGCCGTTTGCTGGGTTGTCGAGTTCGGGGTGTTGGTGCT
Source organism: uncultured Alphaproteobacteria bacterium (assembly GCA_937864985.1). Classification (GTDB taxonomy): domain Bacteria; phylum Pseudomonadota; class Alphaproteobacteria; order Rhizobiales; family Aestuariivirgaceae; genus Aestuariivirga. Next base: position 3,552 of record CALMEZ010000124.1, read on the forward strand.
GGTGTTCAGGCCAGTGGGAACACTGGATGACATCAGCCACAGGATGAAGGCCAAGGCTGCCAAGGCAGTCAGCCCACCCCAGATCCACACATTCTGGTCGTCCGAACGGGAATAGCGTTTGGTTTGATAGTCCGGTTCGTATTGGTTATCGGCTTTCTGTACCATGACGAGGAGCCTTTCCAGTTGTACCGCCCGGACAATCAGATGGGGACCGAGAATGGCCACAAGGTGTCACTTCAGTGACATTCACTGCCTCATTTTGCCAAATTGTCGCAGAAGGAAATGGCGCGCCCTACGGGAGTCGAACCCGTCTTTACAACGTGAAAGGCTGTCGTCCTAACCGATAGACGAAGGGCGCGCTGTTGCCCGTGTGGCCAAATCGGCCCGGACGGCGCGTTCTATAGGTGGCTTCGCAGGGAATGGCAAGCGGCCTTGCGAAATCTCCTGCGGCTGGTGAACGGGAGGAGAAAACCCTATTGTTCCCGCGGCTTGTGGATCAGGCGACGACCCGCGCCACATCCTCGATCTGCAGGGCGGGCACACGTTTGGCCCCCCATTCATCGACAACCAGCCGGCCCGCGATGTGGAGCGGCATGGCGCGTTCGGAAAGCAGAAGCTCGCCCATTTCGGTGCCCATGGCGCGGAAGGCGATGGCTTTGAGGCGTGTGCCATCGCTGGCGGCGAGCGTACAGCGCACATGGTCGGTGCCCGCCGCATCTGCATAGAGAACACGATGGGCCGGAAACACAAACAGTGGCGATGGCTGGCTGGCCCCAAAAGGACCGGCCTGTTCCAGCAATTCCACGAGATCCAGCGTGGCGCCGGATGCGGTCAAAGCGCCATCGACGAGCAATGCATGGCTCGCCGCGGCTGCGACCTGGTCCGCCAATTCATCCTCCAGAAACTGGCGGAGTGATTGCAGCTTGTCCATGGAGACGGTGAGGCCCGCCGCCATGGCGTGGCCCCCGCCCTTTTTCAGCAATCCCAAGTCCAGCGCCTTGCGCACCGCCTTGCCCAGATCAACGCCTGCAATGGAGCGGCCCGAGCCTGCGGCATGGCCGGCCTTGGCATCGATGGCGAGCGCAAAGGATGGCAGCTTGAATTGCTCCTTCAATCGCGCCGCAGCGAGGCCGACGACGCCGGGGTGCCAGCCTTCCGAGGCGGTGATGACAACCGACGGCTTGCGCTCCTGACCCATGGCGCGGTCGGCCTGGGCACGCGCCTCCTCGACGACACGCAGTTCGATTGATTGACGCTTGCGGTTCAAGTCATCGAGTGCCTTGGCCATGTTCATGGCCTTACTGCGGTCGTTGCACAGCATTAGATCCAGAGCTTCATCGGCGTGGCCAACGCGGCCTGCTGCATTGAGGCGCGGCCCCAGCAGAAAACCCAAGGCATAGGTGTCTGGCTTGCGTTTCAGTCCAGCAACATCGGCGAGTGCTGCCAGCCCCATATTCTCGCGCCGCGCCATCACCTTCAATCCTTGTGTCACGAAGGCGCGGTTGAGGCCGTGCAGCGGCACCACATCGCAAACCGTGGCAAGTGCCACCAATTCCAGCCATTGCAGCATGTTGGGTTCAGGGTGCGCGTCACCATAATATCCCTTGCTGCGCAGCGCGCGGTTGACAGCGGTGACCAGCATCATGGTGACGCCTGCGGCACAGAGATAGCCGAGGCCTGAGACATCATCCTGCCGGTTGGGATTGATGACGGCGAGAGCCTTCGGCAGTTCGGCTGACGCCTGATGGTGGTCAACGATGATGGTTTCAAGCCCCAGTTCGGCGGCATGGGCCAGTGGATCATGGGCCAGCACGCCGCAATCCAGTGTGAGCAGCAGGG
>CALMEZ010000125.1 GCA_937864985.1 uncultured Alphaproteobacteria bacterium
AGTTGACGCCCATCCAGGATATTTCGGACGAGAGTCGGCCGTATTCGATCTTCGGGCAGCGGTTCATCACCACCTTGACACCCCCGCCCTCGGCAAGCTTCGCCGCAGCATCGTTGCGGATGCCAAGCTGCATCCAGATCACCTGCGGCAGAGGTTTCAACGCCAACGCTTCCTGAACCACGCCAAGTGCCGCCTGGGAGTTGCGGAAAATATCGACCATGTCGATAGTTGCGGGCACATCTGCAAGTCTTGCATAAACTTTCTGGCCGAGCAGGTCCTGGCCCGCGAGCCCCGGATTGATGGGGATCACCGTGTAGCCCTTTTCCATCAGGTACTTCATGACCAGAAATGACGGCCGCACGTCATTGGCCGACGCACCAACCAGCGCAATGGTTTTGACCTCGCGCAAGATGTGGCGAATGTAGTCAGGAGAGTAGGCGTCGTGGTTCATGGTAACTTGATGTGGTGATTGGCATCGATCGATACAAAGGGATTATGCGCCACTTCCCAAAGATGCCCGTCGGGATCAGCGAAATAGCCTGAATAACCACCCCAAAACACTTTCTCGCCGGGCTTCACCAGTTTGGCACCACAAGCCACAGCATGAGCAAGGATCGCATCGACGTCCGACGGACTCTCGGCATTCCAGGCCAGCGTCACGCCGCGAAAAACCGGCGGCTTCGCCCCGGCGAGCTTGGCATCTTCAGCCAGCGCGTCTTGTCCGTAAACACTGAGCACCACGCCATTGATGTCAAAGAAGCCAACATGTTCATTGCTCATCCCATGTTCGGTCAAGCCGAGCCGCGTATAGAATGCCTTGGCGCGGGCGACGTCGGAGACACCCAGTGTCACAAAATTGAGGCGCGGCTTCATGACAGGGCTTCCCATTGCGGCGGGCGCTTGTTGAGGAAAGCATCAAGCCCTTCGCAGGCCGAACCGTCGAGCATGTTCTTGACCATGATGGCCGCTGTCATCTCATAGGCATCAGCCAGGGGCAGGGCGCGCTGTTCGTAAAAACTGCGCTTGCCATAACGGATCGCCTGCTGCGACTTGCCGGCAATCTTCTCGGCCATCGCCATCACATGTCGGGTCAACTCATCCGGTGGCAGAACGGCGTTGACCAACCCGGCCCGCGCCGCGAACTCAGCGCCGTGCACCTCTCCCGCCAAGAGCATTTCCATGGCAAGCTTCGACGGCACATTGCGAGATAGCGGCACCATGGGCGTCGAACAGAACAGGCCGATGTTGACACCCGGCGTGCAGAAGCCGGCGCGTGGGCTGGCATAGGCCAGATCGCAGGTTGCCACCAATTGGCAGCCAGCCGCACTGGCCAGGCCATCCACTTCGGCAATGACGGCACAGCGATGCCGTGTGATGGAAAGCATGAGACGCGCACAAAGACCAAAGATTTTCTGATAGTAGCCAAGGCCATTGTCGGGGTCGTCGCGATGCGCCGTGAGTTCTTTGAGATTGTGGCCCGACGAAAAGACCTTCCCGGAGGAAGCAAGTACAATTGCGCCAATACCGCTATCGCCCTCTGCGTCGACCAGCGCACCGGCAAGTGCGGTCATCATCGCTTCCGAAAGGCTGTTGCGCGTGGCGTCGTCGTTGAGTGTCAGGCGCAGGACATGGCCCGTCTTGTCACGCCGGACCAGCTCAGTCATCAGCGTTCACTCAGTCTCGTTTTCGGTTTCAAGCATTTTCAGCTTATCGGTGTAGGCCGGATCCTTGGAGATTTCCTCGACAACCTTCTTGTTGTTCTCCGAAGGTATCATCGCTGCAATCGCCTTCACCATGCGGTCCTTCATGTCCTGGGCCATGGTGTTGTCGTTCTTGATCTCGTCGATCTGCTGGTTGAGGTCGGCCGTCTGGTCTTCCACCATGTTGGCATAGGCGAAGCTCAGATTGGTAATAATGTTGTTCCATTCATCCATGCTGGCAAAACCCGCCGCCTTGATGTCGGCCTCGAAAGCCTTGCCTTTCGGGCTCTTGTCCACAAAGTCCTGCAGGCTTTCGTAGTCTTCAAGCTGCTCGTCCTTATACTTGTCACGGACCAGCACATAGGCATCGAGTGCCTTTCGCGATGTGTCGGGCTTCAGCTCCACCACAGTCACGTCCGGAATGTCGCCGACGCTCACATCATCGCCCGATCCATCGGCAGCGCTCGGGTCGGCATTCGGATCGGCGTTGGGGTCGACCGTGGAATCGCCGGGGGCAGGCGGGGGTTGGTCGGCTGTGGCAGGTGGCGTGGTGCCCTGGTCTGTTGTCCCAGCGGCCGGAGGTGTCGTGGCAGGGGGCGTTGTTGTCGCAGGTGCTGTTGTCGTGGCGGCAGGCGGCGTGGCCGGAGCCGTTGTGGTGGTGTCTGCCGATTGGGCCATCGCCAGCGTAGACAGGCTGCCCGACAACAGGAAAACGGCGAGAATGGCGCGCAAGGTCTCAGACTCCAATAATGCGGTGAATCATAAACGATGATCGGCATGCCGCCTATCGCAAAATGGCAAACCACACATGCTGCAACCAAAGTCAGGTATTATAATACCACATCGGAATTATTGCCATTTTGCGCATATTGGGGTTGACTTGTTGTGCTGCAATCGGCATGAGCTGCGCCAACGATTGCGGGCCTTGCGCTCGCATTGCCATATTTCAGACAAACTGAGAGAGACCCATGACAACCTATTCGGCGAAAGCCTCGGATATTCAGAAGCAGTGGGTGCTGATCGATGCAGAGGGCCTTGTTGTGGGCCGCCTTGCCACGGTCATCGCCAACCGCCTGCGCGGCAAGCACAAGGTGACCTTCACGCCATCCATGGATTGCGGTGACAACGTCATCGTCATCAACTGCGAAAAGGCCGTGTTCACCGGCAAGAAGCGCGACCAGAAGAAGTATTACTGGCACACGGGCTTTCCCGGCGGCATCAAGGAACGCGTCGCCAAGGATTATCTCGATGGCAAGCATCCGGACCGCGTCATTGAAGCCGCTGTCCGCCGCATGTTGCCGGGCGCTGCCCTCAAGAAGCAGCAGCTCACCAATCTCCGCATCTACAAGGGCAAGGATCATCCGCACGTTGCGCAGAATCCTGTCGTCCTCGATGTCAAATCCATGAACGCCAAGAACACGGTAAGGGGCTGATACCATGGCCGAACAGACAACTCTCGCAAACCTCGGCCAGGCCATGGGTCTGGCATCTGCCGCAACGGCAGCCCCCGTCGCTCCGGCTACGCCGAAGCTCGACAAGCAGGGCCGTGCCTATGCCACCGG
>CALMEZ010000126.1 GCA_937864985.1 uncultured Alphaproteobacteria bacterium
GGTCTTGCAGAAGCTCCCCTGGCGCGAGCGCGAGATCATCCGGCTCCGCCACCTCGAGGAGCACCGGCAGGGCACACGGGCGGGCGGCTCCTCCTCACCGTGCCGGGCAAACGGATCGTAGGCTGGTTGCGGGGGGCCCTCAGCCGCTGCGGCCGCGCCCAAAGGCTCGGAGCGAGTCGGCGCTTGGGTCGGGCCGGGCGGCCGGAAAGATTGCACGGCGGCGGATCGCTCGGTCGGCGCGACTGCCGGCATCGCGAGCGAGCCGAGCGCCAGGGCATACGGGACGTAGGACGCGTCCACGTGCAGCGCCCGCAGCAGCAGGAACAAGGACGTGAGCGAAACGATCGCCTCAACCACACGCAGACCCATCATGGCGGCGTGCCGTCCCCGGACCGCCGCCAGGCTCCCGTACGGCATCAGCACCGCGCTCGCCGCCGCGTAGACCGACCACCCGAACACCGCGATCGGATCCAGTTCGAACTTGCCGTTGGTGATCACGTCGCCGACCGCGGGCATCCCCGACTTCCTCGCGCTCAACGTCACCAAGGACTTCATCGTCCGGCTGGCCGCGGCCAAGGTGATGGCGCGCCCGCAGTTGGGCAACCTCAACCCCGGCGGCACCATCAGCACCACTGGCACGCTGTCGATCACCACCGGCAACCCGCTCCTGAAGCCGTTCCGCGCCAAGACCGTGGATGCCAACCTGGAGTGGTACTTCGACAAGAACGCGTTCGTCGGCCTGGGGCTCTTCTACAAGAACATCGGCACCTACATCCAGAGCCTGCGCATCAACATCCCCTACAACCAGACCGGTCTGCCGCGCTCGCTGCTGCCCGCCAACTTCACCGGCGAGGAGGTCTTCCAGGTCACCACGCCGGTGAACACCAACGGCGGCAAACTCAGCGGTATCCATGCCATCTTCGACAAGGCGCGCATGTTGTCCAGACGTGTGTCGCAGCATAATCCCGTCGGCAAAGCCAAGCAGAACGTCGCCCACCACTATGACCTGAGCGGCAAGCTTTACGACTTGTTTCTTGATGTCGACCGGCAATATTCCTGCGCCTATTTTGAAAACGAGAAGTCCTCTCTGGAAGAGGCTCAACTCGCCAAGAAGCGCCACCTCGCAGCAAAACTCAACATCAAGCCCGGCATGAAGGTTTTGGACATCGGCTCAGGCTGGGGCGGTCTCGGCCTCTATCTTGCTGAAATCTGCGGTGCTGATGTCACGGGAGTCACATTATCGGAAGAACAGTTCAAGCTGTCGAATGAAAGGGCGCAACAGCGCGGCCTGCAGGATCGTGCGCGGTTTCTGCTCAAGGATTATCGTCACCTCGACATGAAGTTTGATCGCATTGTGTCCGTTGGCATGTTTGAACATGTAGGCGTCGGCCATTTTCCGGAATTTTTCAACAAGGTCTCAGAGCTTTTGCAAGATGATGGAATGGCACTGCTGCATTCCATCAACCGCTCCGATGGCCCCGGAGCCACCAGCGCCTGGATCAAGAGGTACATCTTTCCGGGTGGCTACATTCCGGCACTGTCAGAAACCCTGCCGCATCTGGAAAAATATGGGCTTTATGTGACTGACGTTGAAATTCTGCGCCTTCACTATGCCCGCACGCTGCGCGAATGGGGCAGGAGATTTGCCGACAACCGGGACAAGGCAAAGGCCATCTACGACGAGCGCTTCTGCCGGATGTGGGAGTTCTATTTGGCGGCTTCCGAGTGTGCATTCCGCTTTGGCGGCATGAACAACTTCCAAATCCAGTTCGGCAAAGACCAGAGTGTCATGCCCCTCACCCGGGACTACATCATGACAGAAGAGCAACGCCTGCGCAGCTTGGAACAGAAATCGCCGCGCCTCAAGTCTATTGCCTGATACAACGAACTTGTCCACCGCCAGGTGTTGGGCCTTCCCTCTCTCCGTGGCTTCGCGCTAGAGATGCAGGTCAACGGTGAACCAGGAATCCCTCTTTGAAACGTCTGCTCTGCTCATTTCTGTCGCTGATTCTTATTGCATCTATTAGCTGGGCTCAGGACAGTGGGCAGGGTGCAGTCGTTCCACAGTCGCCAACCAAGGCAGTGGTGGTAACACGTGTGTTGCCACCTTTTGTCATTGAGGATGGCGACAAGTATACCGGCTTCTCGGCCGAGCTTTGGACCGAGCTTGCCAAGCGCACCAATATTGATTTCACTTGGAAGCGCGCCAGCAACGTCAAGGAAATTCTCGCGGCAGTCGATTCTGCGCAGGCCCAAATCGGCATTGCGGCCATCTCCATTACCGCCGCGCGCGAACAGCAATACGACTTCTCCCAACCCATGTTTGAAAGCGGCCTTCAAATCCTGGTTCAGAACACAGATAGCAATGGCTTGTCGTGGCGCGACCTTCTTGGGTTCTTGACGCGCGGAGCAATGCCTTATCTCCTTGCCATTCTGGGTTTGCTGATTTTGATCCCCGGACATCTCGCCTGGTTTGCTGAGCGCTCACACAAGGAGTCTGTTTTTTCGCAGAGTTATTTCCCTGGCATTTTCCAAGCCATGGCTTGGGCGCTGGGGGCAGCTGCAGGTCAACAAGGTGATGTGCCGCGTTCGTCTTATGGCCGAATTTTGTCTGCGGCGGCCGTGTTCGTCAGCCTGTTGTTCCTGACCTATTGGCAGGCAGAATTGACCTCGAGTTTCACCGTACAACAATTGCAAGGCGGCATCAGTGGCCCGGATGATTTGCCAGGAAAGGCCGTGGGCACCACCACGGGATCGACGTCCGCAGCGTTTCTACAAACCCATGGCGCCAAGCTGCAGGAGTTCGAAAAAATCACAGACGCTTTTGAGGCGTTGGAAAAGGGCAAGCTGGACGCCGTAGTCTTTGATGCACCTGTCTTGCTTTATTACGCGTCCACCACCGGTCGGGGAAAAGTCCGCGTCGTGGGATCCATGTTCAAGAAGGAAAACTACGGCATTGTCTTCCCACGTGGCTCGGAACTGCGCAAACGCGTCAATGAAGCCTTGCTCAGCATGCGCGAAGACGGCAGCTACGATGCGCTTTATGCCAAGTGGTTCAGTGCGTCTGGCAGCGGCGGCTGATCATTCAAATTCAGTTGCTTGACAGCAGGCGGGCAGGGCGGCATAGGACGCCCCGCACAAGCGCTTCGGCGCAAGAGCGAAATGGATTCCGGTACTTGCGTCCGGGAGAGTGTCCCGAGTGGCAAAGGGGGGGGACTGTAAATCCCCTGCTTTACGGCTTCGTAGGTTCGAGTCCTACCTCTCCCACCATCCAGCTCCGCCGGATGGATGAATTGAGAAGTGCGGGTGTAGCTCAATGGTAGAGCAGCAGCCTTCCAAGCTGAATACGAGGGTTCGATTCCCTTCACCCGCTCCATTTCATGATCGCTTGCGGTTTTACCCGCCTGCAGCAACAGCAAAGCCTTGCAATCGGCCCTTGCCATTCCCACTTAGTTTTTCTAAAGACGCGCCCGATTTGGCCCTCGCGCCAAATGGCGCGTGATTTGTTTTAACTGGATAGAAAAGAGCCGAGGATCAAGACATGGCAAAAGAGAAATTCAACCGCGACAAGCCGCATTGCAACATTGGCACGATTGGCCACGTTGACCATG
>CALMEZ010000127.1 GCA_937864985.1 uncultured Alphaproteobacteria bacterium
ATCCTTTTCGATGCGCGCCATGGCCTTGCGGATAGCGGGCTCAAGGGTGTCGTGGGTGATCAGGATGAATTGCGCGGTGGCGCGCGATGCCTCGCCACTCGGCTTGCCGCGCTGGACAATGCTTTCAATCGAGATCTTCTCGTCTGCCAGGATCTTGGCGATGGCGGCCACCGCGCCCGGCCTGTCGTGCAGTTGCAGGGCGACATAATATCCGCCTTCATGGGCCTTGAGGGGTGGTGTCTTGTAAGGCTTGAGTTTGCCCACCGGCACGCCAAAGACAGGACGCATGTTGCCGCGCGCCACATCGACAATATCGGCCACAACAGCAGAGGCTGTGGGGTGAGAGCCCGCTCCCCTGCCCTCGAGCATCAGATCGCCCACGAAGTCACCCTTGACGACAACGGCATTGAACACACCGTCGGTGTCGGACATGGGTGAACCCTTGGGCACCAATGTGGGGTGAACACGCTGTTCAACGCCTGCCTCATGGCGAACCGCAACACCGAGCAGCTTGATCTTGTAGCCCATCTCCGAGGCATTGCGGATGTCATCCAAAGTGATGGCCTCGATGCCTTCGATGGTGATGGCATCAACATTGACTTCGGTGTTGAAGGCAAGTGCTGCGAGCAGCGCCAGCTTGTGCGAGGTGTCAAAGCCGCCGACATCAAAGGTTGGATCAGCCTCGGCATAGCCCAATGCCTGCGCTTCTTTCAGCACATCGGCAAAGCTGCGGCCTTCATCTGCCATCTTGGTGAGAATGTAGTTGCAGGTGCCGTTCAGAATACCAAACACCTTGCGCGGCATGTTGCCCACCAGGCCCTCGCGCAGGGTCTTGATGACGGGAATGCCACCCGCCACGGCTGCTTCAAAATTCAAGGCAAGGCCAGAGGCTTCCGCCTTTTTCGCCAGCGCCACACCATGCTTGGCAAGCAGTGCCTTGTTGGCCGTCACCACATGCTTGCCGGCATCGAGTGCGGCTTCGACGGCGGCCTTGGCCGGGCCCGAGTCTCCTCCCATCAGTTCAACGAACACATCAATGTTTTTGGACTTGGCCAACCCGACGGGATCATCCTGCCATTCTAATGACGACAGGTCATGGCCCCGGTCCTTGCCGCGGCTGCGGGCTGAAACACCTGCCACACGCACAGCCTGGCCGGCGCGCAGGTCAACCAGTTTTTCATGGGTTTTCAGGATGTCCAGCACACCGGTGCCAACGGTGCCCAAGCCTGCAATGCCGAGCCTTAATGCATTCGTCATAGGTTTTGTCTCAATTGTGCTGCCCGGAGGCAGGTTGATGGCGTGTCTTATGGCCTTGAGGGTGCGATTTGGCAAGGAAGGCGCCGTGACGCAGAAAGAAGCGGCTTGCAGCCTTGAAAGGGTGGTCTAAACTGTGAATATGGCTGACAAATCCACCAGTGCCCCGCCCGCCGACAGCAAGCCCGCTGTGCCTTCGGTGCTGCATCTGACGGACCCTGCCAAACTGGCGCACAATCTGGCGGCCGTCTACCAGCAGGCCAGCAAGCTGGCGCAGAGTCTTTCAGAAAATCCGGAACGCATCCGCGCTGACATGGAAACCCAGATGGTGCCGGTGGCGCAGATCAGCCAGACACTGGGTGAAGTGTGGCAGGCCCATCTTGCCGATCCGCAGAAGCTGATGGAGGCGCAGACCAGACTTTGGGCGCAATATACGGAAGTCTGGAACAATGCCTGGGCCAAGGCGCTGGGCCAGTCGGTGGAGCCGGTGGCTGCTCCCGCAAAATCCGACAAGCGCTTCAAAGACCCTGACTGGGTCGACAATTCAATCTTCGATTTCCTCAAACAAATTTATCTGGTCTCGACACGCTGGGCCCAGGAGATGGTGGCCAATGCCGATGGTATTGATCCGCACACCCGGCAGAAGGCGAAGTTCTACGTCGAGAACATCGCCAATGCGCTCTCCCCCAGCAATTTCCCGATGACCAATCCGGAGGTGGTGCGCGCCACGCTGTCGAGCAATGGTGAAAACCTGTTGCAGGGCATGGAGAGGCTGCAGAAGGATTTTGCCGGGCCCGATGGCCGCCTGCGCATCAAGCAGGTTGATGGGTCCAGCTTCAAGCTGGGTGAGAACATTGCAACGACGCCGGGCAAGGTGATCTTCCGCAATGATGTATTCGAACTCATCCAATACACACCCCAGACGGCGCGCGTGCATGCCGTGCCGCTGCTGATCGCCCCGCCTTGGATCAACAAGTTTTACATTCTTGATCTCAACGAGAAAAAATCCTTCGTCAAATAT
>CALMEZ010000128.1 GCA_937864985.1 uncultured Alphaproteobacteria bacterium
TCAAGCATCTGCACGACAGCTTGGGCGTGACCGTTGTCTACGTCACGCATGACCAAGGCGAAGCGCTGACCATGTCAGATCGCATTGCCGTGTTCAATGATGGCATCATTCAGCAACTCGCCCGGCCCTCCGATCTTTATGAACGGCCTGAAAACAGTTTCGTCGCGGGCTTCATCGGTGAGAACAACAAGCTGCCCGGCACCATCGAAGAGATCACTGGCGGCACCTGCCTGGTGCGCCTCACGACGGGCGAAGTGATTGATGCCACCGCTGTCAACGTGACCCAGAAGGGCCAGAAGACACTGGTTTCAATCCGCCCCGAGCGCATTGAACATCACAGTGGCAAAGTGCCGAAGGGCGCGCACGCCATCGATGCCGAAGTTCTTGAATTTATCTATATGGGCGACGTGTTCCGCACGCGGCTTCGCGTGGCGGGCTCAGACAATTTCGTGATGAAGAGCAGAAATGCCCAGGGCGAGCAGCCGCTTTCCCCGGGACAGAAGATCAAGATCGGCTGGCATCCGCAGGATGCCAGAGCCCTTGATCCTTGATGAAGGCACGCTGCCGCGGAACAGTGCGCCTGGACTTTTAACCAACTCTTGAATCCAAAAAGGGAGACGAAGATGAAGAAACTGCTGATTTTGACGACGGCGCTGGCCGGCTTTGCCGTGCAGGCGCATGCCGCCGAACTGACGGTCATGTCCTGGGGCGGCGCCTATGGCGGTGCCCAGAACGAAGCACATGTGAAGCCTTGGGCTGCCAAGACTGGTAACGCTGCCAAGATGGTTGACAGCGACAACCCTGCTCAGCCGATCAAGGCACAGGTTGAAGCCGGCAACGTGACGGTTGACGTCGCTTCGGTTGAATACGCCGATGCCATCCGCCTGTGTGACGAAGGCGTTCTGGAAAAGATTGACCCTGCAACGCTTCCTCCGGGCAGCGACGGCACGGCCGCCAAGGACGACTTCCTGCCCGGCGCTGTGACCGATTGCGGTGTTTCAACCGACGTGTGGGCCAACGTCTATGGCTATGACACAACCAAGATCACCGGCACGGTTCCAACGACGGCCGCTGACTTCTATGACCTCACGAAGTTCCCCGGCAAGCGTGGCCTGCGCAAGGGCGCCAAGGGCAACCTCGAATTCGCCCTGATCGCTGACGGTGTTGCTCCGGCTGATGTCTACAAGACACTGTCCACCAAGGAAGGTGTTGACCGCGCGTTCAAGAAGTTGGACACGATCAAGAAGGACGTCGTGTGGTGGGAAGCTGGCGCCCAGCCGCCGCAGCTGCTCGCTGACGGCGAAGTGGTGATGACGACCGCCTATAACGGCCGTCTGTTCAACGCTGCCGTTGCCGAAGGCAAGCCGTTCCAGATCGTCTGGGATGGCCAGGTCTATGAAAACGAAATGTACGTGATCCCGAAGGGCGCACCGAACATGGATATGGCTAAGGACTTCATCGCCTATGCCACATCCACGGACGGTCTGCGCGCCCAGGCCCAGAACATTTCCTATGGCCCGTCGCGCAAGTCGTCGATGAAAGAAAAGCTGATCTTCAAGGACGGCAAGACCGAAATGGCGCCAAACCTGCCAACGGCTGAAGCCAACATGAAGAACTCGCTGCTGTCGGACTTCCAGTTCTGGGTGGACCATGACGCAGAGTTGAACGAGCGCTTCAACGCCTGGCTCGCTGCCAACTGATGACGACCTGCGGGCGCAGGCTTTGACCTGCGCCCGCTCCTTTCCAAAAACAAGAGCCCTGCCCCTGTGACCAAACAAGCGCCCCTGCAAACGGCTGACGGCACGCCCCTGAAGGTGGCGCTGGCGCGCGCCCAGCGGCGCGCCAAGTGGCGGGCCTTCCTGCTGGTATTTCCGCTGCTCGCCTTTGTGGTGCTGAGCTTCATCGTGCCGATTTTCCAGATGTTGGAACGCTCGGCCTACAACGACATGTTTTCGAAGAATGCGCCCGCCCTGTCGCAATGGTTTGCGGCGCATCCACAAGGGTCGGAGATTGACGAGAGCGCTTATGCAGCCCTGGTCTCTGACTTGACCGCTATGCAGAACGCCAAGACATCAGGCGAGGCTGGCTTGCGTATCAATTTCACGTTCCCCGGAACATCGTCGCTTTTCAAGATTGGTGCCCGCGAAGCGGCCAAGATGGAAGCCCCCTTCAAGGACAAGATGGTGGCGCTCAATTCCATGTGGGGTGACCCGAAACTGTGGGCCTCGCTGCGCACGGCGTCCTCGTCCTGGAGTTCGGATTTCTTCATGGTTTCGGCTGACATGAAGCGTTCGGCTGATGGCGGCATGGAAAAGGTTGCCCCTGAACAACGCATCTACATCTACCTCTTCGTTAAGACATTCATCCTCTCAGGGCTCATCACGCTGATCTGCCTGCTGCTCGCATTTCCGATTTCTCACTTGCTTGCGACGCTGCCTGCCTCAAAGGCCAACCTGCTGATGATCCTGGTGCTGCTGCCTTTCTGGTCGTCGCTTTTGGTGCGCACCAGCGCCTGGATTGCGCTTCTGCAGCAACAAGGTGTGGTGAATGACCTGCTGGTCGGCGCTGGCCTGCTCGCTGACGGAAGCCGTGTTCCGATGGTCTACAACCAGACGGGCACGATTGTTGTGATGACGCACATCCTGCTGCCCTTCATGGTGCTGCCGCTCTATTCGGTGATGCGCGTCATTCCGCCAAGCTATGCCCGTGCGGCGCGTTCGCTGGGCGCCACCAGCTGGACCACATTCCGTCGCATCTATCTGCCACAGACATTGCCGGGCATTGCTGCCGGTTCGTTGCTGGTGTTCATTCTGGCGGTTGGTTACTATATAACGCCGGCGCTGGTTGGTGGTGCGGATGGGCAGCTGATCTCGAACCTTATTGCCTTCCACATGTCCAAATCCAACTGGTCGATGGCTGCGGCGCTGGCTGCCATCCTGCTGGCAGCGGTTCTGGTTCTCTATTGGCTCTATGACCGGCTGATCGGCATCGATCGCCTCAAGCTCGGGTAACAACATGGCGATACCGGCCTATGCAACACCGCTCGAACGCGCCTGGTACTATACCTACAGGGCCATCTGCGTGGCCGTGTTCGTGTTTCTGATTGCGCCGATCATCATCGTCATTCCGCTCTCTTTCAATGTGGAACCCTATTTCAGTTTCACGCAGAAGATGCTGCATCTCGACCCAACGGGTTATTCCATGCGCTGGTATGACGCGCTGCTCACGCTCGGCGTCAACGCACCGGATGATGCCGTGCGCGACAGCAACTGGTGGGCGCAGGTATGGCGCGAAGCCACATGGGTGCGCGCCGCCAAGAACTCGATCTGGGTCGGGTTCTGGGCCACCATCCTGGCAACGGTACTCGGAACAATCGCAGCCCTTGGCCTGTCGCGCCCGGAAATGCCCTATCGCCGCCTCATCATGGCGATCCTCATTTCACCAATGATTGTGCCGATCATCATCATTGCCACGGGCCTGTTCTTCGCCTTTTCATCGGCTTGTGTTTCGCCTGACACCGCAATTGGTGCCGTGCTTGCGCCGTTCCTCTCGCACAAGGGTTGCCTCGCCAACAGCTATCTCGGCGTCATCCTGGCCCATGCCATGCTGGGCATTCCGTTTGTGATCATCACGGTGACTGCCACGCTATCGGGTTTTGACCAGTCGCTGATCCGCGCCTCGGCTTCACTCGGCGCCTCACCTCCCCGCACCTTCTTCAAGGTCATCATGCCGCTCATCCTTCCCGGCATCATCTCGGGCGCGCTGTTTGCCTTTGTCACGTCCTTCGACGAGGTGGTGGCGGTCTTGTTCATCGCCAGCCCTGACCAGCAGACCATTCCACGCCAGATGTGGAACGGCATCCGCGA
>CALMEZ010000129.1 GCA_937864985.1 uncultured Alphaproteobacteria bacterium
CAAGCCATCACCCCCGCTCACGTCGTTTTCGTGATCGGCTCAAAACTTTTGCTGAACGAGGGGTGTTCGCCTGCGACTGGATGCAATCGTGGAACTTATCGGAATATAGTCGAAGTACCGCGCGGTGTCAAGTTCTATTTTCCTATTGTGGAAATCCGCAACAATATTTCGCGAACGGCTGTAGGATCCTAAATCGCTTCCTTCAGCCAGCGCCCAACGCGTTGGGCATAGGTCAGCTGTGAGCGGTCGATGGCAGCCTGGGCGGCCTGCGGCATGGCGTAGAGCTTGTCGGGCTGGGCGGCGAGGTTCAGCAAGCCAAAGGCTGCGGCAAAGCCGCTGCTGCGGGCCATCTCGGGCATACCGGCCTGCGGCTGCGGCTGGCCAAGGCGCACCTGGCGGCCGAACATCAATTGGGCATGGTCGCGCAGGCCCGGCAACTGGCTGGCGCCTCCGGTCAGCACCACCCGGCCCGCCATGGCGGCAAGCTGTGGCTGCTCGTTGAGGCGCTGGATCACCAGATCAAAAATCTCTTCGATGCGTGGCTTGATGATGGCGCAGAGCGCGCTTTTCGGCAGCTTCTGCACCGTGTCAACGCCGCGCTCACCGACCAACGGCACGGCCAGCATCTCGCGGTCTTCATAGCCAGCGGGCCAGACGGCGCCGAACATCGTCTTCATGCGTTCGGCATGGGCCAGCGTTGTCGACAGGCCTTGCGCCACATCGGCCGTCACCTGCATGCCGCCCACCGGGATCACGAAAGCCGAGGCGAGTTTGCCCTGCCTGAATATCGCAACGCTTGTGGTGCCGCCGCCCATGTCGATGACAATAGTGCCAAGGGCACGCTCGTCGGCAGCCAGTGCGCCGCGCGCCGCCGCATAGGGCGAAACAGCAAAGCCAGAGACCGAGAGATGGCAACGTTCGACAGTCAGCGAGAGATTGCGCAAGGCAGCGGGATCCACGGTGACAACGCCCATATCCGTCGTCAGCGTGGAACCATGGAGACCCATGGGCACTGCAGGCGATTCAACACCATCAAGCGAGAAGGCCACCGGCATCAGGTGCAGCACTTGGCGCTGGCCGACATCAACCTGTGCGATGGCATTGGACACGGCGTTGTCGGCATCGCGCGGGCTGACCACGCCGCCCAGCGTCTGCACGGACCCGCGTGTGACCTGCGACAGGGGACGGCCGCCGGAGACATTGACGTGCACGGCGTTGATGTGGCGCTCGGCCATGCGCTCGGCTGCATCAACGGCCTGGCGGATGGCGCGCTCAGCTTCATCAACATTGATGATGGAGCCTGCCTTCACACCGCGCGAGGCGGTCTGGCCGAAGCCCAGAATTTTCAAGGCGGGCTGTGCGTCCGTCAGACCCTTGTGCTTGCTCGGCAATGCATCAGCGATGACGCAGCAAATCTTCGTGGTTCCAACATCAAGGCTGGCCAAGGTTGTTGGCACCGATGCTGAGCCGTGGCGCGATCCCATGCGGCTGTTCAAAGAACCAGGCTTCATACTCATTCCACCCCTAACTCACCGCCCTATTGGGCGGCTTTGGCCTTGGCCGTGTCTGGTTGCTCAACCACCGCCAGCGCCACCACCATTTCGTCGGCGAGCCGCAAATCCAATTGCGTGATGCCCTTGGACAAAAGCCCCTGGGACTTGTCCAGTTCATCGGCACGCGCCAGCGCCTCTGGCACATTCGCTTCCGGCAAGGCGATCTTCACGCCATTGTCGAGATAGAGTGTCCAGCGACGCCCACCCACACGTGCAGCCGCCCTGACCTTCGCTTTTAGGTCTGGCGTGGCTTCCAATTGGTTAACAAGCTCAGCGACTGCAGTGTTGGCGCCCGCGCCCGTGACCAGCGGCAGGCTCTTGAAGCTCTTAGGCGAGATGCCGCTCATTGGCGTTCCCGACTTGTCGATGACGCCGAAGTTGCCGTCATTCTGCCAAATGGCGAAGGCCTGGCGTTCCACCACGTTGATGATCAGCTGGTTAGGAAACTGGCGCTGCACACCGGCACTCTCAACCCAGTCGAGCTTCGCCAACTGGCGGCGCGCTGTCTCGGCATCAAAGCCCACAAGGCTGGCACCGGGGCGCACGGAGATGGCCGCCAACACTTGTGCGGGATCATGATGTTCAACACCCGTGATCTGGATGTTGTCGGCAGCAAGCCCAACCATTTCAGACAGCTTGCCCTGCCAGTTGCGGAAAGGATTGCCTGAACCATCCGCATCACCCGACAGCGACAATCCATGAATCACCGACAGGCCCAGGAGGGCGAGCGCACCAACGCGCGTGGCCTGGCGCAGGCCAATGCCTATATCGGGGCGAAAATTCGGATTGCGGCGTTCACCCATATCGATCACCTGTCAATCGAGGCATCATTGACCATCCACGTCACCAGTTCCTCAAAGGAGTGGCCAGCGTGGGCAGCAAGTTCCGGCACCAGTGAGGTGCCCGTCATGCCGGGCTGCGTGTTGATCTCGAGAAGAATGACCTGCGGCTCCTGGCCCACGGTGTCGTCGTAACGAAAATCAGACCGGCTGACGCCACGGCAGCCCAGCGCCTGGTGCGCCATCAGCGAATAGCGCTGCACCTTGCGATAAATTTCATTGGGAATTTCAGCGGGCAGAATGTGGCGTGAGCCACCCGGCGCATATTTCGCTTCATAATCATAAAAGCCGATGTTCGGCACAATGTCGATTACACCCAACGCAACATCGCCCATCACGGCGCAGGTCAGCTCCTTGCCGGGAATGAATTTCTCGACCATCACCTGGTCACCGAAGATGGCGCGCTGCTCAAGAATGATGCTGGCCGGGCCGTTCCGCGTGTTGTCAACGATATGCACGCCGACGCTGGAGCCTTCGGCCACCGGCTTCACCACATATGGCGGCGCCATGGGATGTGACGTGGCCGCAATTTCAAGGTCCACCAACTTGCTTTCAGCCACGGGAATTCCGGCCTCGCGGAACAAGGCCTTTGATTTTTCCTTGTGCATGGCAATCGCCGAGGAGAGCACGCCAGAATGTGTGTAGGGGATCTGCAATGTTTCGAGCAACGCTGACGCGCAGCCATCCTCGCCCCATTTGCCGTGCAGCGCATTGAAGGCCACGTCTGGCTTCATGTCGAGCAGCACGCTGGAAATGGTCTCGCGCTTCACATCTACCATGATGGCATTGAAGCCGGCGCGCTTCAACGCATTGAAGCAGGCCTCGCCGGAGGCCATTGACACCTTGCGCTCCGCCGACCAACCGCCCATCAAGACAGCAACGGTGGTTTCGTTCGGGATGCGTTGCGGCTTCTGCATCATGCGGCATCTCCCGCCGGAATGCCGATGCGCTTGATCTCCCATTCCAGGTCAACGCCTGATGTCGCCTTGACCTTGGCACGCACCGTCTCGCCCAGTTCCTCGATCTGCGCGCCCGTGGCACCGCCCTCGTTGATCAGGAAGTTGCAATGCAATTCAGAAACCTTGGCTGGTCCGACGGCGAAACCGCGCATGCCGGCCTTGTCGATCAGTTGCCAGGATTTCTGGCCCGGTGGATTCTTGAAGGTTGAGCCGCCAGTGCGCGACTTGATCGGCTGCGTCGCCTCACGGCTCTCGGTGATCTTGTTCATGGCCGCGATGATCTCGTCCTGGTTGCCGAGCCTGCCCTGTAACAGCGCTTCAGTGAAGATCAGGTCCTCGGCTGCGCCGCAGTGGCGATAGGTATATTTCATGTCGGCGTTGGTCAGCACGTGGATGTTCCCCTGGCGATCCACAGCACGGGCTTCAATCAGCACGTCCTTTGTCTCGCCGCCATAGGCCCCGCCGTTCATGCGAAGCGCGCCGCCAATGGTGCCCGGTATACCTCTCAGAAAGGTTAACCCATCGATAAAATTGTCAGCCGCGAAGCGGGCCACGCGCACATCGGGCACCGCCGTTCCGGTGCGAATGCGGTGGCCATCTTCCAGCTTCACATCGGAAAAGCCCTTGCCCAGGCGGACCACGATGCCCGGAACGCCACCATCACGCACCAGAAGATTGGAGCCAACGCCGATCACATAGACCGGGATCTTGGCAGGCAAGGCTTTGAGGAAAGAGGCAAGATCTGCTTCATCGGCGGGCGTGAACAGCACCTCTGCCGGGCCACCAGCGCGAAACCATGTCAGGTCAGCAAGTGAGGCCATGGCCTCCAGGCGGCCGCGCACGGGGGGAAGAGTCTTGAGCAGGCTTTCGCCATCGAGCTTGTGTGTCATGAAAATCAGTCCAGCGCCGCCAGTTCCTGCGGCAGGGCATAAGCCCATTGGGTGATGGTGCCGGCGCCGAGGCAAACCACGATGTCGCCCGGCTGCACCAGCTTCTTGACCAGTGGTGCCAGCTGCTTCGGATCATCGATCGTCTGCACCGAGCGGTGGCCGCGGTCGTGGATGCCTTGCGAGAGCTTGGTGTGGGATGCGCCATCAATCGGTGTTTCGCCAGCGGCATAGACCGGCGCGATGATCACGGAATCCGCATCATTGAAGCAGGCGCAGAATTCCGGGAACAGGCTGGAGAGGCGCGTGTAACGGTGCGGCTGCATGACAGCCACAACCTTGTTCTTGGTCACACGGCGCGCGGCCGACAGCACGGCGGCGATCTCAACGGGGTGATGGCCATAGTCGTCAAACACGGTCACGCCGTTGTGCTCGCCGGTTCTCGTGAAGCGGCGCTTGACGCCTTCGAAGCTGGCGAGGCCTTTGCGCAGGGCATCATCGCTCATGCCCAATTCGCGGGCCACAATGAGGGCGGCGGTGGAATTGAGGGCATTATGGTCGCCCGGCATGTTGAGGGCCAAATCTGGAATGACATGAGACTTGCCGGTGACGCGTTCTGTCACCTTCACGGCAAAGCGCGTCGCCCCGTCGCGATAGCCAATGTCCATGACGCGGTAATCGGCAGCGGGGCTGGTGCCATAGGTGATGACGCGGCGATCTCGCACCTGGCCGATCAGTTCCTGCACCACCGGATGGTCGATGCACATCACAGCGAATCCATAGAACGGAATGTTCTCGACGAAGGCCAAGAAAGCTTCCTTGGCTTTGTCAAAGGTGCCGTAATGGTCCAGGTGTTCCGGATCGATGTTGGTGACGATGACCACGTCGGCCGGCAGCTTGACGAATGTGCCGTCGGATTCATCCGACTCCACCACCATCCAGTCACCCTTGCCCAGGCGGGCGTTGGTGCCATAGGCATTGATGATGCCACCGTTGATGACGGTTGGGTCGAGGCCACCATTGTCCAGCAGCGCGGCAACAATTGAAGTCGTGGTGGTCTTGCCATGCGTGCCACCGACGGCCACGCAGGATTTGAAGCGCATCAGTTCAGCCAGCATTTCGGCGCGGCGGACAACAGGCAGATAGCGGGCGCGGGCTTCGATGAGTTCGGGGTTATCGGGTTTCACGGCCGAGGAAATGACAACGACCTGCGCAATGCCCAGATTCTTGGCGTCATGGCCGATGGCAACATCGATGCCATGCTTGCGCAGGCGTGCCACGTTGTAGTTGTCGGAAATGTCCGAGCCCTGAACCTTGTAATTCAGCGTGGCCATCACCTCGGCAATGCCACTCATGCCAATGCCGCCGATGCCGATGAAGTGGATGGGGCCAACGTCGCGGGGAAGTTTCATAAACGAAGAGTCTCCTGATGGCCTTAGGTCTTGGCCATGGTGGTTAGAACGAGGTCTGCCAGCCTGCGGGCGGCATCGGGGCGGCCATGGGACAATGCCTTGGCGGCGGCCTCTTTAAGGGCCTCTGGGCGCTCAAGCAACTGGGCCAAAACCCCAGCAAAATGGGTAGGATTGAGGCTCGCCTGGGGGTGGACAAAGCCGCCACCGGCCTTGGCAAAACTTTCAGCATTGCGCAGCTGGTCATTGTCGATGGCATGTGGCAACGGCACCAGGATGGCGGGCCTACCGACCACTCCAAGCTCCGCGATTGACGATGCTCCGGAGCGGCAAACGACAAGGTGTGCGGCGCGCATGAGCCAAGGCATGTCCTTGAAGAAGGGCGCTAGATTGGCAGTGATGCCAGCCGCTTCATATTCGGCACGCACGCGGTCCATGTCTTCAGGCCGACATTGCTGCGTGATCCAGATGCGCCTGCGCAAGGCTTCCGGCAAAGCTGCGATGGCAGGTGGCATGGCATCGGAAAAGAACTTGGCACCCTGGCTTCCACCGAAGACCAGAAGGTTGATCGGACCAGTGACATCCAATTTGGGATATTCGCCATCGGCTGCGGCAAGCACAGCGGCGCGGACGGGATTGCCAGTCAGCTTCACGCGCTTTGCCGCCATCGCCGGAACGCCCAAGACGTTTTCAAACGACGTGGCTATTGAGTTGACGCGCTTGGCCAGCAGCTTGTTGGCGCGGCCAAGCACAGCGTTTTGTTCGTGGACGATGGAGGGAATTTTGCTCTTGCTTGCTGCCATCAGGGGTGGCAGCGAGGGATAACCGCCAAACCCGACAACGGCCGCAGGCTGGTGTTCGGCAAACAACGATCCAGCCAGCCGGTAGCCACGATAGAGTCTCAGCAGCCGCTGCGGCGCATGCATCGGATCAGACAGCGAAAGCGAGGCAGATGGCACGATGTGTGTCATCGATGCGGGGAAGGCCTTGCCATAGTCACGCACCCGCTCATCGGTCATCAGGTGGATGTCGATGTTGCGGCGGCTCAGCTCTTCCGCGAGTGCTTGCGCCGGAAACAAATGGCCGCCCGTCCCGCCGGCCGCCAGAATGACACGTTGCGTTGACATTACTTGCGGCGGCCCAGTGCGAGAACGAAGCCCATGAGAACGGCAGAGCCCATCAGTGACGAGCCGCCGTAGGAGATGAAAGGCAGCGTCATGCCCTTGGCCGGCAGCAGGGCCACATTAACGCCCATGTTGATGCAGGCCTGAAGACCGAACATAGTGATGAGGCCGGTCATGGCCAGTGCCGTGAAAGGATCGCCCTGCCCCTTGGCGTTCTTGAGTGAGCGCATGATGATGAAGAAGAACACTGACATCAGCATCAGGCAGGCAATCAGGCCAAACTCTTCGCCGACAACGGAGTAGGCAAAGTCAGTGTGCGAGTCCGGCAAGATGAGTTTAGCTGTGCCGCCTCCGGGCCCCGTGCCCAGCACACCACCATTGCGGAAGGCATCCATGGCCGTGTCCACCTGGAAGGTGTCACCCTGTTCCGGATTGAGGAAGCGGTCGATGCGCGAGGCCACGTGCGGCACAAGAAAATAAGAGACGAAACCCGCTGCCGACACAGCACCCGCAAGACCGAAAATGATGGTCCACGGAATGCCGTATACCAGCAACATGGCACCGAAAGTGCCGACCGTCAGGGCCGCCTGGCCGAAATCCGGTTCCAGCACAAGAAGCCCCAGGAACAATCCCGCCAGGCCATAGGCAATAAAATGGCCGGGCATATCGGGCTGGCGCACCCGTTCAGCCAGGAAGAACGACGCCAACAACACGAATGTGGGCTTGGCGAATTCCGAGGGCTGAATGCTGATGGGGCCAATATTGATCCAACGGTGGGCACCCTTGATCTCCGGCCCAAATTTCAGTGCCAAGGCCATGAGCGCCAGCGAACCTACAAAGCCGATCATACCGGCACGGCGCACCCAGACGCGGTCAAAGAAAGAGACAGAGAATATGAGAACGACAGCAAAGGTCAGGTAGAACAGCTGGCTGCGGATGAAGTGGAAGGGATCGAGCCCAATACGCTCGGCCACGGGCGGGCTTGCCGCCATGCTGATCAACACGCCCATGGCCATCAACAGCAATGCGGCGGAAAGCAAAGGGCGATCGACGGTGTACCACCAGCGTGCCAGCACGCCCCTGTCGGTGCGGGAAATCAACATCAGCCGTGCCCCCTCTGTGACATGACAACACCTTGCAGCCGCGACACCAGATCGACAAAGGCGTCGCCGCGCACTTCAAAATTCTTATAATGATCAAAAGACGCGCATGCGGGCGAAAGCAGCACCACAGCACCTTTTTCTTTCGCCGCCGTGGCATCCCGGGCGGCTGCCGTTACGGCCCGCGGCAGTGTTTCGCAGATCTCGTAAGCAACCTTGCCTTCCAGTGTCCGGGCAAATTCTGCAGCAGCAACACCAATCAGATAAGCTTTCCTGATGCGGCTGAAGTAAGGTTCAAGCGGCTCGATGCCACCCGTCTTGGCTATGCCACCGGCAATCCAATAAATCGTATCAAACGAAGCGAGTGCCTTTTCGGCGGCATCGGCGTTGGTGGCCTTGGAATCGTTGATGAAGGCAACACCCTCAAGCTTGCCCACTTCCTGCATGCGATGCGCCAGACCCGGGAAACTTTCCATGGCATCTGAAGTCACTTCTGGCGCGATGCTCAAGGCCGCGGCGCAACCGTA
Source organism: uncultured Alphaproteobacteria bacterium (assembly GCA_937864985.1). GTDB lineage: Bacteria > Pseudomonadota > Alphaproteobacteria > Rhizobiales > Aestuariivirgaceae > Aestuariivirga. The sequence continues at coordinate 8,399 of CALMEZ010000129.1, forward strand.
AGCCATGCAGGCGTTCTGCCAATTGTGGCGTCCCTTCAGGGCGTGGAAGCCGCGCAAATCAATGGAGGCGACCTGCCTTCCGCTCACACAATCCCTGAGGATGCCATCTGGGGCGGATATGCCATCGGTGAGCGGACGCACGACCGACACGCGGTGCACGGCAGCACCGGTGTGTATCTTGTCGGCAATGGCCGCACACCAGTCATCATCGACGCCGACAAGTGCCGTCTGGTCATCGCGCTGCTTGGCGAACATGCGGGCCTTCACGTCAGCATAGTGCTGCATGGAACCATGACGGTCCAGGTGGTCGGGTGTCAGGTTGGTGAGGATGCCCACGTCGGGTGCGAGGCCCGGCATCAAATCAATCTGGAAGGATGAGAGCTCCAGCACGTAATGCAAGTCGCGCGTGGGCTTGCGCAGGTTGAAAACGGCATTGCCGATGTTGCCACCCACTTCGACATCAAGGCCCGCCTGCTTCAGCACATGGCCGATCAGCGCTGTCGTTGTCGATTTGCCGTTGGTGCCGGTGATGGCGATGATCTTGGCGCCTGTGCCCTGGACGGCACGGACAAACACTTCCGTGTCGCCGATAATTTCAATGCCGGCGGCACGCGCCTTTGTCACTGTCCAATGTGGCTCGGGATGGGTCAATGGCACACCGGGACTCAACACCAAAGCGGCAAGTGACTTGAAATCAACGGTGTGAAGGTTGGTGACCGGCAGACCTTCGGCCCGGGCTTTCTCCACGGCTGGTTCGGAATCGTCCCAGGCGAAAACTTCAGCGCCACCCATGGACAAGGCCATGGCGCAGGACACGCCGGAGCGCGCCAATCCGAAAACAGCAACTTTTTTGCCCTTGAATGTGGATGCAGCAAACATGGTTCAGCGCAGCTTCAAGGTTGAAAGGCCAATCAGCGCCAACACAAAAGCGATGATCCAGAAGCGAATGACGATGGTCGGTTCCTTCCAGCCTTTCTGCTCATAGTGATGGTGCAGCGGCGCCATTGCGAAAACGCGTTTGCCCGTGGTCTTGAAGGAAATGACCTGCACGATCACAGACACTGTTTCGAGAACGAAGAGCCCGCCAATGATCATCAGCACGATTTCGTGTTTCACGGCGACGGCAATCGCGCCCAACGCACCGCCCAGGGCAAGCGATCCCGTATCACCCATGAAGATCATGGCGGGTGGCGCGTTGAACCACAGGAACCCGAGCCCAGCTCCCACAACCGCGCCACATATGACGGCCAACTCCCCTGTGCCGCGCACGAAATGGAGTTGCAGGTATTCCGAGAAAACAAAGTTTCCGACAAGGTAGGCAATGAGTGCGTAGCTTCCTGCCGCGATCATCACGGGCATGATGGCGAGGCCATCAAGGCCATCGGTAATGTTGACGGCATTGCCGGAACCGACAATGACGAGCACGCCGATGACAATGAAGAACGGGCCGAAATAGATCAGCAGGTCCTTGGCGAATGGCAAGGCGAGTGACATGGACAACGGCTTTTCGCCGATCCACATGAAGCACAGCACGGCGATACCGGCGATGATGAATTCTGAAGCGAGACGAAGCTTGGAAGAAAAACCATGCACCGAGGCGCGCGTCACCTTCAGATAATCGTCATAAAAGCCGATGGCGCCGAAACCCATAGTCACGAACAGGACGGCCCAGACATAAAGATTGCTCAGGTCAGCCCACAAGACCGTCGAAACGAAAATGCCTGAGAGGATCATCAGGCCGCCCATGGTCGGTGTGCCTTGCTTTTCCACGATGTGGCGTTGCGGGCCATCGCTGCGGATGGGCTGGCCTTTACCCTGTTTCACTTTGAGATGAGAAATGATCCAGGGGCCGAACAGGAAAATCCACAACAGCGCCGTGATGATGGCCCCGCCCGTGCGGGTGGTCAGGTACCGGAACACATTGAAGGCGGAGACTTCAGCCGTCAGATGGGTCAGGATGTAATACAGCATGAGCGCTCACTTTTCCGATTCAACCGGGGGCCATTTGGCCTTGATGGCCTCGGCAATCAACCCCATTTTGCTGCCAAGCGAGCCCTTGACCACGACCCGGTCACCGGCCTGCAAGGCGCCCAAAACGGCCTCTTTCAGCTCGGCAGACGTTGCAGCGTGAGCACCGCGCATCGCTGCTGGAACAGCGCTCCACAATTCAGCCATCAGGGGGCCGGCTGCAAAGAGCAGGTCAACCTTGTTCGCTGTCAGATCCTTGGCAATGGCGCGATGCAAGTCAGGACCAAACGTGCCAAGTTCCAGCATGTCACCGAGGATGGCAATGCGCCTGCCGCTTTTTCCGTTGTGCGGCAACAGCGCCAGGGCCGCCGCCATGGAGGCCGGGTTGGCGTTATAGCTTTCATCAATCAGTTGCAGCGTGCCGCCGGGGACACGCAATGTTTCCTGCACACCGCGGCCTTTGGCTGGCTTGGCCTCCGACAATGCAAGTGCGGCTCGGGCCACGTCAGCGCCCGCCAATTTTGCCACAGCCATAACGGCAAGGCTGTTCAACGCCATGTGCTCACCCGGCATGCCGAGCTTGTAGGTCACTTTCTCGCCGAACAGCGAGGCTGTGATGCAGCAGCAGTGGCCGTGGAGCGCGAGGCCGATCAGGCGGATATCAGCGTCTTCATGTTTGCCGAAGCCATGAATGCGGGTGATGCCCTCGCGCTTAGCTTGCGTCTTCAAAAATTCGAAATAGGGCGAGTCCCGGTTGATGACAGCGGCTCCTCCCGGTACGACTCCTGAGAAGATTTCCGCCTTGGCCGCGGCAATTTCATCAAGTGATTTGAAATGCCCGAGGTGGCTGGCGGCAACGGTTGTCACAACGGCAACATGTGGTTTCACCATGCCGACCAGAGGCGTGATCTCACCGGAATGGTTCATGCCGATTTCAAAGACACCGAATGCTGATGACGGGTGCAGCCGCGCCAAAGTGAGAGGGACGCCCCAGTGGTTGTTGAACGAAGCGGCCGAGGCATGGGTCTCGCCGCTGGCCGACAAGGCGACGCGCAGCATTTCCTTGGTCGACGTCTTGCCGACACTTCCCGTGACGGCGACGATTTTCGCAGCACTGCGGGCGCGCGCGGCGCGGCCCATCGCTTCAAGGCCACGCAAAGGATCGTCCTTGACCACCAGAAGCGGACCTGCGGCGCGCATGTCGTCGGTCGAGCGTGACACGACGGCGATGCCTGCTCCGGCTTTCAGGGCCGATGCAACGAAATCATGGCCGTCCATCTTGTCGCCCTTGAGGACGGCCTGTACCAGCGTGACGCGAACCGGTGACTCCTGCGCGGCCTCGATGCGCGACACAAGTTGCACGCGCGCGTCGCGGCGGTCGGCCGCAACGACACGGGCGCGGAACTCGACACCGTGTCCGTTGAACACGGCAACCTCGTCGCCGACGCCAAGCCGCAGCACTCGCGACAGGTGCTCGGCCTCGTCGCGAGGCAATTCCACGATGTCGTCGCCGGGATCGAGCGTGGGAGCGAAGAAGCGGGGCGCGCTCACAGCGAGCGATTATCGCACCTCACTTGCCGTCATTGACGGTCACCTGCACATCAACGAGATTCGCAGAGGCCATTGCACGACACAGGCGCGCGGGGCATGCGATGAGCGTCATCACGTTGGCGGTGAGGAGCGCGAGCGGGACGCGCCGGACCGTACTATACTGAGGCTCGTCGAATGTTCTTTCGCGACCAGATCATTGGCAAGTACAAGATCCTCTCCACGATCGGCAGCGGAGGCTTTGGCACCGTCTATCTCGCCGAAGACCTCAAGCACGACCGCAAGGTCGCGGTGAAGGTCCTCCGCCCCGAGCTGGCCGCCGTGCTCGGGGCCGAGCGCTTCGTCGTCGAGATCAAGACGACGGCGCAGCTCCAGCATCCGCACATCCTCCCGCTCTTCGACTCGGGCCAGGCCGGCGGCTTTCTCTACTACGTCATGCCCTACATCAAGGGCGAGACGCTCAGGAGCCGGCTCGACCGGGAGAAGCAGCTTCCCATCGACGAGGCGATCCGGATCACCCGCGAGGTGGCCGACGCCCTCGAC
>CALMEZ010000130.1 GCA_937864985.1 uncultured Alphaproteobacteria bacterium
AATGGCGCGCGCCTGTTCATCGGAAAGCTTGTAGGTGCCGTCACTGCGCAGGCGGTGCCGCGGATCGGCAATCAGCGCAATCAGTGGCTCCAGCTGCTTGGCGGGCCAGTTCCGCGCCATCAAGGCCTCGCGCGCCTCGGCAGCATCCTTTGAGGCACGGATCAGGCGAATGACTTCATCGATATTGGCAACCGCAATGGCCAGGCCCACCAATATATGCGCCCTGTCGCGCGCCTTGCGCAGCAGGAATTTGGTACGGCGCGTGATCACCTCTTCGCGGAAAGCGATAAAGTGATTGAGCAGGTCAATCAACGTGAGTTGCTCGGGCTTGCCATTGGCCAACGCAATATTGTTGACGCTGAAGCTCGACTGCAGGTCAGAATACTTCCACAGCTGGTTCAGAACGATTTCCGGTTCAGCATCGCGCTTCAGTTCGATAACAACCCGCATGCCTTCGCGGCTTGACTCGTCGCGGATGTCGGAAATGCCTTCCAGTTTCTTGTCGCGCACAAAATCGGCGATCTTTTCGATCATCTGCGCCTTGTTCACCTGATACGGGATCTCGGTGACAATCAGCGCCATGCGGTCTTTGCGGATTTCCTCCGTCTCGACACGGCTGCGAATCTGGATCGAGCCGCGTCCCGTGCCAAAGGCGCTCTTTATGCCGGCGCGCCCGAGGATGATGCCACCCGTCGGAAAATCAGGGCCAGGGATGATGCGCAACAGGTCATCAAGGCCAATCGCCGGATTGTCCATCACCGCCAGCGTGGCATCAATCACCTCGCCCAGATTATGCGGCGCCATGTTGGTGGCCATGCCCACTGCAATGCCGCCTGCGCCATTGACCAAAAGGTTCGGATATTTCGCGGGTAGAACCGTCGGTTCCTGGAATTCGTTGGAATAGTTGTCCTGGAAAATGACCGTGTCTTTGTCGAGGTCATCGAGCAGCGGCATGGCCGCGCGCGCCAGTCGCGATTCCGTGTATCGGTCGGCAGCCGGCGGATCACCGTCGATGGAGCCGAAATTACCCTGCCCGTCGATCAGCGGCAGACGCAGCGAGAAATCCTGCGCCATGCGCACCAGCGCATCATAGATCGCCATATTGCCGTGCGGATGGTACTTACCCATCACATCGCCGACGATACGCGCAGACTTCTTGTAGGGCTTGTCCGGCGTAAAGCCGTTTTCATCCATCGTGAACAGGATACGCCGGTGAACCGGCTTCAGGCCGTCGCGGACATCCGGAAGGGCGCGGCTGACGATGACCGACATGGCATAGCTGAGATAGCTTTGCCGCATCTCGTCTTCGATCGAGATGGGGGCAACACCCTGCGGATTGACCGGAGGCAAACCCCCGCCATTTTCATTTTCGTCGCTCACCAGAACCCCTGGAAAAAACCCATTGCGGCGCGACTCGCGCACCGTCGGAAAACACTAGTCGCTGCACCCGGCAAATGCAACGAAACCCCGTGATTTTAAAGCGTTTTTGGCAGGAAAATCGACCGCAAAAAGCCCTGCAAAAGGCTTAGAATGGAACCTCGTCGTCAAGATCGCGCGAGAAGCTCTGGCGGGCCGCACCACCGCCACTGGAACGCGGGCGTTCCATGGGGGAAGAGGCACCGAAATCATCACCGCCGCCGAAACCGCCACCGGCGCTGTCACCGCTGCCTGGGCGGCCGCCCAGCATGGTCAGTTCGCCACGGAAATTCTGCAACACAACTTCTGTGGAGTACTTCTCAACGCCATCCTTGTCGGTGTATTTGCGTGTCTGCAACTGGCCTTCAACGTAAACAGTCGAGCCCTTTTTCAGATACTGCTCCGCCACCTTGGCCAGGTTTTCATTGAAAATCACCACGCGGTGCCATTCGGTCTTTTCCTTGCGCTCGCCCGAGCCCTTGTCGCGCCAGGTTTCCGAGGTGGCAATCGACAGGTTGACGATGGATTTTCCATCTTGTGTGTGGCGCACCACGGGGTCCGCCCCCAGATTGCCCACCAGAATAACCTTGTTCACCGATCCAGCCATCACGCATCTCCCTTTGCACTGCTGCACGTTAGATAGTCACTTGCTTGCCGACCCGCACGAAACTTCGCATCACGATCCACAGGCAATATGTACGATTCACACCCAATATGTTCTACATATGTTCCATTTTTGGATAAAAAACAAGGCCCCAAAAAGGGATGGAGCCTTGTTAAACCTGCGAATATGTTGCGACTGCGAAAAGCGCCTTACCCACGATGGAAAAGCTTCACGATCTTGGGCAGAACTTTGCCTTCGCGGCCCTGAGGCGCATGGTGCATGGCCTTGGCGTTCTGCATCATGGCAGTCGAGTAAACGTTTGAATATGTGTCAAAAACCCAGTTCATGGTGGTCTCCTTCGGTCTTCAGTTGATAGCCAGAATGTACCTATCGCACCGCAAAAACACAAACGGCTAAAACTGACATGATATGTAAGGAAATGTTACATGAATCATGTTAAGCAATGTCATGGCCCGCCGACTCCCATCTCTGAATGCCCTGAAAGCCTTTGAAGCCGCAGCCCGCGCTGAAAGCTTCACGGATGCGGCTGCCGAACTGTTTGTGACCCACGCCGCCATTTCCCGCCACATCCGGGAATTGGAGGAAACGCTTGGCACCGAACTCTTCAACCGCACCGGCCGCGGCGTCACCCTCACCGACGCCGGCCGTCAGTTTGGACAGCGCCTAACGCCCTTGTTCGATCAGATGGCCGAAGCCTCCCGTGAGGCTGCTGCCGTGGGCCAGGCACGTACGCTGAAAGTCTCTGTTGAACCCTCAATCGCATCGCGCTGGCTGGTGAGCAGGCTTGGCCGCTTCAACGACCTGCACCCCGATATTGAGCTGTCGATTGACCCCAATTCAAGGCTAGTGGACTTTTACGCCGATGATGTTGACGTGGCCATACGCTACGGTCGCGGCCCCTGGGACGATGTCGAGGCAGCCAAACTGTCAGACACCGTCATCTTCCCGGTCTGCGCGCCGAAACTCATTGAGGGCAAGCAGCCATTCACATTTGAAATGCTGAAAGACGAAACCCTGTTGCATGAACACCGCAAGAAGTGGTGGGCTGATTGGCTGACCTTTGCCGGCGCACCCGTGAGCGAGATGGATATGTCGGGCACGGTTTTCCAAAACCATCTCGCCATCGAAGCGGCGGAAGCCGGGCAAGGCTTCGCCCTTGCAGACCAGATCCTGTCAACCGATTCTCTTGCCGAAGGCTGGCTGGCCCGGCCCTTTTCTGTCGAAATGAAAGACCACGGCGCCTATTGGCTGGTGCGCAAGAAAGGCTCGCGCGAAACCGCCCCAATCAAGGCGTTCCGCGAATGGCTGAGCGCAGAAATCGCAGAGACAAACAAAAGGTTTCAAGCCATCCGGGGCAAGGCATCAGGGAACAAGTCCGATCCTGCCGGCGACAAGAAGCCATGAAGACAGCTGCAGGGGAACAGAATGGACATTAAGAACCTGCTGTTTTCAGTCGTTGCAATCGTTTTTTATGTGGTGGGGCAAGCCATCAGCCGCATGGGTGACGCGGCGCCGTTTGTCGCGGGCGGCGTCTCTAGGGAACGCCTTATCTACCATTCCGTCGCGCTGATCCTGACACTCGCTGCGTTGGCGCTGTTCGTGACGGTCGGAGTGCGACTTTACCGTTCCTATAAAAAGTGATCAGGCAGCACGCAGCGAGACAGCGTTAACCTGAAGAAACGCCACATTCTCCTGTGCATAAACAACACGCCCTGCTTCGCCTGCAACAGGCTGCAAGCTATCAATGCGTTCCTTTAACAACCGCCAGCCGAATCCATGCCACGCAAGAAATATGACTGCCTGAAATGCCCAGGTTACTGCTGCTCATACCCGGTGATTGAAGTGAAGGACCGCGATGCCGAACGCATCGCCAAGCATTTCGACATGCCACTGAAAAAAGCGGAAAAGAAATATTTCAAGTCGGCCCACGGCTACAAGCGTGTCATGCGCCGCAAGGCCGACAAGCATTTCGGCAAGATCTGCCAGTTCTTTGACACCGAGGAACGCCGCTGTACGATCTATCACGCGCGCCCCTCCACCTGCCGAGAATTCCCAGGCCCGGACAATTGCGGCTACTATGATTTCCTGAAATTCGAGCGCCAGACCCAGGAAGACGAGAACTTCATCTCCGGCACCTGGAACATCGAGAACTAGGGCGCAGCAGCACCATATTCTTGTCACCTTTGACCTGCACCCCTATGTTACGGTTTTGACAGACAGGCGCAGGCGAATGACACGTTTTTGGATGGCACTCACATGGGCGGGCTTGCTCGCCAGCACGGCCGCTGCTCAGGCGGCTGACAGCATTGCCATTTCCTATCAGGCCTCCACGGGTGGCGCACCGATGATGAAGGCCGGCCTCTCTGCAACCATTGACGGCGCAAATTATTCTGCAACCTTCAACGCCAAGACCACAGGCGTCACCAACATGTTGTCCAAATACAAGCTCGGTATGAATATCACGGGCAATGTCCAGGATGCGAAGCTGGTGCCAGCCCACTTCACCAAGTCTGTCGACAAGAAGAAGAAAGACAAGTCTGTCGATCTGACCTTCGCCTCTGGCGGTCACACGCTGGTCACCCAGGACGGCCCGCAAACGGAAACCGCCCCCGTCATCGCCGCCTCCGGCAAGGGCAAGGCCGTGGACCCCCTGACCGCTATCCTGCGCTTTGCAATGACGCAAGGTGCTGAGGGCGCCAAACCCTGCAGCGGCAAACAGCGCATGTATGACGGGCGCGACGTGGTGGATCTGTCGCTCAGCCTCGTCAAGAAATCCGCCGCTGGGTATCAGTGCAAGCTGACCTATCAGTCCGTGGCCGGTCGCGATGTCGAAGACAACGACACGCAGCCTTATTCCTATGGCGTCTGGCTCGCCCCCGTCGCCGTGCCCTCATCGAAAACCCCGCTTTTCCTGCCCGTACGTTTGACCGGCACCTATTCCAAACTGCCTGTTACGGTGGAAGCCACAGGCATTTCCGTGAATGGCGCCGGGGTTGCCATCAACATCCCGGATTGAACCAAACCATATTTCTGTGGACAGTGTCAGTCTGCTGACATGCTGCTGACGTATGGCAGGTTAGCTTCAGTTTCCTTGCAACCGTTCCTGTTTTGATCTAGTCCCTTTCCATGGCCGAACACAAACGCACGATTTCCATCCAGGGTGCCCGCGAGCACAATCTGAAAAACATCTCTATTGATCTGCCGCGCGACAAGCTCATCGTGTTCACGGGGCTCTCCGGCTCGGGCAAGTCGTCCCTCGCCTTCGACACGATCTATGCCGAAGGCCAGCGC
>CALMEZ010000131.1 GCA_937864985.1 uncultured Alphaproteobacteria bacterium
GGGGTGGGCCTCTACGGCGCGGCCCATCTCTTGCATGAGGGGGGTATAGACGCCGTATTGGTCGTCTTCAATGGCAGTGCGGGGCACGCCCACGGTGAGTTCAAAGGGTTTGTTTTTGATGGTGTAGCCGTGGTTGCCGATGGCATGCACCACGCGGCGCATCAGGGAACGGCCCTTGACGCTCTGGCGCGATTCCCATTTTTCGAACAGGTGGTTGAAGCTCAGATTCCAGCAGATCGCGATCACCGGGCGCTCGCCACAAGACACCATCGCTGCGGGGCCGCTGGTGCCGGCGTCGGTGGGCATCATGCTGCCGCCCATCATCCCGCCCATCGTCATCGAGATCTGACCGGCGTCGTTCTTGCCATTCATGATGCCGTCGGACGCATCGGTCATCATCGCCGTGGCCATCGCCGACGACACCGCCATGTTCAGGCTCTTCGCGTATTGGGACATGGCGGCAAGCGTCATGCCGTAGTTCCTGGCGTCCATGGCCGCACCGGCCCCGGAGCCGGTCACCAGGGGATTCATCGGTCGCACGTGCAGGATGTCGCCGATCGAGAAGTAGTTGCCCATGGCCGTGTTTGAAGCTCTGATGTTGGCGTCTGTCATGCCGCCGGCCATGTGATCGGCCATCGCCTGCGCCATGGCGGTGACCGGCGTCAGCTGCACGCCGTTGTTTGTCGTGCCGGCCGCAATGCTCGGCATGACAGCGGTCAGCATGTCGCCTGAGGCCATCGTCATGGAAATGCCCCTGGCTTCGTCAGCATAGGTCCCTCCGCTGGCCTGCAGCATCACCGGGCCCGAGTAGCTCCCGATGGACAGCATGAAGTTCCCGCTGGCATCGGTGGTCGCTGTGGCGATCTGAGCTCCCGCATGTCCACCGCTGATGCCAAAGGCAGCCACGGTTGCGTTCTTGACTGGCCCTTTGGTGGCCGTGCCGCCGATCTCACCTGAAACCGAAGGGCTGCCGTCACCCCCGCCGCCGCCGCAGGCCGTGAGGAGCGACAGGATGACCGAGGCAAGGGCGACTTGCGGGATATTCATGGCTTGACTCTTGGTTTGCATGGTGGACTTTCGATGGTGATGGATTGCGTGACTGATGAGAATGAATCGGCGCGCGGAGGTTCCCGGCAACGGGGCGTGTCGATCGCCCAGGCCATGGCAGTCATGTCTGCTCAGGGTTGGGCCTGCTTTGCCAATTGCCGGAAACCCGCAGCCATGGCGTCATACTCCTTGGCGATGCTTTCGTTCTTGCTGGCAATCGCATTGCAGTGGGCAGGCATGCTGGCGCCGCCCCTTCCGCTGGCGACCATGGCCTGGAAGTCCTTGGCCATCTTGCGCACTTCAAGCGGGAAGGACAGGTTTTCACCCACTGTCATGTGCGGGAACAGGGCATAGTTCTGGAACACCATGCCGATGCCGCGCTTGTCTGGGGCGACCAGGTTGATCGGCTTTCCATCCAGGCTGATTTCGCCGTGCGTCGCCGTTTCAAACCCCGCCAGCATCATGAGGGTTGTTGTCTTGCCAGAGCCCGAAGGCCCCAGCATGGTGAGAAACTCGCCCTTGGCGATTTCGAGATTCAGGTCTTTGACAACGAGGGTTTCGCCATCGTAGCTTTTCTGAACCTTATCGAACTTGACCATGATAGGGGCTGTGCTCATGACTGGCCCCTTTTCAAATCAACACATAGCTCAACCATCAGGCGCTGAACGTCCCCCGCGTTTCCCATTAGGATAATTTTTTTACTATCATATGCTCAGGACCGTAGGGATGGCTAGTAATGTTTTTGTTGCCTGAGGCGGTTATGACCAGAATGTCATGTTCACGGTAGCCGCCCGCGCCCGGCAGGTGGTTGGGGATGGTAATCATTGGCTCCATGGAAACGACCATTCCTGGCTCAAGAACGGTGTGGCAGTCCTCGCGCAGTTCCAGCCCCGCCTCGCGGCCATAGTAATGGCAGAGCACACCGAATGAATGCCCGTAGCCGAACGAGCGATAGCGCAAAAGCTGGTGTTCCTGATACATTTCATTGAGTTCCTTGGCCACGTCCGAACACTTGGCGCCGGGCACCAGAAGTTCCTTGCCGCGGTCATGAACGGCGCAATTGATCTCCCACAGGCGGATGTGCTCGTCGGTAGCAGTTTCGCAGAACAGGGTGCGCTCCAGTGCGACATAATACCCCGCCACCATCGGGAAACAGTTGAGGCTCAGGATGTCGCCGCGCTCAATTTTGCGGCTGGTGACCGGATTGTGGGCACCATCCGTGTTGATGCCGGACTGGAACCACGTCCAGGTGTCCATCAGCTCAGCATGTGGCCAGCTCTTTGCAATTTCACGCACCATGGTTGATGTGGAGTGCAGCGCCACTTCATGCTCCGGCGTCCCGGCCTGCGTGGCCTCGCAGCAGGCGGCACCACCGATGTCGGCGATTCGTGCCATCTCGGTGATGTGGGCAATTTCTTCGGCAGACTTCACCATGCGCAGCTTCATGGCAGGCGCAGCGATATCGACAAATTCCATGTCCGGGAACTCGCTGCGCAGCAGCGCCATGGTGTCGAGGTTGATGTGGTCGAACTCGATGCCAAGCCGCTTCACGCCCTTGGTCAGGCCGCGCACCGCGTGGAAGTAATTGTCTTTCTGCCAGTCGGTGTAGGTGACATTATTGCCGAACGTACGTCGCCAAGGCTGGCCGCCATCGATGCCGGCGCTGATTGATGTTGCACCCTTGTGATCCAGCACCAGGCCATAGCGGCGGCCGAAGTAGCAAAACAGGAAATCCGAGAGATAGCAGATGTTGTGGTAAGAGGTGAAAAGGGCCGCATCGATTTTCAGTTCGGCCATCACCTTGCGCACCGCATCCTGCCGGCGCTTCATTTCTGCCGCCGAAAATGTCGGTTTCACTTTCTCGCCATTGCCGACGTAATTTTGCAGGCGTTCCCGTTCCATGAGCATTATTAATGGTCCATTCTGTTGGTTTTGAAATGGGTGTGATGTTTTATGATTGACGAGGCCAAGTCAAAGGAGTTTGTTTCATCGAAATCATGAGATAAAATAATGTCAGGACAATTACCCTTGAACGCTTTGCGTGTCTTTGAAGCGGTGGCCCGTACGGGCAGTTTCACGACCGCCGCCAACGAGCTTTTCATCACGCAATCCGCCGTCAGCCATCAAGTCCGGGCCCTTGAGGAATGGCTGGGTCAGCCGCTGTTTGAGCGGGCGCAGCGCAAGCCGCGGCTGCTGGCCGCCGGGCAGGCGCTTGCCCCCGTTTTGACGGGCGCACTGGCAGACATTCAGCTGGCCTGCCGCCGCCTGCGGGACAGGCCCGACGGCAAGCATCTGGTCATTGCCGTCATTCCGTCGATTGCCACATGCTGGTTGATCCCGCGTCTGGCGGAATTCCGCCAACGCCATCCCGACATTAGGCTTCGCATCGTTTACGCCATCCACGGCCAGCAGACCGACGTGCAGGACGCGGACCTTGCCATTGTCTATGCCAATGACCGCCCGAGTGGCGAAAACGTGGTGCCCTTCCTGCAAGGTGCTGCAGCCCCCGTGTGCAGCACATCCTTTGCTGAAGGCCACGGACCCTTTTCCACGCCATCGGATTTGACGCGCGCGCCGCTGTTGCATGACACGAACTTTACCGGCTGGCAGCAATGGTACCGCAAAGCCGGTGTGGAAGTTCCGGTGCTCGATCAGTCACCCGTGTTTGAGGATTTCAATCTGCTGCGTGCCGCAACACTTGCCGGGCAGGGCATTTCACTGTGCCCCTTGCAACTGATTGCCGATGACCTGAACAGCGGACGCCTGGTGCAAGTTTCAGATGTGACGGTGAATGAGGGCAGCGGCTATTACATCAGACAGCCGGGCGCAGCCATTTCACCGCAGGGGCAACTTTTCCGTGACTGGTTGGTTGCCACTGCAGAAGATGTTTAGCGTTGCGCGATTGCCAGTTGCCGTCAACCCCGTTAGTTTTGCCGCCGCGGGCACAGCCGCATGCATCATAGGGAGATCACATGCCGAAACGCCTGTCATTTCAACTTTATTCAGCCCGCAACTTTGAACCATGGGAAGATGTGATCGCCACACTGGCCCGCATCGGCTTCAAGGAGGTGGAGGGTTTCGGCGGCAGCTTCCTCAATGATCCCGTGAAGTTTCAGGCGCTGCTGCAAGGTTACGGCATGACCATGCCCACCACGCACCTGTTTCCGCTCGCCACGTTTGAGCGGGAATTGAAAAAGGTGGTTCACATCGGCCGCAATCTTGGCATCAAGCATTTCTATTGTCCCTTTGTGCTGCCTGAAGAACGAAAGCCGACGCCAGGCTATTGGCGCGGTTACGGCAAACGTTTGGGCGCTGTGGCGAAGGTTTTGCGCGAAGAAGGTTTCGGCTTCGGCTGGCACAATCACGATTTCGAATTTCACAAGATGAAGGACGGCTCCTTCCCCATCGAGCGTATTTTCGAAGGCGCGCCTCTGCTCGATTGGGAAATGGACATAGGCTGGCTGATCCATGCCCGGCAAAATCCGCTGACATGGATCAAGGCGCATGGTGCGCGCATCACAGCAGTGCACATCAAGGAATTTGCAACGAAGGGCGACATGTCCGTGGAAATGGGACAAACCGTTGTCGGCAAAGGCAAAGGCAATTGGCCTGCCATCATCAAGGCGCTGCGCGACTATTCACGCTGCACCCAGTTCATCCTGGAGCACGATGACCCCGCCAATTACGCGGCCTGGGCCAAGGCTTCGTTCAACACCATTTCAAGAATCTGAGGGGATCATGCGCAAGACACTTGGCGTCGGCATTATTGGCTGCGGCAACATTTCATGGGCCTATCTGACGCTGGCGAAAAACTTCAACACGTTTGAGATCAAGGCCGTCGCCGACATGAACATTACCGCAGCCGAGGCCCGTGCGCGGGAGTTCGGCATCAAGGCGCAGACTGTTAAGGACCTGTTGCGCAATGACGACCTCGATATCGTGGTCAACCTCACCGTGCCAGCTGTTCATTATAAGGTCTCACGCCAGATTCTACAGGCTGGAAAGCACGTCTACTCCGAAAAACCTTTGACGCTGTCTTACACAGAAGCGCGCGCACTCCAGAAACTTGCCGCGAAAAAGAAGCGGCGCGTGTGTTCAGCGCCCGACACATTTCTCGGTTCCTCCCACCAGCTGGCACGCAAGGCGATTGATGATGGCGTGATTGGCAAGATTGTCTCCGGCACCTGCCATTTCATGGGTCCAGGCATGGAGATGTGGCACCCGAACCCGGACTTCTTCTTTCAGCCCGGCGGCGGCCCGATGCTCGACATGGGGCCATACTACATCACCAATCTGATCAACCTTGTCGGACCGGTGAAGCGTGTTGCCGCACTTGCGGGCACAGGCCGAAAGCAGCGTGTCATCAACAACCAGCCCAACAATCCGAGGAACGGCGAGGCGATCAAGGTGACCAC
>CALMEZ010000132.1 GCA_937864985.1 uncultured Alphaproteobacteria bacterium
CTGGCCGCTGCTGTGCGGCATGGCCAAGGCCAAGTACTACCTGATGCTGTGCGAGGCCGTGAGCGGGGAGGAGGCCGAGCGAATCGGCCTCGTCTCGCTGGCGGTGGACGACGGCCAGCTGCTGGACAAGGCGTATGAGGTCGCCGACAAGCTCGCCAACGGCAGCACGACCGCGATCCGCTTCACCAAGTACGCGCTGAACAACTGGCTGCGCCAGGTGGGCGGCGGCGCCTTCGATACCTCGCTGGCGTTGGAATTCCTGGGCTTTTCCGGGCCGGACGTGCGCGAGGGGGTCAAAAGCCTGCGCGAAAAGCGCCCGCCCAACTACTGATATTCTGGAAACTCCGCGCCACCACCACGACGATCAAAAGGAGACGGCATATGAGCGACGACCACAGCGGCTTCGGCTTCGCGCGTTTCGTACCGGGGTTCGACTTCCTGCAGAACCTCGCCGGCTCGGCGGTGAAGGGCGCGACGAGCCAGATTCCCGGCCTGGCGGCCTTGCCGCAGTTGACCAACTGGGTCGCGCCCACGCTCAACGTAGAGGAGTTGGAAAAACGCATCGCCGAGCTCAAGGCCGTGCAGTTCTGGCTCGACCAGAACGCCCATGCGCTCAAGGCCACGATCCAGGCGCTGGAAGTGCAGAAGATGACGCTGGCCACGCTCAAGGGCATGAACTTCAACATGGGCGACGTGGCCAACGCGCTCAAGCTCAAGGCCGCCGACACCGTGGTCTCGGGCGTGCAGAAAGCGGCCGAGACCGCCGCCACTGCCGCTGGCACCGTGTCGGGCGTGGCCAATGCGGCACGCCGCAAGGCGGGTGGCAAACCGGCCAGCAAGGCCGAGCCGGCCGGCGTGGTGGACCCGCTGCAGTGGTGGGGCTCGCTCACCCAGCAGTTCCAGCAGATCGCCGCCTCCGCGATGAAGGACGCCGCCAAACAGACCGCCATCGACACCACCAAAAACATGGCCACCGGCATGGCCAAGGAAGCTTACAAGCCTTTCGAAGCCAAGTTTGCCGCGATGGGCGTAAAGGCTCCGAAGTAATTCGGCACGTAATTCCTCCCAAGTTTGTTGTTCAAGGCCCGGTGCGTTGTACCGGGCCTTGCTATTTCAGCGTGATCTCAACCGGCACATGGTCTGACGGCTTTTCATGGCCACGCTGGTCACGGTGAATGTGGGAGGCGACCAGCCGGTCAGCCGCTTGCGGTGACAGAAGCAGGTGATCGATGCGGATGCCATTGTTCTTGGGCCATGCGCCAGCCTGATAGTCCCAGAAGCTATATGCGCCTTCCGTCAGCGGGTGCAGTGCCCGCCAGCTTTCCGTGAGGCCAAGGTTGAGCAGGCCCTGGAAGGCTGCCCGCGTCTGCGGCAGGAACAGGGCATCCTGTTCCCAGGCTTTCGGGTTGCGTGCGTCAATGGCAGCGGGAATCACGTTGTAGTCACCAGCCAGCACGAAAGCTTCTTCGGCTTTCAGTTCCTGCTTGGCATAGGCACGCAAGCGCTCCATCCACGCCAGCTTGTAGTCATATTTGGGGCCGGGGGCCGGATTGCCATTGGGCAGATAAAGACTTGCCACGCGCACCACCAAGTCCTTGCCCTCAATCACGGCCGACACAAACCGCGCATGATCATCGTCGTCTCCGCCGGGCAGTCGCTGCTGCACATCCTGCATCGGCAAGCGCGATAGGATGGCAACACCATTATAGGTTTTCTGGCCATGCACGGCGCAGGAATAGCCGAGCTCTTCGATAGCCGCCGTGGGAAAAGCGTGGTCCTCACACTTGATTTCCTGAAGACAGACCACATCAGGATTTTCGGCTTTGAGGAAAGCGGTCACTTGGTCGAAGTGGGCCTTGATCGAATTGACGTTCCATGTGGCGATGCGCATGCCGCGCAGGATGCAGGCAAAGCCCGTGGCAGGCAATTGAAAACTAGAACGAGAAACTGGTGCCGCAGCCGCAGGAGGATTTGGCCAGCGGATTGTTGACCTTGAAGCGTTGGCCCATCAGATCATCTTCGAAATCGACAGTCGAACCATCAACGAACTGCAGCGAGGTCTGGTCGACCAGAACCGTTGCGCCATCACGCTCGAAAGCCAGGTCGTCAGCCTCTGACTGATCGGCAAGTTCAAAGGCATAGGAAAAGCCCGAGCAACCGCCACCATTGACGGCAAGCCGCAGCGCCTTTCCGGGCGCACCACCTGTCAGCTGCAATATGCGTTTTGCGGCGGCTGGTGTTAGACTGATGGCAGGAGTCGACATGGAACTTATCTCAGGATCAGACGGCCAAAAGTCAAGAGCAGGGGGCTTGCCATGGTAAGCCACCTCGCCAGCTTTGCCTGCGTGGCAGACAAGAGCAGGGGCCGCCTGTTCCCTGAGCCGGAAAGCCCGCCGCGATCAGCCTTCGCGCGCGACCGCGACCGCATCATTCATTCAACCGCCTTTCGCCGCCTCAAGCACAAGACACAGGTCTTTGTGTATCACGAGGGCGATCACTTCCGCACGCGCCTGACGCATACGCTTGAAGTGACTCAGATTGCCCGGTCAATCGCGCGTATCATGCGCGTGGATGAGGATCTGGCAGAAGCGCTCGCCTTGGCACATGACCTGGGCCACACGCCCTTTGGCCATGCCGGTGAGCGCGCCTTGAACATGCTGATGGCGCCTTATGGCGGTTTTGACCACAATGCCCAGTCGCTGCGCATCGTTACACATCTCGAGCGGCGCTATGCCCAGTTCGATGGACTGAACCTCACGTGGGAAACACTGGAAGGCCTCGTCAAACACAATGGTCCTTTGATCGACACGGAAGGCCATGCGCTGGGCCACTACAAGGCACATAGCGTGCCGCAGGCCATCATCGACTACAATACCGTGCATGACCTCGAATTGGCCTCCTTTGCATCCGTTGAAGCGCAGATCGCAGCTGTGTCAGATGACATTGCCTACAATGCCCATGACATTGATGACGGCCTTCGTGCCGGCCTGTTCAAGATCATTGATCTGGGTGATGTGCCACTGGCCGGGCACGCGCTGGGCGAGGTGTTGAAACTCTATCCGGACCTCGACCAGAACCGCACCGTGCACGAAACCGTGCGCCGGGTGATTTCCGCCATGGTCAATGACATCGTCACCCAGACCAGAGCAAATCTCACCGCGCTGCGCCCCAAGTCTGACCGTGATGTCCGTGCTGCAACCTCTGCCATTGTTGCTTTTTCGCCGCAGATGCGCGAGAACAACCGCATCCTGCAGCAGTTCCTGACCCAGCAGATGTACCGCCACCCCCGTGTCACCGACATTATGAGCCGCGCCCAGAAGGTGATCGACGACCTGTTTCACGCCTACATGGGCGATGAAACGCTGCTGCCCAGGGACTGGCGCGATGACATGCTCTCTCAAACCGACACAAGGGCGCGCCAGGTCTGTGATTTCATCGCCGGGATGACGGATCGCTATGCCCTTGACCAGCACAAGCGCTTGTTTGACCTTGATCCGCTTTTCCGATAGGGCGGGCCACTCCAAGACATCTATCTGATTGTTGAATCATGAATATTTTTGCCGCCTTTCAGTCTGAAGTTGAAACCGCATTGGCTGCCCTTGCAGCCGAAGGCAAGCTGCCGCCCAATCTCGACCTGTCAAAGGTCGCCGCAGAGCCGCCGCGCGATGCAAGCCATGGCGATGTTGCCATCAACGCTGCCATGGTGTTGTCCAAGCAGGCGGGTTCGAACCCGCGCGCGCTGGCCGAATTGCTTGTGGCAAAACTCAAGGCTTCACCGGACGTGGCTGATGTGTCGATCGCCGGGCCGGGCTTTATTAATGCGCGCCTGAAAGCCCATGTCTGGCCGCGCCTCGTGCAAAGCATCCTGAAACAGGGCAACAGCTTTGGCCATTCGCGATTTGGCCAGGGCAAGAAGGTCAATGTTGAATATGTGTCAGCAAACCCGACGGGTCCCTTGCACGTGGGGCATGTGCGCGGTGCGGTGTTCGGTGATGCGCTGGCGGCCCTGCTGACGGCGACGGGCTTCGACGTCACCAAGGAATACTACATCAATGATGCGGGCGCGCAGGTCGATGTTCTCGCGCGCTCTGTCTATTTGCGTTATCTTGAAGCACTGGGCCAAAACATCGGTGAAATCCCGGAAGGCCTATATCCCGGCGAATATCTGAAGCCCGTCGGTGAAGCGCTGGCCAGGGAATTCGGCAAGGCCTTCGTGGACCAGCCGGAATCGGCCTGGCTTGCAAAAGTACGAGACAAGACCATGGCTATGATGATGGACATGATCCGCGATGATCTCGCGGCGCTGAAGATCACCCATGAAGTTTTCTTTTCGGAGAAATCTCTGCACACTTCAGGTGCCGTCGATGCGGCCATCAAGCGGCTGGAACAGCAGGGCCATATCTATCAAGGCAGGCTTGATCCGCCCAAAGGCGAAGTGCCGGAGGACTGGGAAGATCGCGAACAGACGCTTTTCCGCGCCACAGCTTTTGGAGATGACGTGGATCGTCCGCTGAAGAAATCCGACGGAAGCTTCACCTATTTCGCCTCCGATGTTGCCTATTCAAATGACAAGATTAATCGCGGCTTCAAGGAACTTGTTTACGTGTTGGGCGCGGATCACGGTGGTTATGTGAAGCGCTTGCAGGCTGTTGCGTCAGCACTTGCAGGCGAGGGCACTGTCAATGTCGTGGTTCGCCTGTGCCAGTTGGTGAAACTCTTCCGCAATGGCGAGCCGGTGCGCATGTCGAAACGGGCAGGGCAATTCGTGACGTTGCGCGATGTGGTCGATGAGGTTGGGCCAGACGTCGTGCGCTTCATGATGCTGATGCGGCGTAACGAGGCGCCGCTTGATTTCGACTTCGCCAAGGTGACGGAGCAGTCCAAGGACAACCCGGTGTTCTATGTGCAATACGCTCATGCGCGCATAAGTTCAGTCTTGAAAAAGGCGCGCGAAGCGGGAATCACTGACGATGCTCCGCATGCGGCAGATTTTGATCTGCTCACGGACGAAAGCGAAATAGGGTTAATGCGCAAGCTGGCCAGCTACCCCCGCGTTCTTGAAGCCGCGGCCACGGCCCATGAGCCGCACAGAATATCCTTTTATCTCCATGAGTTAGCAGCGGATTTTCATGCGCTGTGGAACAAGGGCAAAGAAGCGCCGCAATTGCGGTTCATGGTTGAGGGTGATGCCCGGATGACCCGGACGCGTCTCGCTTTCTTGACGGCAATCCGCTATTGTATTGCCAGTGGGTTAGGGATTCTCGGCCTGACGCCGGCCGAAGACATGTGATGGGGCAAGTGAACTGATGGACCAGGATAAGACCAGCGGCCCAGAGAAGCGCAACTGGCGCGAAAAGCTTGGCATTGGCACGAACGGTTTGTCCAAGGACTTGCCGAAGATTTCTGCTGACTTCAAGAAGGAAGAGCCTGTCGTCCACACGGCACCGATGGCGCCACGCCCAGCTAGCGCAAAGCCCGCTGACGCAACCGCAAAGCCTGCTGTGCGGCCCGCGCCCATGGCGCCGCGGCCCGGAGCAGCACCATTGTCGCGCGCTAATCCCAAGCCTGTCGCACCATCATCACCCGACAAGCTTGCCGAGCGTCTGCGCAACCAGCGTGAAGCATCAGCCAAGCTTGCCGAGCAACGTGTGCAGGTTGCGCGTCAGCGTGCCGATCTGCCGCCACCCGTCGCGCCTG
>CALMEZ010000133.1 GCA_937864985.1 uncultured Alphaproteobacteria bacterium
AATACCGCCAAGGAATTCGGCTGGGAAATCGCGCTCGTCGGCCGTCAGGAGCTCATCCGGCCGCTGTTGGTGCAGCACAACACCGCAGGTTTGCATCTGCCCATTGTCCATGCGCCGGAAGTGATCGAGATTTGGACGTCATTGCTCGCTGCCAGCGATGTCCGCCGGTTTCATGCGCAAGATTTTCATGCCGCCATGCAATCGCTCTGCACCAAACATCCTGTCGCAGACTACGAGCGTTATAAAAAATGGTGTGATGAATATTTCTGGCTTGCCCACCGCAAGGAACCGCGCGGCATCGGCGGCATTTTCTTTGACTACCTTGATCCCTCTGAGGCAGCTTTTGCATTTGTCAAAGATGTCGGTGAAACATTCCGGACCATCTATCCCACCATTGTCCGCCGCAATCTGCCGCTCACCACCACAGAGGCAGACCGTGATGAACAACTGGTGCGCCGTGGCCGCTATGTGGAATTCAATCTCTTGTATGACCGTGGCACCATCTTCGGCCTCAAGACTGGCGGCAACGTCGATTCAATTCTCTCGTCCATGCCACCATCCGTGAAGTGGCCGTAATCAGGAGCAACCCTATGGACCTTCGCAATGGCTTTGACATCAAGCGCTACATCCGCACCATTCCGGATTACCCGAAGCCCGGCATCCTGTTCCGCGACATCACCACCCTGCTTTCAAACCTGCATGGCTTCCGCGCCGCAGTGGATGAACTGGCTTGGCCCTTCCTCTCCGGCAACATCGATTATGTGGCGGGCATTGAGGCGCGCGGTTTCATTCTGGGGGGCGCCGTTGCGCATAATCTCGGGCGCGGCTTCATCCCCATCCGGAAGAAGGGAAAGCTGCCCCATCGCGTCATCGGCCAGGAATATGCGCTCGAATACGGCGTCGACACCATCGAGATCCATGCCGATGCCATCCAGAAGGGTGATCGTATCCTGCTGATTGACGATCTGATCGCCACGGGCGGCACCGCAGGCGCTGCCATTGACTTGATCCGCAAGTCCGGCGGTGACGTTGTCGCAGCAGCCTTCGTGATTGACCTGCCGGATCTCGGCGGTGCTGCAAAGCTCAAGGGCAAGGGCGTCAAGGTCCACACTCTGGTGGAATTCGAAGGTCACTGAATTCAGCGCCGCGCCACCAGCACTTTCCCTTCAAAGGAGAGAACCTGCCCGCGCGCCGCGTGAAAGCCATCGGCGAGAAATGTCACCAATCCCCAGTTTGGCCTGGATTTGAGGTCGCGCTTTGCCGTCACCGTCAAGCCATAGGAAATGGCATCGTCGGGATAGACCGGGTTCGGCCAGCGCAGGGCCGAAAGTCCAGGTGATGGCCCAATCTCGGGCAAAACCTTCCCACTCGCAGCATGCCGCGCCCGCTCCTTGGAGTTGCTCTCAACGAAACAAACCATCCACCCGCAGCAGATATGCCAGCCGGCAGCCGAAGGTTTGGCAAACAAGCCTTGTGCTGCCTCATCAGCATCCATATGAAATCCGACTGGCGTAAATTGCCGTGCAAAACGCTTGATGGCCTCTGCCGCAAACACATGCTGTCCCAGCTCAATCCGCTGCCCGGCGGCAAACTCATCGAGATAAAGCCCGATCATGCCCGCCGCCGGATGAAGAACATGCCAGACATCACAATGCGCTCCAAAACATCCTGCGCGGACAGGCTGGCCACAAAAGTCATGATCCCGACACCGGGCCGCGACTGTGACGCCCGCACGCCAGTCACTCTCATCTCGCCTGCCAGCACATCATCAGCATGCACCGGCTTTAGCCATTTCACCTCATCCATGCCGCTGGAGCCGAGAACAGCGCTTTCCGTCAGAACCGCGTCACACATCAGCCGCGTTAGCAAGGCGCTCGTGTGCCAGCCGCTCGCCGAAAGACCATGTAGCACCGAAACATCGCCAGCCGCCTCGTCCAGGTGAAACGGCTGTGGATCAAACGCGCGCGCAAATTCAACAATCTCGTCGCGCGTCACGCGGTGCGGCCCCAAGGCAAAATGGTCGCCTACCGCAAAATCCTCAAAGTGCCTGAGAGGCCTCATGTGTTGAAGCGGAAATGCATCACATCGCCGTCAGCCACCACATAGTCCTTGCCTTCGAGACGGAACTTGCCTGCGGTCTTCGCCCCTGCCTCGCCGTTGTTGGCGATGTAGTCATCATAGGCAATGGTTTCAGAGCGGATGAAGCCCTTCTCGAAATCTGTGTGGATCACCCCAGCGGCAGCTGGTGCCTTGGTGCCTTTGGTGATGGTCCAGGCCCGCGCCTCCTTCGGCCCCACCGTGAAATAGGTGAGAAGCCCCAAGAGCGCATACCCCTCGCGGATCACGCGGTTGAGGCCCGGCTCAGCGAGGCCCACTGCATCCAGGTAATCCTTCTGGTCAGCCAGCGGCAGAATGGCGATTTCCGATTCAATCTTCGCCGAAACCACAACCGCCTTGTTGCCTTCCTTGGCCGCAAAAGCTTTCACGCGGTCAGAAAAATCATTGCCCTTATCGGCGCTCCCCTCTTCCACGTTGCACACATAGAGGACAGGCTTCGACGACAGCAGGCCAAGCCCCCGGAACATCGTCTCTTCTTCATGCGAACGCTCCACCAGCCGTGCCGGCTTGCCATCGCGCAGCAGCACCAGCGCACGGTTCATCAGGTCGGCAAGTTCTTTCGATTCCTTGTCGCCCTGCTTGGCCTTCTTCTCAATATTGACCACGCGCTTTTCGAGAGACTCAAGGTCGGCCAGCATCAGCTCGGTCTCGATCACTTCAATGTCATTGATCGGGTCGATCTTGCCAGCTACGTGCGTGATGTCGCCATCTTCAAAGCAGCGCACCACATGGGCAATGGCATCCGTCTCGCGGATGTTGGCCAGAAACTGGTTGCCCAGCCCTTCACCCTTAGACGCACCTTTCACAAGGCCCGCGATGTCAACGAACGTCAGCCGGGTCGGAATGATCTGGCCTGAGCCAGCTATCGCCGCCAGCTTGTCTAGCCGCTCATCAGGAACACCCACATCGCCCACATTGGGCTCAATGGTGCAGAACGGATAATTCGCCGCCTGCGCCGCAGACGTCTGCGTCAACGCATTGAACAATGTCGACTTGCCAACGTTGGGCAACCCAACGATGCCACATTTAAAACCCATGATCAGTCCTTCTTCTCTTCTCGCGGCGAATTTGGCCCCGCCAGTTTTTTCGGTGGCTTCATCACCAGCGCCACCTTGCTTTGAAACTTCTCGTCTTCGCCATCCACCAGCATCGACGCATTGTCGGCCACAGCATCCAGCATCTTCACCAGCCAATCCCTGTCGCTCTTGGCAAAATCGCCCAGCACATGCGGCAGCACGAAATCCTTGTCGCCCGGATGCCCAATGCCCAGCCGCACCCGCTTGAACTCCGGCGTGATATGCGCGGCGATGGAACGGATGCCATTGTGCCCCGCAGCGCCACCACCCAGCCTGACGCGCACCTTGCCCGGCTCAAGGTCAAGCTCGTCATAGAACACATAAACCTTGTCCAAGGGAATGTTGTGAAAGCGCACCGCCTCACCCACAGCGCGTCCGCTTTCATTCATGTAGGTTTGCGGCTTCAGCAGCAAAACCTTTTCGCCCGCCAGCACACCATCTGAAACTTCGCCCTGAAACTTCTTCTTCCACGGCCCGAAATGATGTGCAGCGGCAATGACATCAACCGCCATGAACCCGACATTGTGCCGGTTCGAGGCATATTTGGCACCCGGGTTTCCGAGGCCGGCAAACAGAAACATGTGGCCTCCCTGCTGAAATATGTGGCGCGCCGGCGGCTATAGGCGAAAGGCCATCCGCGCGCAACGCCAGCAAACAAAAACGGCGGGCCATCTCTGACCCG
>CALMEZ010000134.1 GCA_937864985.1 uncultured Alphaproteobacteria bacterium
ATGTGGGCAGAGGCTACGGCTTCATCATTCCCGACAATGGTCTCCCGGATATTCTCCTGCATCTCTCCTGCCTGAAGCGGGATGGGTTCGATGCGCCGCTGGAAGGCACGCGGATCGCATGCGAGGTCGTGGCGCGCCAGAAGGGCTATCAGTGCCTCAAGGTTCTCTCCGTTGATCATTCAACTGCAATCCACCCGGTGGAGCGCAAGGCCCGCACCCATTCCGAGGTCGCTCCGTCGACCGGCTGGGTGCGCGCCAAGGTGAAGTGGTTCAACCGTGCGCGTGGCTTCGGTTTCGCCACCGAGGGCGAAGGCCTGGGCGACATCTTCGTGCACATGGAAGTGATGCGCAAAACCGCAGTTGCCGAATTGATCCCCGACCAGTGGATCTATGTCCGCTACGGTGACAGCCCGAAGGGCAAGATGGCGACGGAAGTGCGGCTCTCTCTGGACTCGGGTCCTGCGCACACCAACTAGACGCTGAAGGTGATTTCACCTCAGCCGCATTTTTGCTGCAATCCCCGGTGACACGGTTGCCATGAGGCTGCTTCGCGTTTTTCTCTGCCTGCTCACCATTACGGTTCTGTCATCTTTGTCAGGGCTGGCGGATGCGCAGGAGATCGCCCGCATCGAACCAGTGACCGTCGTCACGCAGAAAGAAGCGGCAATTTTCGATGCGGAAGTGGCCGATACCGATGACCTCCGCGCCCGCGGCCTGATGTTCCGTCACAAGCTGCCGGAGGACAGGGCGATGCTCTTCGACTTCGGCGAGCCGCGCCCGGCCGCCATGTGGATGAAGAACACCTACATCTCGCTCGACATGCTGTTCATCCGCGCCGATGGCTCCATTGCAGCGGTGGCGGAGAATACCGAACCCATGTCGCTGCAGACGATCAGCGTGCAGGAGCCGGTCAAGGCGGTGCTGGAGGTGGCGGCGGGCACCGTGAAGCGGCTGGGCATCCAGCGCGAGGACAAGGTCTTCCATCCGATCTTCAAGGAAGAGGAAGACCAGGCCGGCACCATGCCGGATGTGGCCGTACCGGCCAATCCCTGAAGCCGTGAGCTGAGGCCTTGAGTGGGCCTGATATTCACCATTTGGGCGGGCTTGCGGAGCAGGGGGTAACCCGTTATTCCGTGCCGCAGAAGTCACGTCGGGGCGTAGCGCAGTCTGGTAGCGCACCTGCCTTGGGCGCAGGGGGTCGCGAGTTCGAATCCCGCCGCCCCGACCACCCTTCGCCAAGGCCTCGGGTGGCGCTGCCATCCGCCGCTTCCGACAACGAGGAATGATGATGCCAGCCCGCATTTACAAGCCAGCCCGCAATGCCATGCAGTCAGGCAAGGGTAAATCAGAAGCCTGGGTTCTCGAGTTCGAGCAGGAAACCCCGCGTTCGGCTGATCCCCTCATGGGCTGGACATCGACGAATGAAACCAAGACGCAGGTGAGATTGCGCTTCGAAACCTTGGAAGAGGCCGAGGCCTACGCCCAGAAGAATGGCATTGCTTTTCAGGTGCAGCCGGAAGCGCCGGTTCGCCGCCAGAAGAAATCCTATTCCGACAATTTCAAGTTTGGCCGCACCCAGTTGTGGACGCACTGACGTCAGTTGCGTTTGCCCAGCCAAGGCCCCGTAGCTCAGCTGGACTAGAGCAAGTGCCTTCTAAGCACTAGGTCGCATGTTCGAATCATGCCGGGGTCGCCATCTCAAAGGAAAGACCAAGAATGACCGTGAAAGACGCCAACGGCAATGAACTCAAGGATGGGGACAATGTTTCCCTGATCAAGGATCTCAAGGTGAAGGGCGCCAACACCACCTTGAAACGTGGCACCATGATCAAGGGCATCCGCTTGACCGAAAACGAAGACGAAATCGACTGCCGTCACGAAAAAATCAAAGGCCTCGTGCTGCGGACCGAGTTTGTGAAGAAGGCATAAGTCATTTCGTTTGTTCAGGATTGATTTGGCCCCGGGAGGCGGCACCAACCAAAAAAGCGCCTCTGTGTCCAGAAGCGCTTCTTCGATGATTTCTTTAAGATTGCCTCAGGCGGCGCTGGTCTTGCCGGAAGCCTTTGATTTTTTGCGACCAAGGAAGCCGAGGCCACCAAGACCAGACATCAGCAGAAGCGCTGCGGGTGGCAGGGGCACAGGCGAAGGGGCACCTGCAACATCATAGGCGCGCACATTGCTCCAGCCAGTACCACTCTTCTTCTCGCAAGTCTTGGGATGCCTTGTCGTTCCACAGGCATAGGTGACGACACCTTGGTTCCGTGTAAAGGACACAGTCGTTGGCTGGCTAAACAGGACAGTGAAGTAGCCACCGCCGAAATGCAGGTCGAACAACGTATGATTACCCGAAACCGCAAACGTGTTGCTTGTCGAATGTGACTCGTCTTCGTCATCATCATCTTCCGACGAACCGCCACTTGGTGCATTTGCTGCATACTGATTGATAAGATCGAGCGGGCCATACCACAATGAATTCTGCAGTGCATTTTCAACTGCGCCGCCGCCAATACCATTCGGCAATGCACTGTTGTCGGTGCCCCCTTGCGAACGAAGGATAGTAGCCGGGCCGCTCCAGCTCATGGTGATGATCCCGAAAATGGAAACGTTCCAGTCGGCGGCCGTACGAACGTCGCCAAGATTTCCTGTGGGGCCACCGCCGATACCTGCGAGGCCGTAAAGCGTGCAAGCCCCGGGGCCAGCGCCAAGGCAATTGCTGGTTGAGGTTGTCGTCAACGCAGCTGCGGGAGTAGCTGACGCCAAAAGCAGGGCTGCAAGGCCCAAAATTCCTGTACGAATAGACACTGCCGTCCTCCAAAAAGATGAGCCTCGCCAAGTTCCCATCCGCCGCGAAGGTTGTGTAGGCGGTTTTTAATAAAACTACAATCAACTTTTAGGGAAATTGCGCATCATGCTGAATTCATGACCGTATAAAGTGCATGAGGCAAAATAGCAACTATGGGTTGATAAACTCACCGCATTTTGGAGCCGCAGTATTGCCCCACGGCATGATTGGCACCGTCGACGTAGAGTTTTGCGGGCTACCGTCGATCAGCTTGTCCGTGTAGCTCAGATATACAAGCACATTGCGCTTGGGGTCACAGCCGCGGACGATCTGCATCTTCTTGAAAAACAGCGAGCGGCGCTGGCGGTAGATTTCTTCGCCTTGATCGAACTTGGCCTTGATCACGACAGGGCCTGTCTGACGGCAGGCAAGGGACGTCTCTGAACGCTGTTCTGCAAATCCGGCCCAGCCCGTCCAGCCACCTTGTTCCGGCACTGTGAAATAACAGGCAACGCCTTCCACCTGCGGGTCATCGATCACATAAGTGGCGAGCTTGGCATCCGGTGACAGCAAATGCCACACCGTGCTTTTCTTGAAAATCAATTCCGGATCATCCGCTTCTTGCGCCAAAACGGGAGCAGCAAGCGAAACGCAAGCAAGCATAGTCAAAGCAAGTTTTTTCATCAGATCGCCTCCGGGCCTTGCAGATGGTGATGAACCGCCGGAAATCAAGTCGCAGCCTTGAGGCGGGCAAAGCCATCCTTCAGGTCGCGCGTCAGATCATCGGCATGTTCAAGTCCGATGTGGAACCGCAGGCAGGGGCCGGGTGCCGTCCAGGTCGTGGCAGTGCGGTGCGGATGGAAAGGCACCACAAGGCTCTCGAAACCACCCCAGGAATAACCCATGGAGAAAAGCTCCAATCCATCCAGCATCGCCGCAACGGCCTTTTCCACCGCAGGCTTCAGGACGACGGAAAACAGGCCGGAAGCACCCGTAAAATCGCGTTTCCACATGTCATGTCCCGGCGCATTGGTGAGCGCCGGATAAAGCACCGTTTCCACTTCGGGCCGCGCCCGCAGCCAGTCGGCAACTGCAAGCGCTGTCTGTTCATGGCGGCGCATGCGCACGTCGATCGTGCGAAGTCCGCGCAGGCCGAGATACATGTCATCGGGCCCGGCAAACAGCCCCATGGTTTCGAAGGCGTCCTTGAATTGCGGCCATGTGGCTTCATTGCAAACAACTGTACCCAACATGGCGTCGGAATGGCCGACGATGTATTTGGTGGCGGCCTGAATGGAAATATCGCAGCCATGGTCAAACGCCTTGAAAAAATGGCCGCCACTCCACGTATTGTCGAGCATGGTGATGGCACCTGCCTTGCGCGCCGCCGCAGCGATGGCAGGCACATCCTGGATTTCCATGGTCTGTGAGCCTGGGCTTTCACAATAGACCACGCGCGTGTTGGGCTTGATGAGGCCGGCAATGCCCTTGCCGATCAGCGGATCGTAATACGTCGTCTCAATGCCGAGCCCAGCCAGCAGCGTGTCGCACAAGTGACGGGCAGGGTGATAGACGGTATCCACCATCAGCAGATGATCGCCAGACTTGAGGAAGGCCAACAGTGCCGCAGTGATCGCAGCAAGGCCTGAAGGTGCGGCCTTGCAGTCAAAACCTCCCTCCAATTCTGCGACAGCCCTTTCGAAGGCGCGGGAGGTTGGTGTGCCCTTGCGGCCATAGGTATAATCCTGCGCGCGGCTGTGCAGCGTCGCCACATCCGGGAATGTGATGGTTGATGCGTGATAGACAGCCGGGTTCACGGCGCCATGTTCGTTGAATTGCCGCGCCGCAGTGGCGATGCGCGTCGTGGGCTTCAGGGCATCGCGGTTCTTGATGGTTTTCGCCATGGTATCAGTCGGGCCTTCCAGCTATGCTTCGTTTTGGCGATATATGCCGCGATGCGCACCGGAAAGCCACGAGAGAAATGTCACAAATGTCACCACTGGCCCGCCTTCTGATCTCCATCCTGCGCTGGGGCAGCATGGGTTCAGTGGGGCTAATTCTGGTCTTTGCCGGTATCTTGACCTGGCAACGCTGGACGCCCTCTGGTCCGCAATTCGCCAGGGCAGACTGGGTCTTTCTCGGCGTTTTGGCGGTACTGTTGGCCCTGGCGCTTTATCTGGTTCGCGCCATCGCCCGGGAAATTGCCGCGAATGGACCAAACAACCCGCCCACTTGATTGCGGGCTGGCCAGTGGCTACGAAGCGCCATCATTTCAGGACATGACCATGGATTCCGCAAAACGCGTTGCCGACAAGAAAGACTGGATCAAGGGGGCTACCGGTGATTGGGAAATTATCATCGGGCTTGAGGTGCATGCGCAAGTCCTGTCCAAGGCCAAGCTCTTTTCCGGTGCCTCGGCCGAATTTGGCGGCGAGCCCAATGATCACGTTTCGATCGTCGATGCTGCCATGCCCGGCATGTTGCCGGTCATCAACAAGTTCTGTGTTGAGCAGGCGGTGCGCACGGGCCTTGGCCTGAAGGCGCAAATCAACAATTACTCGGTCTTTGACCGCAAGAACTATTTCTACCCCGACCTGCCGCAGGGCTATCAGATTTCCCAGTACAAGCAGCCCGTGGTCGGCGAAGGCAAGGTGACCGTTGACCTTGATGACGGCAAGACCGTGGAAGTCGGCGTCGAGCGCCTGCATTTGGAACAGGACGCCGGCAAGTCATTGCACGACCAGCACCCCAACATGAGCTTCGTGGATTTGAATCGCTCCGGCTGTGCGCTCATGGAAATCGTCTCGCGGCCCGACATGCGCTCGGCTGATGAAGCCAAAGCCTATGTCACCAAGCTGCGCCAGATCATGCGCTACCTCGGCACCTGCGACGGCAACATGGAGCAGGGCTCCATGCGCGCCGACGTCAACGTGTCGGTGCGCAAGCCTGGCGGTGAGTTCGGCACGCGCTGCGAAATCAAGAACGTCAACTCCATACGTTTCATGGGCCAGGCCATTGAATACGAGGCCCGCCGCCAGATCGGCATTCTGGAGGATGGCGGCAAGATTGACCAGGAGACGCGCCTGTTCGACTCCAAGAAGGGCGAAACGCGCTCCATGCGCTCCAAGGAAGAAGCCCATGATTATCGCTATTTCCCTGATCCCGATCTGCTGCCACTAAAGCTGGAGCAGGCCTGGGTAGACGGCATCAGAAAGACGCTGCCGGAATTGCCCGATGAGAAGAAGGCGCGCTTTGTTTCAGCCTTCGGTCTGTCGGCCTATGACGCGTCGGTGCTGTCGGCGGAACGTGCCTCGGCGGACTATTTCGAAGCCGTGGCCAAGGGCCGCGATGGCAAACTCTCCGCCAATTGGGTGATCAATGAATTGCTCGGTCGCTTGAACAAGGAAGGCAAGACCTTCGAGACATCGCCCATTTCGCCCTCACAGATCGGCGGCCTTGTCGATCTCATCACCTCGAACGTCATCTCCGGCAAGATCGCCAAGGATGTTTTTGAAATCCTGTGGAGCGAAGGCGGTGATCCCGCCGCCATCGTTGAGGCGCGTGGCCTGAAGCAGGTGACTGACACAGGCGCCATCGAGAAGGCGGTCGATGAAATCATCGCTGCCAATCCCGAAAAAGTGGCGCAGGCGAAGGAAAAGCCCACGAT
>CALMEZ010000135.1 GCA_937864985.1 uncultured Alphaproteobacteria bacterium
GTCGATGAAGTGCTGAAACACGCCCTTGTGCGCCAACCTGTCGCCGTGGAGTGGGATGAACTTGCCGAAGAAGCCGCAGCTGCTGCTCGCGGCAAGTCCGGCACAACTGACGGCGAAAGCGCGGTTCACTGAAGCTCTCAAATTCGAATAACAGGCCCTCTCCGGAAACGGGGAGGGTTTTTTCTTGCGCCCGCGAATTTATGCTGGCGCGATGAACGCCTGAGAAATCTCCTGAAACACGGGTAGCGCCTCATAATGCGCACAGTGCCGCATAAGAGCAGGGTAGGGCGTTAGGTTGCCAACGACCGGCTGTGACTCACGCAGGTGCCGCAGCGCGCAGGTGACGGCGATATCAGCCTGCGTCATCGGCCCGCCAAACCAGCTGTCGCCCGGCCGCGCCGCACGATCGGCCTCCAGCCAGGTCAACGCCCCTTGCAACTGCTTGCTCATGCGCGCCACAAAATCCGCAGACGGCGTATCATGCAGGCGCTGCTCATAGAACAGCCGCACCGCCATGTCAGACACGCCCGAGGCCATGCCGACAATCCTTTGACAGCGATAGCGCAACGGGTTTTCCTGGGGCAAGAGGCGCTTGGCCGGTACCGCCAGACTATCGAGATACTCAACAATCGCTGCCGTCTCGATCAACGCTTCGCCCGTATCCAGAACCAGCGTTGGCACACGGATCAGCGGATTGACCTTGGACAATTCATCCGCATTGCCAAACACCGACCAGCGATTATGCTCAAAACCGATGCCATAGGTCTTCAACGTAATGCCGACACGCCGCGCATAGGGTGAGTCAAACTGGCCGATCAGGATCATGGTCATTTCCCCTGTATAAACGCGATCTTCAGTGCGAAGAACGCAAACACGCCTGCGAAAGAAAAGTCGATGCCGCGCAAGACCTTGGGCCTGGCTTTCAGCCAATCGACAAGTTTTTCCGCACCCAGGATCATGATGATCGACAGTGGAATGTTGATCACCACGAAATAGACGCCGAGGAACACAAGCTTGGCCCGCACATTGGGATCATGGGCATCGACGAACTGCGGCAGGAACGTGATGAAGAAAAGCAGAACCTTGGGGTTGGTCAGGTTCACCGTTACGCCCATCAGGAAGCTGGAGATGGCGGAGGCCGGTTTCTGCATCTCTGTCTGCACGTTGAGGGCCGATCCCGTGCGGATGGCATCGAAGGCCAGCCACAAGAGATAGGCAGCACCAAAGATTTTCAAAATCAGAAAGCCCATTTGTGATGCAGCAATAAGCGCCGACACACCAAAAGCTGACAGCAGCGTGTGCCCCACGCAGCCGACATTGGCCCCCATGACCGAGGCAATGCCGGCCTTCCGCCCCGATACCATAGTGCGCGCCAGGAACAGGCTCATGTCCGGCCCGGGCGTGATGAACAGCAGGACGGATGCCAAAGAATAGGTGATAAGGGTCGAAAGATCGGGTATATAATTCATTAAAATCAAGGGCTTGTGTACTAAATCTGACTCAGTGGATGAACGCCAACGGTTTTGCTTGCGAATCTTGCCGAACCGGATTCAAGTGGCGGAACGGCAATGGTGTGTAGCGTGCTTTCAGTCACAAGTGAATTGCTTCACGGGAACTGCTTCCGGACCATGAACAAGAGTGAACTCATTGCCAAGGTGGCCGCCGACACGCGCCTGACGCGCGGCGAAGCCGAGGAAGTTGTCGAAGCCACCATTGAAAACATCATCAAGGCCTTGGGCGATGGCGATGACGTGCGCCTCATGGGCTTTGGCGTGTTCACCGTGTCGCGACGCAAGGGCGGCGAGGGGCGTAATCCCAAGACGGGAAAGGTCATCAAGATGCCGGCCTCCAAACGGGCCCGGTTCAAACCAGGAAAAATATTGAAGGAGGCCGTCAACAGTTAAGCCAGCCTTTTCGGGGAGGGTCAGTACTCACTTGTGCCGCTGCCGGGATGGCAGCAGAGCAGAGGCAGAAGCGAGAGACCAAAAGGCAGCAAACAGCAGCAGCACCATTTCCAAATACATCAGCCTCGCATGCCCTCAGAAACATGCGAGGCATTTTGTTTTCAGGACCTCACAGCGCCACGTAGTCAATCTCCATGAATTTGGCCACTTCAGGAACCCACCGGTCGCGAACGAAGGCGACGTGCAAGGGATGATCGTTGTAGCCGGAATAAGCAGTCTCGTCGTTGAACTCCATGGAAAAGCCAAACGCATAGTCATTCTTGGCGCTGGTCTGGCGCAGCTTTTCAAATTTCTGAACGCCGGGAATGTCGGCGAGAACGTCAGCGGCCTTGAGGAAAAGTGCCTCCGCCGCCGAGCCAGCGGCATGTTTCAGGCTGAAGACAACGGTATGGCGGATCATGTTTCTTCCCCTCACTTCTGAACAACAATGAACAGACGCGGAAACCGCAACAACACCTTGCCATCATGCGCCGCCGGATAGGCCATTGCGATGCGCGACTCATAATCTGCGAGAAATGCCGCGCGTTCATCCGCGGAGAGCGGAGCAAGATAGGGTAAGAGGCCGGTGCTTTTCACCCATTCCACAATGCCAGCAGCGCCATCTAGCACGTGATTGTAAACGGTATGCCAGATGTCGACGTGGGCTGAGATCGGTTTCAACGCATCGTAGTAGGCAAGGGGGCCAGGCAATTCACTGCGGGACGCAGCAGCATGCGCAAGCTTGGAGGCCCAAGGCCCAGCCGCTGCAGTCTCGCGCATCAGCACATGGCTCGGCTCATTCAGGTTGTCGGGCATTTGCACAGCCAGCACGCCGCCCGGCGGCAGGCAAGCAATCATGGACTTCATCACATCAAGATGACGCGGCAACCATTGGAAGGTGGCATTGCTGAAAATAAGGTCAGGCATGCGGTCTGGCCGCCAGACATTGAGATCTGCAGTCTCAAAATGTGCCCCCGAAACACTGGCGCGTGCCTTGGCCAGCATCTCTTCGGAATTGTCGATGCCGATCACCTCGGCCGCGGGAAACGCTTCTGTCAAAAGGATAGTAGAATTCCCCGGCCCACAGCCCAGATCATAAACCAATCGGGGAGACGCCATAGAGACCCGCGCCAACAACTCCGGCGCCGGGCGTGTGCGTTCATCGGCAAACTTGAGATATTGCGTAGGCGACCATTGAGGCATGATCACACCTTGTCGAGCAATGGGGTCACAACTTCGCGCGTGTCTGTGCTGGAAACTACTGGAACAATCTCGAAGTCTATCCCAAAGCCACGCCACTTCAGCACCCATTGCTGCAATAGCCTGGCACCATCACACTTCATCAGCTGAAAACAGCGGTTGAAGTTGGGTTCCACCCAACTGTCGATGTATTCCAGTCCTTCCGGAAGCATGCGCCCCTCGTCGCGGACGCGCTTGTAGACGGGGATCATGTCATTGTCTCTAAAGCGCTCGATGATCATGAAGAGCATGTGGTCAATTCCATTCTCTGACGTGCCAAGCATAGACATAGGCCAACATCGGCATTCCTGAACAGAGGCTGAAAATGCACTTCAGTGTGCATTCAGTGACAGCCTGACAAATCTAGCCAATTCATCAAGCAACGGGCCCGCATCGGCCCCATGGAGGAAGGCAATGTCACTCAAATCTGCACTGGCACTCTCGCTGCTGGCCCTGACCGCTTTGGCACCGGCGGCTCTTGCCCGCGACTCTGGCTTGCAGGGTGGCCCTGGTGGTTCCCTGCAACGCTGGAAATGCCCGGAAGGGGCTTATCTTTACGGCACATATGTGCGTTATGGCGACTGGCTGGATTATGCCGCGCCGCTGTGCGTGAAAATGGACAGCGATGGAACCTGGGGCGAGGTGGTTTACGGTGCCATGCGCGACCTGCAGGCAATCGAAGATCCCATCCTTGGCCCTCGATTTGCTGGCCCCGGCCCAGCCGGGCTTGGCAGCGACGGCGGGTCAGAGGCGCGCGAATTGAAGTGCCCGGCCAATCAGTATGTGACCGGGCTGGGAGTGGTCAACGCCAACTACGAGCACTACGTGGCCCGCATTGCACTCAAATGCGCATCGTGGAACGGCAAGCGGACAGCGACTGTTGCCATGTCAAGGCCCGCACCGAATGGCGTTTCCTACGTCGCCACTGGCGGCCTCAAATGCAAGTCGGGCCATGTGGCAACCGGCCTTTACGGCAGAGCTGGCCTTTATGTCGACGCGATTGGGCTGAGTTGTGACCGCCAGCCAGGTGCTCCCATCGTGATCAGCCAGGGCCAAGTCAATGACACTGGCCAGGCTGGGAAAATCAAGACGTCACCAGATGTATCGCAAGATGAAGTGAACGGCACCAAGCAAGCTGGAAAGTTCAAGTTGCCGCCACCGGTCATTGATCAAGGCGACATCAATAGCACCAGAAAGCCTGGCAAGATTGAAGTGATCCCGACCTCAACCAGTCCAGCAGCTCCCGTCACGTTCAAGAAGCCAAAGGGCCCAGCAGGATTACCGCTTTATGCCTGCGCCTCATTGGACGAACATTACTGCGGTGAGATGCCGGCCAAGGCGTTCTGCAAGTCGCAGGGGTATGCGACCGCCATTTCCTGGGACATGAAGCGCAAGCATGTGCAGGCCGAAAGCGCGATCGGCGGCTTTATTTGCGAGGAAGAAAACGAAAATGGCTCTGCTTGCCGCGTCTTCAAGGAAATCAGCTGCAGCATGTAGGGCGAAGCGCCCCCGCGGGGGCGCTACACCTCACCTCTCAAACTTCTTGTACTTGATGCGGCTCGGCATCAGCGAGTCTTCGCCCAGTCTCCGCGCCTTGTCGCGTTCATAGTCCTGGAAGTTGCCTTCGAACCATTCCACGTGGCTGTCGCCTTCGAAGGCCAGCATGTGGGTGGCCAAGCGGTCGAGGAACATGCGGTCGTGGCTGATGATGACGG
>CALMEZ010000136.1 GCA_937864985.1 uncultured Alphaproteobacteria bacterium
GCGCCGATCACCGTGTGGATCTCGTCGATGAACATGATGGCGCCGGGCTTGGCCTCGATTTCCTTGATCACGGCCTTGAGGCGCTCTTCGAAATCACCGCGATAGCGGGTGCCGGCCAGCAAGGTGCCCATGTCGAGGGAATAGACGGTCGAGTCCTTCAAGACATCAGGCACTTCGCCCTTGATGATCTTGCGGGCCAAGCCCTCGGCAATGGCGGTCTTGCCGACGCCGGGATCACCCACAAACAGCGGGTTGTTCTTCTGGCGCCGGCAGAGAATCTGGATGGTGCGGTTGACTTCAGCCTCACGGCCGATCAGCGGGTCAACCTTTCCGTCGCGGGCCTTCTTGTTGAGGTCGACGCAATAGGCTTCAAGGGCACTCTGCTCCTGCTTTTTCTTGCCACCGCCGTTGGGCTGTGCTGGTCCACCGCCCTCCTCGTGGTCGCCGCCGCCCTCTTCCACGCCGCGCACAGGGCGCTGCTCAGTCAAGCCCGGACGCTTGGCAATGCCGTGGGATATGTAATTGACGGCGTCGTAACGCGTCATTTCCTGTGCCTGCAGGAAGAACGCTGCATGGCTTTCACGCTCGGCAAAAATCGCCACAAGAACATTGGCACCCGTCACCTCTTCGCGACCGGATGACTGCACATGAATGACCGCGCGCTGAATGACTCGCTGGAAGCCGGCCGTGGGTTTGGCCTCCTGCGTGTTGTCCGACACGAGGTTTGACAGCTCATTGTCGATATAATCCGTCAGGTCTTCGCGCAGCTTTTCCATGTCCACGCCGCAGGCACGCATGACGGCCACGGCGTCCTTGTCGTCGGTGAGCGACAGCAGAAGGTGTTCAAGCGTCGCATATTCCTGGCGGCGCTCGCCTGCGAAGGACAGGGCGCGGTGCAAGGCTTTTTCGAGGCTGCGAGAAAAGGTGGGCATTCAAACTCCTTGGGTGGCCTGTGGGGCCACCCTTTCCAGATACATAATATAGGACCGATTTTGCATTTGGCAAAAAATGCTTTTGCGGCCTTACTCCTTCTCCATGGTGCACTGGAGCGGGTGGCCGTTTTCCCGCGCCATGTCCATGACTTGCGTCACCTTGGTTTCAGCGACTTCAAACGTGTAAACGCCGCACACGCCCACGCCCTTCTGGTGAACATGCAGCATGATGCGATAGGCGTCTTCGGGTGTCTTTCCAAAAACCGTCTGCAGAACGTAGACGACAAACTCCATCGGCGTGTAATCGTCGTTGAGCAGCAGCACCTTGTAGAGTGACGGCTTCTTGGCCTTGGGCTTGGCGCGGGTGAGAACGCCGGCCTCATTGTCGCTGTCGCGATGGGATGGATTTCGTGCCATGTCAGTTCTGAAATATGGGATGTTATCTTCTTTCCGCAATCTGCCGCAACCAATGTTGCCCAACAATAGCTGTGTAAACTTCTGATTGGCGAGAGGAAGCTACTTCAACTCGCCTGCCATTGCGAGTCAGTCGGGGACAGCTTTACATACCTCGTTAAGAATTGTGGCGTATCGGTGTCAGAGAGAAAGTTGCACGATGCGCGGCATGACGGAAGAACAAATCCAACATATCTGCAAGCTGGTCCACAACGGCGGCAAACTTTATGTCGGGCGCGAAGCGTCAGGCCGTCAAAAGCTCAAGATCGTGCGCGGGCCATTTGGCCTGTTGACGGAACGGTTCCATTGCACCCCGGAAGACCTCAAATCCGTGCGGCAGCACCTCTCCGCTCTCCACAGAACGCCTGCAACCGCTTAGGCTGCCTCCCACAACACCGGAAATTCAGGACCCGACATCGGCGCGCCCGCCGGCAAGCGCTCCTTCAGGCCTGGATACGGCGGTGAGGTGCGCCATTGGCGCGGCGCATGGACGATATCGTCACCGATGAATCGCACGGATAGTACGCGTCTGCGGTTGGCCTTTCCCACACCACCTGCACCATGCAGCGTCAGCATATGGAAGAACACGGCATCACCCGGCTCAAGCGCCCATTCCAGAATCTTGAACTGGCCAGGATTGCCATCAATATCGGGCAATTCCTTCAGGCTGCCGTCCGGAAACCATTTCGCCTCATTGTCCATGAAGGAACGTGGCATCAGCCAGCCACCAAGGTGCGAGCCCGCCACAAAGCGCAGCGTCGATTCAACCGCCACAGGATCAACCGGAACCCACATGCTGCAGTTTAGCATGCCATCAATGTTGTAATAGGGCTGGTCCTGGTGCCACGGCGTCTTGGCCGTGGTTTTCGGTTCCTTGATCAGCAGGTGGTCGTGATAGAGCTGCACCTTCTTTGAACCCATGAGCGTGCCTGCAACAGCTGCGGCTGGCGAATCGAAGATGAAGCGCTTGAATTCTTCGATGCGCTGCCAGTTGCAGAAATCTTCGATGAAATAACCAGGGTCCTCGGGGCGGCTGGCAACAATGGCCAATTCACTGGGGCTCGCCATGTTGCGTGCGATACCTTTTTCCAGCAGGGCCATTTCATCCTTTGAAAACAGGCCTCTGACAACGATGGCTCCATCGCGCTGATAAGTGGCGACGTCTTCGGCGGATGGCAATTTCGGCATGGCAGGCCCCCTGTGGATTAATATGTAATTTCTCTTGTTCTATTTTAGAAGTGCACTATATGGCTCTTATTCGAGGCACTTGGCCCACGGTTTCAAGTGCCACGATACGCAAAAATACAGTCCAAAGACAGGATCATTCAATGCTGAACGGCGTTCTTCCATCGTCGTGGCAGGGACCAACCCATGCTGCACTTCGTATCATGAGCGGTTTGCTCTTCCTCGCCCATGGTACGACAAAACTTCTTCACTGGCCGGCCACCGATTATTTCCCGGCAGGCCAGCCGCTGCCACCGCTGATGCTGGTTGCCGGCATTCTTGAACTGGTGGGCGGCATTCTCATCGCGCTCGGCCTGTTCACGCGCCTGACAGCCTTTGTGCTCGCTGGCATGATGGCTGTGGCCTATTTCATGGCGCATTTTCCTTCGAGCCTTTTCCCGGTTCAGAACGGCGGCGATGCAGCCGTGTTGTTCTGCTTCATCTTCCTGTGGCTCGCGACTGTTGGTGCTGGCCCCTTCAGCGTGGATGCTGGCCGCAAGGCATGATGGCTCAAAGGGCCGGATCAGTCCGGCCCTTTTTCATTCACCGCGCTCGCGGCGGAGCT
>CALMEZ010000137.1 GCA_937864985.1 uncultured Alphaproteobacteria bacterium
GATCGCCGTTTTCACGCCGACCGGCTTGCCCGCCGCTTCTCGCACGTGCTCGATCCGGTCGAGCAGTTGGTCGACGCTGGCGATGTCCGGATGACGATTCGGGCTCAGGGAATCGCGTCCTTCGGGAATGCCGCGAATCTGCGCGATCTCGGCGGTTACCTTGGTGCCCAGGAGAACCCCGCCCTTGCCCGGCTTGGCGCCTTGCGACAGCTTGATTTCAATCATCTTGACTTGCGGGTCTCGCGCCGTTTCGGCGAAGCGCTCGGCTGAGAATGTACCATCAAGATTGCGGCACCCGAAATAGCCGGAACCGATTTCCCAGATCAGGTCACCGCCCGCTTCCTTGTGATAGGGCGAGACAGACCCTTCGCCCGTGTCGTGGGCAAAGCCACCAAGCATGGCACCCTTGTTGAGCGAACGAATGGCATTGGCGGAGAGCGCGCCATAGCTCATGGCGGAAATGTTGAAGACGGATGCGGAATAAGGCTGCTTGCACTGCGGCCCGCCCACTGTCACACGGAACAGTTCCTTGGCCAATGGCTTTGGCATCATCGAATGCAGCATCCATTCATGGCCTTCGGCATAAACATCGCCCTGCGTGCCAAAGGGCTTCTTGTCGAGCTGGCGCTTGGCGCGCTGATAGACAATGGCGCGCTTGTCACGCGGGAATGGCCTGCCGTCTGTATCAGCCTCGAAGAAATACTGGCGGATTTCCGGCCGCACCAGCTCCAGCAGGAATCGAATATGCCCAAGGATCGGGTAATTGCGCAAAATAGCATGGCGTGTTTGCGCAAGGTCATAAAAGCCAAGCAGTGACAGGCAGAACGCCACTGCCCCCAATGGGTCAAGCAGACCTTGCCAGACGGGCCAGACCACTGCCGCCAAAGCAAACAGCACCGTCGCAACCACCGCAATGGTCAGAGCCACGAAACGCGGCTCAAACATTCGGCCCAGAACAGACCCCATGTGCACTGCCCTCCTGCCGCCACCAGACCATAGGCGGCAGGATCATTGCAAGAGTGTGACACGTGGCAGGCAGGAGGCGGGGTCCTACGACCGGACGACGCGCCTGAGGCCAGGCCCCTGTTAGGGTACGCACCAAGATCAACAGGGAAGACAAAGATGTTTGAACCGCATTCCCTGATGTTTGGCGTGCGCTTGAAAAATGCGAGGCGCAAAGGCAGTGCCTTCGAAAGTGAGATTGAGGTGTTCACAGAACAGGCAATCGCCGCCCAGGGAGGCTTTCAAAATCTTTGGGCGGCAGTTCACTGTTTCATGGAAACAAGTGACCGCACCAACTGTGAGATTCAATGCGACTTGAAATCGAAGGCCGCTTCTAAAGCGCACCGTCGTCGCTGTTGAGTGTGGGCAAGGTACGCGCAACATCCACGTGCGCGGCAATGCCGGCGCAGAACACACAATGGAAGCCATGAAGGCGGGACCTCCAAGAAGGAGATCCCGCTCTCGCCTGGCCTGTTGGACAGATGATTG
Source organism: uncultured Alphaproteobacteria bacterium (assembly GCA_937864985.1). Lineage (GTDB taxonomy): Bacteria > Pseudomonadota > Alphaproteobacteria > Rhizobiales > Aestuariivirgaceae > Aestuariivirga. The sequence continues at coordinate 1,492 of CALMEZ010000137.1, forward strand.
GTGCTTTAGCCCGCACCCGTGTAGCCGTCATTGGGATTATCATCGCCTTGGCTGCCATCGTCGTTTTCACCCGAATGATCGATGACGGTCCGCTTTGGCTTCGACGGCGGAATGCGCGTTGGCCACTTTCCGTCCGGGTCGGATGAGCAAATGTCTAACTTGGTGAGGCATCGGTCAATGCACCTGTTTGAATCGGAACACATATCAGCGTTCCTCATGCAGCTCATGTAGTTGTGTCCACAATTCGCCGCATGGGCAGAGGCACCAAGCACTGTTGCAGCTCCTGCGACCAAAACCGCAAACACTGCACGGTTGACAGGTTGTCTTCGAGACAAGGATTGAGAGGGAATAGGTATGTTCATGAGTTTTCTCCTTCGATGCCCGCGTTATCGCTGCAAAAGGGGTGTGGTGGCGTCCTCCGTTCGGAGGACGGGAGCGATACAGAAAATGAAGCGGGTTGCCGCGCTACGGTGCCAAATCCACATTCATCGTTTCGTATGAGACATTCGGAAGCTTGCTGCTCATCACGCTGATCGTGTTTGCGGCACCCTGCCTGTCGCGCGCGCGCAACGAGTCCGCAGAGTTGCCGCCGAAGTCGAAGCGGAAGCCGAGCAGAAGTTCCTTGTCATTGATCGACAGGAACCTGCCATTGCCCTCGCCCAAGCGGCGCTGGGCAAAGCGGCCATCCAGCGTCAGGGACAGTGGTGTTCCCGGCAGCAGATATTCCGCACCACCTGTCAGAGCGAATCCATTCCAGGTGACTGCCCCACCCTGATACTTGAGTTTTGAGCGCTGAACGTCGCCGCGGACCGACACAGCCCAGTTGTCCGAAAGATAAAGCACGCCACGCGCAAATGCCTCAGCGCCAGAATGCTTTCGGCGAACGAGCGCAATAATGTCATTGCCGCCAATGGCCGAAACGCCCGCCGCAATTGTGGCCTGTTGGCCCAAATAATATTCGCCGAACACACCCAGACGCTTCAAGCTGGAGTTCTGGTCATGTGTGCCGGTCACGGACATGTTGACCAGTGTCGTTGCCGCCGTTGCGCCGATGGCGCCGAAATCTTCAGACCGCAAAAATGCCGAGCCGCCCAGTTCCAGGGTCTTGCCAGATAGGTTGAATTTTTTGCCACCACCAACGGCTTTGCTCCAGATGCTGCTGCCTGCAACATCAAGTTGGAAATTCCAAAGCCCGCAGGAGTAGTTCCCCGCCACTGCGGCTTGGCCCATCGCGCCATTCCAGCGCGGCGCCCACGTCGTCAGTCAGCGC
>CALMEZ010000138.1 GCA_937864985.1 uncultured Alphaproteobacteria bacterium
ACTGGCCGGGCATGAACGCAGCTCCGGGTGCGCCGAGCTTGCTGCGCACGGGATTGCCGTCGGCATCGGTCACGAGGATGTTGAGTCCATAGGCCGAGGTCGCAGCGAGATAGATGTTCGGCGCTGCGGCGCCAGAGGTGTCCGGCGCGTCGTCAAGCGCGACACCGAACACCTGGCCGACATCCTTTGCCTTCGCGCTGAACCCCGGGGCGGCGTCGATCAATTGCCCCGCCGCTGGCCCGTTGGGTTGAATCTTCTGGATGACCATCGACTGGCCATCGGGATTGATGAATGTATAGTCGAGAGGATCACTGCCGTCGGGTGGTGCGTCAGGGGCAACCGTGCCGGCAAAGCCAGTCACAACCGGTTCGCCTGGCGCGAAAATCGCGTCAGCGGCATTGGCGGCCGCAACGGCGCCATCCTCGCCGTCGAGATGCGCAACCGGCAGGGTGGAGTGAAGGGTCGCCGGGTCGAGTTGATCGCCGAAGATGACCAGCAGGATACCGACGACCAGGATGATCGAGTTTTTCTCAAAGACTTGATGTCTCGTCCAGAATGACATTTCTCTTTCCTCACTCCGCCGGCTGCAGGGCGACGGGCGATGCGATTTCTTCCTCGCCCACGCGCACGGTCATCCAGAGATTGTAGGCCATGATCAGCGAGCCGATCAGGAACAGCGCGCCGCCCAAGGCGCGGATCACGTAGAAGGGATGCATCGCCTCGACGGTTTCGATGAAGGAATATTCGAGGAAGCCGAGCGAGGTGTAGGCGCGCCACATCAGGCCCTGCATGATCCCGGACACCCACATCGCGGAGATGTAGAGCACGATGCCGAGCGTCGAGATCCAGAAGTGCCAGTTGACGAGCTTGAGGCTGTACAGTCCCTTCTTCTGCCACAGCCACGGCACCAGGCAGTAGACTGCCGGGCTTAAAAGACAAACGAGGAGCCCCATGCTGACCCTGCTCATTGCCATCTTCGTGCTGGTCTACGCGGCCATTGCGTTGGAACACCCTCTCAAAATCAACAAGTCCGCCACGGCCCTGTTGGGCGCAGGCCTGCTGTGGACCATTTATGCCGTGGCCAGTAGCGACCCCGGCAAGGTCGGCACTGACCTCAACGAGTCCCTGATGGGCACGGCGCAGATCGTGTTCTTCTTGATGGGTGCTATGACGATTGTCGAAGTGGTGGATGCACACAATGGCTTTGAGGTCATCACCTCGCGCATCAAGACTCAAAAACTCTCCACCTTGATGTGGATGGTGGGTTTCGTATCCTTCTTTCTCAGCTCCATCCTGGACAACCTGACCACCACCATCGTCATGGTGTCGCTCATGAAGAAGCTGCTGGACCAACGCGACGACCGGTTGTTCTTTGCCGGCATCATCGTCATTGCCGCCAATGCCGGTGGTGCCTGGACGCCCATCGGCGACGTGACCACCACCATGCTGTGGATCGGCGGACAGATCACGACGCTCGCGATCATGAAGTGGCTGTTCATCCCCTCCTTGGTGTGCCTGCTGGTGCCGCTGGCCATCACGGCCTGGAAGCTGGGCGACCGCGCGGTCGAGGCGCCGGTTTCGGCCGGCGCGGCCGAAGGCGTGCAGACCACCGCCTTCGAGCGCAACCTGATGTTCTTCATGGGCCTGGGCACGCTGGTGCTGGTGCCGGTGTTCAAGTCGGTCACCGGCCTGCCGCCTTT
>CALMEZ010000139.1 GCA_937864985.1 uncultured Alphaproteobacteria bacterium
GTGTTTGCCTTGGCCTCGCCGCCCCAATCGGGGGCTGACCATCTCACCGCTTTGGCGCGGGTTTCGCGTCTCCTGCGCGACCAGGCCACGCTGTCAAAGCTGCGCGGCACCGAAAGCCGGGATGGGCTCTATGCCATCCTCACCCAGCCTCCGCCTGCCGCAACAGCCGCTTAACGATTCATGAATTTAGTGGACGCTGGCCGGTGTCAGGTCATGCTCCAACGCAGAGCCAATGGCAGCTTCGCGCGAACCTGAAATCGAAATAGGCGTACCGTCCGCATTGTAGAGGCAATAAAGCCTGGCCTGCGGTGGAATCATCATGCCTTCGCCCAGCATGGCTTTGGCATCTTGCGCGGCAATTTCCCTGACATAGCCCAGAACACCGCCGCCCAGACCCTGCAACTGCTGTGTTGAAAGTTTGTGTGCCGTATTCATGTCATTTCTCCTCGATCTCTATGTGGGTCACTAGAGGCTCAGGTTCAAGGCGCACCAAATCGAGGGACAGCAAGCCGTTCTGCATCGCGGCAGCGGTCACTTCCATGCCCTCCGCCAGCACGAAGCTGCGCGAAAAGGCCCGTCCTGCAATGCCACGGTGCAGATAGTCCCGCGGACTGTCCTCGCCGATGCGTCCTTTCACCATCAGCTGCCGGTCTGCCACAAAAACCTCAAGATCCCGTTTCGAAAAGCCGGCAACCGCCAAAGTGATCCGCCAGGCCTCTGGCTTCCCGTCGGCCTTGGAAAAACGCTCGATGTTGTACGGGGGAAAGCTGTCGCCGGCCTTGGACGCCTGGTCGAGCAGGCGTTCCAGCTGGTCAAAACCCAACAGCAACGGCGAAGAAAACAAGGAAACACGCGTCATCGAAAAGCCCTCAAAAGCAGCATTTGCCCAGCCGTCCGGCAATCCAGCCCGGCCACGCAAGTGCCGGATATGTGAATTGTGTGGCTTTAGTTCAAGCCCGCTTGCCAAACGCCGGGATTTGTCGTCATCTAGGCCAAGGCTTGATCAGCCGGTCAAAAACAGGGAGTGTATTATGATCAAGAAACTGCTGGGCGCATTTGCCCTTTCCACGATGATGGTTGTTGCCGCGCATGCCGCAGACAACAAGCCCGCCATCGTGTTCGATATCGGCGGCAAGTTTGACAAGTCGTTCAACGAATCAATGTTCAACGGCGCCGAAAAGTTCAAGAAGGAATCGGGCGTTGCCTATGGCGAGTTCGAAATCGCCAACGAAGCCCAGCGTGAACAGGCCATCCGCAACTTCGCCGACCAGGGCTATTCGCCGATCATCGCCGCTGGCTTTGCCCAGGCCGCTGCCGTTGAAAAGGTTGCCAAGGAATATCCGGACCTCAAGTTTGCGATCGTCGACATGGTGGTTGATCTTCCGAACGTCTCGTCCATCGTCTTCAAGGAACATGAAGGTTCCTATCTCGCTGGCATGATGGCTGGCATGGCTTCGAAGTCTGGCACCGTTTCCTTCGTCGGCGGCATGGACATTCCGCTGATCCACAAGTTCGCCTGCGGCTATGCCCAGGGCGTCAAGGCTGCCAAGGCTGATGCCAAGATCATCCAGAACATGACGGGTGACACGGGTGCTGCCTGGAATGACCCTGTGAAGGGTGGTGAAATCACCAAGGGCCAGATGAGCCAGGGCTCTGATGTGGTTTATGCCGCTGCTGGTGCCACTGGTTTGGGCGTTCTCAAGGCCGCCACGGAAGGTGGCGCGCTCGCCATCGGCGTCGACGCCAACCAGAACTATCTCTATCCCGGCAAGATCCTCACCTCCATGATGAAGCGCGTCGACGTTGCCGTCTACAACACCATGAAGGATGGCAATGACGGCTTCAAGGGCGGCATTCATGCCCTGGGCCTCGCCGAGGATGGCGTGGGCGTTGCCATGGATGACAACAACAAGGCACTGGTAACACCAGAAATGGCGGCTGCCGTTGACAAGGCGAAGGCTGACATCATCTCTGGTGCAGTCAAGGTGCATGACTACACCGAGGACAACAAGTGCCCGGTTGAGTAACAGATCACCCCTGCATGTCCCTCCCCCTTGTGGGGAGGGATCAAGGGTGGGGGTGTCTCTGAACTTGTAATCGTCTTTTGCCTGGATTTCTGGGCACTCCACTCGACCCCCACCCCGGCCCTCCCCACAAGGGGGAGGGAGTAAGACGTGCCGGTAATGACGCCACAACAAATTCCCGCCATCGAACTCATCCACATCGACAAGCGCTTCGGCCCTGTGCACGCCAACAAGGACGTGTCTCTGACGATTGGCCAGGGTTCGATCCACGGCATCATCGGCGAAAAC
>CALMEZ010000140.1 GCA_937864985.1 uncultured Alphaproteobacteria bacterium
CAGGGCCTGCAGCAGCAACTTCCCGTCGGAAAAGTGATAGCCCAGGCGTTCCGCCAATTCGCTTGCGAGGTCTGTTTTGCGCTTTGCCACGCCTGCTGCTTCTAAATCAGGTGGAAGAACCGCAGCCAGCGGATGCGGAACGGCCATTCCCAGACACGCTTCAACGTGGCGTCAGACGAGATCGAGAAGAACACTATGTCAGCGCGCCCCACAAAGTTTTCGACGGGCACATAACCAACCTTGTCGAGGAAGCGTGAATCTTGTGAGTTGTCGCGGTTGTCACCCATCATGAAGTAATGGCCTTCCGGCACGACATAGACATCCGTGTTGTCTTCGCCGCTATTGGGGTCACCATCCAGCACATTGTAGGTGACGCCATTGGGCAGTGTCTCACGATATTGCGGAATGGGCGTGCCGCTGCCCATGCGAGTGTCTGGGTCGGTGTAGTCCTCAATGCGCTCCTTCGGCACGGCCACGTCATTGATGTAGAGCACACCATCCTTCATCTGGATGCGATCACCCGGCAAGCCGATGACGCGCTTGATATAATCAATGCTCGTGTCGGTCGGCAATTTGAACACAGCCACATCACCGCGCTTCGGCGTGTCCGCCAAAACCTTGCGGCCGGGAAAATCAATGAAGCTGCAGCATTGGATCAGCGGCGGTCCGAAGAACCCCAGGCTGAAATTGAAACTGTATTTGCTATAGCCATAGGAAAGCTTGGACGCGAAAAGATAATCGCCCACTTTCAGTGTCGGGTACATGGATTCCGACGGGATGTTGAAAGGCTGGTACAGGAAGGTCCGCACAAAAAAGGCGATGGCCAGGGCTTGGATGATGACCTTGAAGGTTTCCCAGATGCCTTCGTCCGGCTTCTTGGTTGCCACCTTGGCGGCCATCGCGTGGTCATTCTTCTTCATTTCGTCTCCAGCCCCGCGTCCCATTCCGCCCGCCTATCTCCTTGATATAGCGTTTGCTTCCCCCTGATTTCAATGTGAACCGAAGCGAAGCATAGCGTTGTGGCGAAATAGCAACAGTTACAAGGATTCAATGATCACAATGGCTTGTGCGTAGGGATATTCGTCTGTCATTGTCAGGTGAATGCGCGCGGCCATTCCCTCAGGCGTGATTCGCTTGAGCCTCTGTTCGGCCCCCCCTGTCAGCTTCATGGTCGGTGCACCAGACGGCAGGTTCACCACCCCCATGTCGCGCCAGAAAACGCCCTGCGAAAGCCCCGTTCCCAAGGCTTTGGAACAGGCTTCCTTGGCGGCGAAACGCTTGGCATAGGACGCCGCCCGCTGCGCCCGCCGGTCGGATTTCCGCTGTTCCACATCAGTGAAGATCCGCTTCACAAAGCGATCACCAAACCGTTCCAGCGATTTTTCGACCCGCCGGATGTCGATGATGTCATTGCCAATGCCGATGATCATTTGACAAGGTTTCGGCTGCCGGGCTTGACCGCAGGCATCTTCGCCAGATCAGCCGGAATTTGATCAGCAGGGAAAGTGGGAACCTCAAGCTGCGTCAGGGCAAACAGTGGCACGCCAACATCAGCCTTTCCTCCCGACCGGTTGATGAGGCAAGCCGCTGCCACCGTTACGCCACCTTCCGCCGCAATGCCTTCGATGCATTCCCGCGATGAAAGACCCGTCGTCACGATGTCTTCGACCATGAGAACGCGCGCACCTTTGGGAATGGTGAACCCGCGCCGCAACACCAGCTTGCCGTCAACGCGTTCAAAGAACACGCTGTCAACGCCCATCTGCCGCGCCATTTCATAGCCCACGACAACGCCCCCCATGGCGGGGGATGCGACGATATCGATCTGGCCAAATCCACTGGCACGGACTCGCTCGGCCAGATCCCTGCACAGCCGCTCAGCCCGCTTCGGGTCCATCAGCACGCGCGCGCATTGCAAATAGCGTGGGGAATGCAGGCCGGATGACAGGATGAAATGTCCTTCCAGCAATGCTCCCGCGGCGCGGAACTCATTCAACACATCTTCGTGGCTCAGCATTTCTTCTATCCTGTGATTCGCGTCACGCTTGTGACACTGCTCTTGCTTTTGACTTCGGCCATGATCTCGTTGAGGTGCCGCAGATCAAACACTTCGACAAGGATTTCAAGCTCGAAGAAGTCGCGTACACCGTCCTTGGCCTGCATGGTCAATCCATCGATGTTGCCGCCCTTGTCGCCAATTGCCTGTGTGATCTGCGCAAGGGCGCCAACCTCGTTGACCAGAAGCAACCCGATTCGCGCCGGAAACCGCTGCCCGGTCTCTGCCGCACCCCACGCCAGGTCAACCCAGCGCTCTGGCTCCTGGTCGAATTTCTCAAGCGCTTGCGCGAAGATTGGGTAGATTGTGATCCCTTCTCCCGGCGTGACAATGCCAACGATGCGTTCGCCAGGAACTGCGCCGGTCCGCTCATGGAATTTCAGAACTGTTCCCGCAGCGGCCCCACGCACCGGGAGGGCGTGCTTGCCAGTGCTGCGCGTCTTTGCAGCAGAAAGGCGGCGCTTGGCGCTGCGCTCGTCCGTTTCATCAACAGAAATGCCCATGGCCTTCAGCACATCCGATGCCGCAAGCTCCCCCTTGCCCACCGCAGAAAGCACATCATCCGCCGTCTTGTGGCCCAGCCGTGGAACAGCAGCCGCCAGAAGCTTGTCTGAGAATTCCACTTTGTGACGTGACAACAACTTGCCCACGATTTCCTGTCCAAGCCCGGCAAACTGTTTCCGGGCTGCGCTGCGCGTGGCGCGGCGGATGGCGGCCTTGGCCTTGCCAGTCAGTGCGAGGGCTTCCCAAGCGGGCGGCGGCACCTGGGCATCAGAGCGGATGATTTGCACTTCGTCGCCATTCTTGAGGGGGGTCACCAGCGCGGCATGGCTGCCATTGATCTTGCAGCCAACGCAGCTGTCACCCACCGAGGTATGGACGGCATAGGCAAAATCGATAGCGGTTGCGCCGCGCGGCAGGGCAATGAGCTGCCCTTTCGGTGTAAAACAGAACACCTGGTCGTGGAACAGCTCCAGGCGCGTATGTTCGAGGAATTCCTTGGGGCTGTCGCCTTCTTGCAGCACTTCCATCAGATGGCGAAGCCAGCGATAGGCGCTGGATTCCGCCGTCTCACCATTTCCCTCGCCGTCCTTGCCATTCATCTTGTCTTTGTAGAGTGTGTGCGCCGCAACCCCGCGCTCGGCGATTTCATGCATGATGCGTGTGCGAATCTGCATTTCAACGCGCATGTGATGCGGCCCCACAACAGTGGTGTGCAGCGAGCGGTAGTCATTCTGTTTCGGGTTGGAGATGTAATCCTTGAAACGCCCAGGCACGGCGCGCCACTCGCGGTGGACAACACCCACGGCCCGGTAACATTCATCCAGCGTCGAAACGATGACGCGAAATCCGAAAATGTCAGACAACTGGTTCAGCGAGAGATGCTTACGTTCCATCTTGCGCCAGATGGAATAAGGCCGCTTTTCGCGTCCTTTCACATCAACCTGCATGCCTTTGTCGACGAAGGCCTTTTTCAGCGCTTCCTCGATCTCCGTCAGCACATTGCCGCTTTCCTTGTGCAGGCGCTCCAGCCTGTCGCGGATGGCCTGGTTGGCTTCCGGGTTCAAGATGGAAAAAGCTATGTCTTCAAGTTCATCGCGCACCAGCTGCATGCCCATGCGGCCGGCCAGCGGGGCGTAGATGTCCATCGTTTCTTCGGCGATGCGCGTCCGCTTCTCCGGCTTCACATGCGAAAGTGTGCGCATGTTGTGCAGCCGGTCGGCAAGCTTGACGAGCAGCACGCGTACATCGCGCGACATGGCGATGAGAAGCTTGCGCAGATTCTCGGCCTGCGTCGCCTCCCGCGTCACGCGGTCCAGCTGCTTGATCTTGGTCAGGCCTTCGACAAGGGCCGCAATTTCCGCACCAAACTTTTCGGTGATTTCGGCCAGCGTGGCATCGGTGTCTTCGACGGTGTCATGCAGCAGCGCCGCGGCGATGGTCGCATCATCCAGCTTCATGTCAGCGAGGATTGCCGCCACTTCCAAGGGGTGATTGAAATAGGCTTCGCCAGAGGCACGCTTCTGGTTGCCATGGGCCTTCATGGCATAGACATAGGCCCGGTTCAGCAGGTCCTCATTGGCGTCAGGGTCATAGCGCGTCACGCGCTCGACCAGTTCATATTGCCTCATCATGGCTTCACTCTAGCGGATTGTTTCCGCTGCACAATTGCCTTGGCCGTGATTTTGGCACGTGTGCTTTCAGCAATTTTGCAAGTTCTTTATTTGTTCCGATCCGCGTTGCGAGGCCGATACCGCGCAGTTCGTCTGGGGGCAGGATGGCGACGCTTCAGGCCGCAGAGTCAACAATGATTTGGTTCAAGCCATAAACGGAAACTGAGTTTCGTCCGCTTTTTTTCGAAAGATACATGGCCTTGTCAGCCAGTTCCAACGAGCAGGCCACAGGCTGATTTGGATCAAACCGCGCAATCCCAATGCTAGCACCGATTCGCGCCAATCCGGATTTCAGGTGGAATGGCTCCCCCAGCACGCTGAGCAATTGCCTGCCAACCGAAACCGCTTCGCTCTCTGTACGCAAGTCATTCAGTACCATTGCAAACTCATCACCGCCAAGTCGCGCCAACACAACATGGCGGGAAATCGAATTGGACAACCGTTCCGATGCCAGCCGTAGCAACTCATCGCCGGCCTCATGGCCGAAATTGTCATTCACATTCTTGAAATGATCAAGATCAATGAACAGGAGCGCCGATCCATACATGCCGGTCTTGGGCTTCCCGGTTCTTTGCTGCAGATGCTCTTCGAATCCCAGGCGATTGGGCAATCCCGTAAGAAAATCGGTGCGCGACTGCCGGTAAAGCTCTTTCTGAGCAATCGAAATTCTGTGTCGCTCTTCGCTAAGCATAACCTGCATCTGGTTGAATGCCTGGATCACCTCTCCAAGTTCATTGTCGGGAATCTTCTCGACCTTGGCAGGCACGTCGCTGTGCTGGGATTTGGCAATTGCCTTCAAAAGCGCATCTACGGGCCCCGTCACCACCCTTTGGAACACGATCCAGCTCGCAATGGTCGCCAGCAGCAAGCCGAGCAAGAGGCTGGTTTCAGCATAGTTCTGAAGCTTCGTCGTGCGCCGTTCAATTTCTGTCAGATTATATTTCACCGTGAGCGTGGCTCCCGGAATAACGGAAAGTGGAAGCTCCAATTTCGAATCAGCTACCGCGCCCTTGCAGCCGATGACGGCCGGGGCAGCAGCAAGGACCCGCCCACGACTATCCAGCGAAACAACACACGCCACTGCGGGATCCGCAAGCAACACGGACAGCATTGGATCAGATTGAGAATTGAAGTCCTTGGGGGACAACTTGTTCAGGGCAGCAACCACCCTGCCCCCCATATTACCTATACGTGCAGCCACAAGAGAACGCTCGTCGCCAAATGAGACCTCGCGCGCGACGTAAAGTCCTGCTGCAGCAGCAACAGCAAAAAGAGGTAGCAAAAGCCCGAGGAAGTGCGACAGAAGTTTGAACTTCCGGCTTCTCCTGGGTTGCCAGACGCTCTTAGTGAAGCTTATGGCACTCGCAAGCTGCAAAGCGTCAAATCACTGGCTGGCCGGCACAGATGCTGCGCTCGCACCGGGTGTGGACATCTCCATGCTGGCCAGGGCCACATCGACAACAACGTAGTCTTTGCCGGATTGATTGATCATGAAGTTCACTTGCATGTCCTTGCCATCGGCATCTTTGAATTCCGCGCACAGTTCAAATCCGTCTCCCATGCGCATGACCATGGGGTGTGCCTTGACGGCATAGAGCGACAAAGTGGAACCGGTTTCCGTATCGTTCACACGCAGCGCACCATCCACACTGTTCTTGTCGATGTAGGTCTGCATCGCAGCCTGCAATTCAACAAGCTGTTCTGCAGGCACTTCACTTGCAAAGACGATGTTGGGAGTCGAAACCAGGAGAAATGCACACGTTAGTATGGCCAGATGATGCTTCATGGATAAATCCTCTTTCCGCACATCCTGTCATTGCCCACTTAAGAAAGCGGGTTAACTATCCCAGAAATTGTAGTGAATTCCCTCATCGTCGCATTAACCAATCAGACAAGCTTACGGCCGGACACGAGGGTGGCCGGCCGTAACGATATGCGAGAAATTGAGTGTTCAGTAACCGTTGCGCTGGCTGCCGGGGCTTTCGGCAGGCGGCATGCCTTCGAGGCCGCGCAGCAGTTCTTCTTCCGTCATCTGCTCCATCGGCTGTTCCATGTCAGCACTGTCGTCAACCATCGACATGTCGCCAGACTGGGCAATCAGCGGAACTTCGCCATCTTCCGGCTCATCCACTTCCACATGCTTCTGCATGGCGTGGATGAATTCTTCTCGCAGGTCATCCTTGTTCACGGTTTCCGAGGCGATTTCGCGCAGAGCCACCACCGGGTCCTTGTCGCGGTCACGGTCAATGGTCAGCGGCGCACCCTGGGACACCAGGCGGGCGCGATGGGCAGCCAGCAGAACCAGCTCAAAGCGGTTCGGCAACTTGTCAATGCAGTCTTCGATGGTGACACGCGCCATGAAGCAAACTCCTTGGAAATGGGTGTGATGGCGGCGCTTCTAGCCATTGCCACCACGTAAATCAAGCCGCACGTCACCCGTGCGGCTCTTGCTGAAAACCCTGGTGCGGTCGAAAGGACTCGAACCTTCACGCTGTTAAGCGCTACCACCTCAAGGTAGTGCGTCTACCAATTCCGCCACGACCGCTTTTCCAGGTGTTTTGAGGTGGCGGGGCAATAACAGGCGTTTGCCGCAAGTGCAACCCCCATCAGAAAAACCGCTGCGGAGTGTGGTTCGCCGCGCCGTGGTTAACAAATTGCATTGCATTTACATAGACTTGTGGCGCCGATCTGAACGCGGCCGCAAGTCTTGTGAAGTAATGTAGGCACCAGAACAAGAAAACCGGGTGTCAAAATGAAGTCCAAGTCCGCGATGGGGGCGGCTTTTTTCGCAACCTTCATCACAGCACAAGCAGCCATGGGCAGCGCCATGGCTAACACAGTGTCCCAGCCGGCTGACGACAACGCATCAGCTCTTTCACAGGCTGAATATGATCAAACCCTGCCGCCCGTGGGATTCGTGAAATTCTGTGCCGCAAACAGCGCCGCCTGCAAGCGCGAGGGTCTTTTGTCTGGCCTTGACAACAAGCCTGTCGAAATGACGCCCGAGCGTTGGACGGAACTTTACCAGATCAACACGTCGATCAATGCCAGTATCAAGCCGGAGAGCGATCAGGACCAATATGGTGAGCCCGAACGTTGGGCCTACCCTGTTTCCGCTGGTGATTGTGAAGACTATGCGCTCTTGAAACAACGCGAACTGGACGATGCCGGATTTGGCCTGCGCAACTTGCGCATGACCGTTGTACTCGATGAACATGGCGAAGGCCATGCCGTCCTTACCGTCGTGACCTCGATGGGTGACTACGTTCTCGACAATCGCCGCAACGACATCCTGCTGTGGCAGGACACCAACTACACCTTCCTCAAGCGACAGGCCGCCGATGATCCAAAGCACTGGGTGGCATTGGTCAAGGCTCCAGCTGTTTCAGCACCCGCCGTGGCATCGGCCCCGAAACGCTGAGGAGAACGAATGACGAGCTAGGCCCGGTCGGCGTCCCCCCATCCCCCAACCGCCGGGCTTCCTGGAGCCGGCACCACCCCACCTGGTGTCGGCTCCTTCTTTTTTCAGATTTTGCTCAAGCCAGCAGCAAAGCGCTTCCAGTTCCGCACATAGCCCTGGGCAGACTTGAGCAGCCCGGCAACAGCCTCATCGTCGAGAACCCTCACGACTTTTCCGGGCGCACCGACCACCAGTGAATTGTCGGGAATCACCTTGCGCTCGGGCACCAAAGCCCCTGCCCCGATCAAACAATTCTTGCCGATCACTGCATGGTTCAAAATGGTGGCGCCCATGCCCACCAGTGAATTGTCACCAATCGTGCAGCCGTGCAGAATGGCTTTGTGCCCGATTGTGCAATCTCGGCCAATGGTCAGCGGCGCGCCCATGTCGGAATGCAGCACGCTGCCATCCTGAACATTGCTGCCTTCGCCAACCGTCAGCCATTCATTGTCGCCACGAAGCACAGCGCCAAACCATATGCTGGCATCCCGCAACAGCCGCACCCTGCCAATGACATCGGCAGACGGCGCGATCCAGAAATGGCCTTCCTCCGGCAACTCCGGTGAAACGCCATCCAGCGCATAGACAGTCATTGGAAAACCTCAGGAAAAGCCAAACACCTGGGTCAAGATAAAGACGCCCTGCATGAAACTCCATACCAATCCGCTGACCAGCAGCGGAACACCGGCCATCGGCTGGGCGATCATCCACCACAGCGCATCACGCAAAATGGTCACGGGCGCGGTGGTCAGGGAGACTGCGATGCGCAGCGGTGTCAAAAGACTTGGTTCAGGATCGAAGATGCCGCCAAGGCGTGCTTCTTCGCCCGTGGCCAGCTCCCATGCGCTGGCAATGATGCCGGACGACACAATGCCGACCACGACAGCCACCAGACACGCAAATGAAATCCCGGACACAGTCCAACCCCGTCAGGCAGCAGCCGTTGTGCCGGAATGGCACAACGCGTTTACCTTTCAGGAAGACTTGCAAATTTCAGGCTATTCGAGATCCATCTCCAGGATCGCCATGGAGAAGTTGTAGGACAACTCGCCATCTTCCTCGTCGCGGAAAATAACGCCGACAAAGTCCTCGCCGATGTAAACCTCACCCGAATCCTTCTTCTGCGGCCGGGCCCGGACAGAGAACCCCGGATTGTTGAAGGTCTTGCGGAAATAGGCGGTCAGTTTGGCAATTTCATCAGGCTTCAAGGCCGTTCACTCCGGATAAGGCTGCGGAGAAAAGCCTTAGTCCCTTGGGCCACGAACTGCAATATCGGCCCGCTTTGACCCAGGCCCCCTGTCTCCCTATATTGCCGACAGAATCTTTTGATCCGGTGTGCCGCTCCACAAGAGGACCGCGGCAATGCCTCATCGGACATCCCGTTTCCTGGTGCCAAATGCTGAACCGCCTTTTTAAGTGGCTTGAGGGCCGCGTTGACAGTTTTCCGGACCTTGAGCCCGGCATGCCACAGGCCACCACCTGGGGGTTCATCCGCCATTACACCCGCCCCTTCTATCCGCTACTTGCCTTCGGTTTCTTTCTGTCCGTGGTCCTTGCGGTTGTTGAGGTCAGGATCTTCGCATACGTCGGACAGTTGGTGGACAAGCTGGGCAGTGCAGACCGCGCCACATTTTTTTCGGACAACAAGTGGGAACTGATCGTTTACGGCGCCTTGCTGCTGCTGTTCATGCCAAATGTCTCCATGTTGGCGGACGCCGTGGAAAACCAGGGCCTGCGCGGCAACTACGCCATGCGCATCCGCTGGATGGCGCACCGCTACATGTTGCGCCAGTCGATGGAATTCTACCAGAATGAATTTGCGGGCCGTGTCGCAACGAAGGTGATGCAGGCTGCGCTTGGCGTGCGGGATGTGGTGATGAAATTAACGCAAGTCATCGCCTGGGTCGCCGTGTTCTTCCTCACCACCATCACCAGCTTTGCCGCCAATGACTGGCGCCTTGCCATCCCAATGGTGGGCTGGCTCCTCCTCTATGCGCTGACCCTTTGGTACTTCGTGCCGACCATGGGACAGCTTTCGGAGAAGCAGGCCGACATGCGCTCTGTGGTGACTGGCCGCATCGTCGATACCTACACCAACATGCCAACCGTGAAGCTCTTTGCCCACGCCTCCCGTGAAGACGATTACGCCAAGGAAAGCATGGGCTGGATGCTGACCAGCGTTTACAACTCCATGCGCGTGTCGACGCTGATGAACCTGGCACTGAACACCATCAACTCTGCGCTACTCGCCTCAACAGCTGCCATGGCGATTTACCTCTGGCACACCAACGCCATCACCGTCGGCGCCATCGCCTTCTCGGTCGGCATCGTCTACCGCATGCTCGGCATGGCCCATTGGATGCTCTGGGAAATTGCCGGCCTGTTTGAAGACTTTGGCGTGGTGAAGGACGGCGTCGATGTCATCTCACGTGAACATCTGGTGAAAGATGCGGCAGACGCCAAACCGCTTCACGTTTCTGCAGGCGAAATTGAATTTGATCACGTCCATTTCAACTATGGCAAGACGGTGGAAAACGGCCGCGAGGTTGTCGCAGGCCTCACGCTCGCCATCAAGCCGGGGGAAAAGGTGGGGCTTGTTGGCCGGTCTGGCGCGGGAAAATCCACACTCGCGAACCTGTTGCTGCGCTTCTATGACCTTGGTTCAGGTGCCATCCGCATCGACGGACAGAACATCGCTGAGGTGACACAGGAAAGCCTGCGCGCCGCCATTGGCGTTGTAACCCAGGACACATCCCTGCTCCATCGCTCGGTTCGCGACAACATACGCTATGGCCGGCCGGACGCCAGCGAGAGCGACATCATCGCCGCTGCCGAGAAGGCTCACGCCTCGGAATTCATCGCCACGCTGGTTGATCCCAATGGCCGCAAAGGCCTTGAAGCCCACGTCGGCGAACGCGGGGTGAAGCTGTCTGGCGGCCAGCGCCAGCGCGTCGCCATTGCGCGCGTGCTGCTCAAGAACGCGCCGGTGCTCATTCTCGATGAAGCAACCTCCGCACTCGATTCCGAAGTGGAGGCAGCGATCCAGGAAAACCTCAACGCCCTGATGGAAGGCAAGACGGTCATCGCCGTGGCCCACCGTCTCTCCACCATCGCGGCCATGGACCGTCTTGTCGTCATGGATCATGGCCGCATCGTTGAAGAAGGTACACATGCCGAGCTCGTAAAGAAAAAAGCTGGCATCTATGCCGCCTTGTGGCGCCGCCAGTCCGGTGGCTTCCTGATTCCGGAAGATATCAAAGAGAAGGAAGCGGCGGAGTAGCGCCAAGCCGCCGCGCCATATCACATGCCGCCCAACGCGCCGTCGAAAAACAGGCCTGCAACAGATAGCCCCCTGTTGGCGCATCCCAATCCAGCATTTCGCCCACGACATAGGTGTTGGGAAATTTGTGAAGGCGGAAATGGTCGTCAACTTCGGTGAACGCCACCCCTCCGTGCGTTGAAATGGCACGGCGCAGATCGTCCGGCCCGGCGATTTGCAATGTCACTTCTTTGGGATTGTCGGCGCCCGCTTCAGCCATCAGCCCGATTGCTGCGGGCGTCAAACCAAAGACTTTGCGCAAGAAGGTGGAGCGTGAATCTTTCTTGCGCCGACGTGTCAGTCGTTCCTGCACCTGCACGTGGCTCAGGTCTGGTTTCAGGTCAATCGTCAGCGCTCCATGTGCAGACGACGCAACGGCGTAGATGGCCCCGCCCTCGATGCCGTCGCGTGCGATCATGATTTCACCACGCTGCCTGCGGCCCCCTGCACTCACAGCAACATTCTTGATCGGTGCACCCGCATGCTTCGCCACAAACGGCGCGCTCCACGTCACTTTTTGCCGTCCATTGGAGGCCTGCAAGGGCGTCACAGCAATGCCTGAACGCTTGAAGATTTCCCCCCAAGCCGCATCAGACCCAAGCTCAGGCCAGGATGCGCCACCCAACGCCAGCACGGTTGGAACATCATCAAAGCCCTGCCACGTCATGCGAGATTGCAAGCGCACACCAAGGCCATCGAGGCGGCGCAGCCAGGCCCGCAATAGCGGCGAAGCCTTCATGCCCACAGGGAAAACGCGGCCAGAAGACCCAACAAACGTGTCGACTCCAAGTCCCTTTGCCCAAGCCCGCACATCATTTGGACTGAACGCCCGGATTGCCGGTTCAAGCTGTGGTCGTGCTGCCCCATAGCGGTCAAGAAACCGCTCGATCGGTTCGGAATGCGTCAGGTTCAAACCGCCGCGTCCGGCAAGCAGGAATTTGCGCGACGGTTTGGCCTGATGATCAATGATGGTGACGCGCAAGCCTGCCGTTGCCAGCACCTCCGCCGCCATCAGGCCCGCTGGCCCCGCTCCCACCACACGCACGTCCAAGATCGCTGCCTCGCCAACAAAATGGCCGGGCAAGACGCCCGGCCGCGCATTCATTCAAGAGGTCACGGCGGCTACATGTTGTTGCGGCAGTCAGCGTAAGCGTTGTTGTAAACGGCGCGCCATTTCGCATTGGCATTCACGCCGCCAACAACGGTGCCGCCCACGCCGCCGATGATCAGGCCATTGCGGACGGAGTGATGCCCGCCGATCGCAAGCCCAGCCAGCGCGCCAAGCCCTGCACCAACAGCCGCACCCGTCGCAACTTGTGGAAGTCCCGCCCTGTGGTTGGCCTTGTTCTTGGCATAAGCGCGGCAATAGGACTTGCTCGCTGCAAAGCCTTCAGCCGGCAAAATGATGCCCGACGTCGCCGTCACAGAACTTGCAACCATGGCCACTGCCAACGCCTTTGCGATAATCTTCATGCATATCTCCTCGAATGGACTCTGTTGCCCCACTGACATGGATCATGTCAAAAAACTGTGGCGGAATCTAGAAACAAGTTCTTGTCCCGGTTAACCGTTTTCATTCCAGTCGTGCCGGAAATCCGGAGGCACGCAGATCCGTTTCCAGCGCGTCTTCCAGAAGTTTGGCAATCTGGGTGGATTGCGCGGCCCCGCCATAGACGGCCTTGCCTTTCATGAACGTCTGGTTGGTCATCGATGCAAGATCAAGCGGCACACCAAATTCCTTTCCGAAGTTCATGGCAAAGCCAAGGTCTTTCAACGCCAGGTCCATGGTGAAGGCGATGTCATAGCTGCCATTGAGGATAAGTTGGCCTTCTGTCTCATGCACAAAGCTGGTGCCGGATGAGGCGGTGATGGCGCGCCACGCCTGTCCCAGGTCAAGCCCGCCGCGCTTGGCAAGCATCAGCGCCTCGGCATCGGCCACCAGGTGGATGAAGGCCAGCATGTTGGTGATGACCTTGATCACAGCTGCCGAACCAAGGGGGCCCATGTGAAAGATCTGCTTGCCGATGGCGCGCAGCGCCTTCTCATGCAACTCGAACAGGTCCTTGTCGCCGCCCACCAGAACGGTGATTTCACCGCGCGCTGCAAGATGCACACCACCGGTGACTGGGCTTTCCAGCGTTCGAACACCCTTGGCCTCTGCCATTGCCGACAGACGCTTCATCTCGTCGCGGCCATTGGTGGAATTCTCGATCCACGTGCCTCCGGGTTTGAGTCCTTCGAGAATTTGCCCCAGCACCTTTTCCGAAACCGTGGGCGATGGCAGGCACGTGAACACATGGTCCACCTGTGCCGCCAAATCCTTCGGCGTGTTGGCCCATGTTGCACCCGCCTTGACGTGCCGATCACCCAAGGACCGGTCGAGGTCATAGACAGTGACATCAAACCCGTTGCGAATGAGGCTCATGGCCAGATGGCCACCCAGATTTCCAAGCCCAATATAGCCGTACTTCATGAAGCCCTCAGTGAACAGGATGGTTGGTCATTTCGAGATGCAGCTTGTCGCCTGTGTAGGAGTGAGCCAATGCCACCTCTTCATTCAAGTCGCTGCCAAGTCCAGGCTCCGTTGGCGGGATGACAAAGCCCCGCTCCCATCGGATCGGCTTTCGCAAAAGCTGGTTGTGGAAATTGTCGAAGGTTTCAATCGATTCCAGAATCAGGAAATTGGGCAGCGACGTCGCATAATGGATGTTGGCCAGCGCCTCGATCGGGCCTGCATAGAGATGCGGCGCGATTTGTGCATAGAAGGTCTCCGCCATGCCGGCGATCTTCTTGGCTTCCATGATGCCACCCACACGGCCCAGCGCCATCTGCAGGATGGAAGCGGCGCGGCACTCAAGCACACGCGCAAATTCATATTTCGTCACCAGGCGTTCACCGGTGGCAATCGGAACGGACGTGCCACGGGCCACCAGCGCCATCTCTTCCGGCTTTTCCGGCGGCGTGGGTTCCTCGAACCACAAGGGGTTATGGGGCTCAAGCACATGCTTGGCGAAGCGAATGGCGCCTGACGCCGTGAATTGTCCATGTGTCCCGAACAGCAAGTCTGATTTGTTACCGACTGCCTCACGGATCAGCTTGCAGAAGGTCCGGCACAACTCCATGGACTCCATCGAGGGCTGCCGAGGGTCGAATGCCGAATAGGGTGCCGCCGGATCAAATTTGATTCCCGTGAACCCCTGCGCCGCATAGAAGGCAGCACGCTCCGCAGACTGGTGCGGATTCCAGAAAATCTGGTCATCCTGACCCTTGGTATAATCGGGATAGATGTAGGTATAGGACCGCAGCTTATCATGCACCTTGCCGCCAAGCAGTTCATACACCGGCCGCCCCACTGCCTTGCCCATGATGTCCCACAGCGCAATCTCAAGGCCCGACATAACGCCCTGAAGAGAGGCATCGGGACGCTGGGTGTAGCCGGAGGAATAGGCCTTGCGCCACATGGCTTCGAGATCAAAAGGGTTCATGCCGAGCACATAGCGCTGAAACGTATCTTCGATCATCGCCGTCATGGCCTTTGGGCCGAAGGTGTCGCAATAGACTTCGCCGTAACCGTGGATGCCGTTGCTGGTGGTCAGCCGCACAAAGGTGAAATAGCGCCCGCCCCATTGGCGCGGCGGCACGCCAACGATGAAGACTTTGAGATCAGTGATTTTCATAGCAATGGTCCATTTTGCAGGTGCTTGCATCTTGGCAAATTTCCGCAGGCCGCGAAACGCCCCTGCCGTTGCCCACACACCGAAAAATCTCACCCATGCCCGCACTTGCACAACAACTCCGGCTGTTCAAAAATGTCGCCATGGAATCCTATGATTTTGTCATTGTCGGCGCCGGTTCGGCGGGATGCGTGCTGGCTGAACGGCTGACGGCCAGCGGAAAATTCAAGGTGGCCCTGATCGAGGCTGGCGGCTCGGATCAGCGCTTCTATGTCCAGATGCCCTTGGGCTATGGCAAAACCTTCTACGACCCCACCGTGAACTGGATGTATGCCGCAGAGGCTGACCCCGGTTTGAATGGCCAAAGCGACTATTGGCCAAGGGGCAAGGTCATCGGTGGCTCCAGTTCCATAAACGCCATGGTCTATATCCGCGGCCACCGTGACGACTACGATGCCTGGGAAAAGGCGGCTGGCAGCATCTGGGGCTGGAACAGTGTCCTCAAAGCGTACCGCGCCATGGAGGACAACGCGGCAGGCGCTGATGAATGGCGTGGCGCTGGTGGCCCCCTGCACATCACCGATCCAACCGACCAGGTTCATCCTCTGACGACCTCATACATTGCCGCTGCAGCCAAACTGGGCCTTGCCTATAACCGCGATTTCAATGGCAAGACCCAGGAAGGCGTGGGC
This sequence comes from uncultured Alphaproteobacteria bacterium, assembly GCA_937864985.1. Lineage (GTDB taxonomy): Bacteria > Pseudomonadota > Alphaproteobacteria > Rhizobiales > Aestuariivirgaceae > Aestuariivirga. The sequence goes on from CALMEZ010000140.1 coordinate 15,376, forward strand.
GTCTACCAGTTGACCACCCGCAATGGCCGCCGCCTAAGCGCTGCACGGGCCTTTCTTGACCCAGCCCGCAGCCGCAACAATCTGAATGTCATCACCGGTGCATTGGTCACCAAAATCAATCTTGAAGGCAATCGCGCCACCGGAATCACCTTTGAAAAGAATGGCTTGCGGCAAACAATTTCGGCATCACGTGAAGTGATTGTGTCCGCCGGTGCCGTCAACAGCCCGCAGCTGTTGCAAGTTTCGGGTCTTGGCCCTGCTCCGCTTCTTGCGCAACACGGCATTTCCGTTGTGTCCGACTTGCCACACGTTGGCCAGAACCTCGAAGATCATCTGGGCCTCAACTACACCTACCGCATGCGCGTTCCCACAATGAATGACACGCTCCGGCCATGGCATGGAAAGCTGAAAGCGGGCCTTCAGTATCTGCTGTTTCGGTCCGGGCCCTTGAGTCTGTCCATCAATCACGGCGGCGGGTTTTTCCGGACCTCCCCCGATTTGCCGCGCCCCAACATGCAGCTCTACATGCAGGCGTTTTCAACCCTGCTGCCAAGGGCAGGTGAACGCCCCATCCTGTCGCCAGATCCATTTTCTGGTCTCTCGCTTGGGCTTTCCAATTGCCGGCCAACAACACGCGGCGAAATCAACATCCGCTCCGCCGACCCTCACGACAAACCGGTCATCAAGGCCAATGCCTATGGCACCCAACATGATGTCGACGAGATGCTGTTGGCGGTGAAGTTCCTCCGCAAGCTGGCGGCCCAGGAACCCTTGGCCTCGCTTATCGCAGAGGAACTGCGCCCCGGTCCCGCCTGCAAGACCGATGATGAACTGATCCATGATTTCAAGCAGCGTAGCGGCACGGTCTATCATCCCTCCTGCACCTGCCGCATGGGCACAACAAAAGCGGATTCAGTGATTGATGCAAAGCTGAAGGTGCATGGCGTAACGGGCTTGCGGGTTTGTGACGCGTCATCTTTCCCCAATCTTATCGCCGGAAATACGAATGCGCCCGCAATGATGATGGGCTGGAAAGGCGCAGAACTGATCCTCGCCGATCAAGTCTGAAGGGGTTAAGTCTTTCGTAGAACAGAGGGCTTCGCCTCACCAGTGAAGGTGACGCCAATCGAACCTTCCTTCCGCCACACGACCTTGGCCGGACGGATGGTGCCGTCTCCCGGCAGCACGAGACGGAAAGTGTCAGGAATCATGTGATTGTATGAGCACAAAAGCTTGGCGCCCGTCGCCGACAGGTCGCGGACACTGACGTCAATTGTGGCCTGGTCATTGATGATAATGCGGCCAGACTTCAAAACACGTTGCCGTGGTGCTGTCCGCTTGTTGCTTTCCATCCGCCACCTGAACTTCCGGTCCTGAGGTGGGATGGCTAGCACATCCTGGTTAACTCTTACTTGCCGCCTGTGCCCGTTGGCCGCATCAGGAAGGCCGGCATATTGTTCTGGTTGAAACCTGCCTCGTCCGGCACGGCATCACCGCCCCCATGGTCGCGGCGCGCGCGCTGTGGGCGGGGTTGCGGCTGACTCTCGCGTGGCGTTTGGCGTTGCTGTGAAACCGGCTTGGGTTGATGCGGGCGGGTTTCGCGCGCGGGCTCACTCCGCTTTGCTTCTCCAGATCGGCGATGGCTGGGTTTACGTGGCGCATCTTCAACAGCCACTTCAGCCTCGACCACCACGGGCACGCTCGAAGCACCCTCCGGTGAGAACCATGGGATGTCCTTTTTGATCAGATCGGTGATGCCCTTGAAGTGTTTGTCATCCATCTTGCTGACCAGCATGAAAGCATGGCCCTCACGTCCGGCGCGACCCGTGCGGCCGATGCGGTGGACATAATCTTCAGAATGGATGGGCACATCGAAGTTGAACACGTGGCTCACTTCGGGAATGTCGAGGCCGCGTGCCGCGACGTCTGAGGCGATCAGGAATGTGACTTCCTGAGCGCGGAAGGCGGCCAGCATCTTTAACCGCGATGACTGGTCCATGTCGCCATGCAGTGCGCCAGCGTTGAAGCCATGCCGGCGCAGCGACTTCTCCAGCAGCGCCACCGTGGTCTTGCGGTTGGCAAAAATGATGGCGTTCTTGATGTTATCCTGCGAACGCAACAGCTGGCGAAGTGTTTCCCGCTTGGCCTTTGGGTCCGACGGAGCCTTGACGGCATGCTGTGCGATTGTTGAAGCCGTGGAAGAAACGGCCGCCGTTTCGACTTGAACCGGATTGTGAAGGAACTGCGCAGTTAGACGCTGGATTTCCGGCGGCATGGTGGCCGAGAAAAACAGCGTCTGCCGCGTGAATGGCAAGAGTTTGCAAATGCGCTCGATATCCGGAACGAAGCCCATGTCGAGCATGCGGTCAGCTTCGTCGATGACCAGCAGTTCAACACCATTGAGCAACAGCTTGCCACGTTCAAAATGGTCAAGCAGGCGGCCCGGCGTTGCAATGACAACATCCGCACCGCGGTCAATTTTCGCGGCTTGCGGCTCGAAGGCAACGCCACCGATCAATGTTGCAACCGTAAGCTTGTGCAACTGCCCAAGACGTTCAAAAGCCTCTTGCACCTGCACGGCGAGTTCGCGCGTCGGTTCAAGGATCAGGGTGCGCGGCATGCGCGCCCGCGCCCTGCCCTTTTCGAGCAGTGTCAGCATCGGCAGCACGAAGGCAGCCGTCTTGCCGGAACCTGTTTGTGCAAGGCCCAGCACATCGCGCCGTGCCAGCGCATGGGGAATGGCCTCGGCCTGGATGGCTGTAGGCGTTGTGAAGCCGGAAGCGGTAACCGCTTCAAGCACTTTGGGGCTCAATCCGAGCTGGGAGAATTCCATTGAGTTTGAAAAACCTGGGCGAGAATAGAGGGTAAACGCCATACGGGGCTCGCCCGGGCCGGGAGGCGCAACATGGGTTGTGCCATAAAGAGAATGTCCATGAGAGTCAAATGCCTCCGGGCTGCTTACGCGCATTTCTGCAATTGTAATGAATCATGGATTATATTGGCCGGCAGTCCACAGCAGCAGCCCCGGCTTGGAAAGCTGCACTACGATCAGCTAATCTCCGGTTGTGCCCCATCGAATCGGCGGCGGGGACAATCAACCGGGGACATTCATGAATAGATATTTGGCAGAAATCATCGGCACATTCTGGCTTGTGCTGGGCGGTTGCGGCAGCGCCGTTCTGGCTGCGGCCTTTCCAGCTGTAGGCATTGGCCTGCTCGGCGTATCACTGGCCTTCGGCCTCACCGTTCTCACCATGGCCTATGCCGTAGGCGGCATTTCCGGAGGACACTTTAATCCGGCTGTCACGGTCGGCCTGGCATCAGCTGGCCGCTTCAAGTGGAGCGACGTGCCGGGTTATGTCATCGCGCAAATCATCGGCGCTGTTCTGGGCGCGCTGGTGCTCTATATCATCGCATCCGGCAAGGCTGATTTCTCGGCTGCTGGCGGCTTTGCTTCCAATGGCTATGGCGAGCGCTCGCCGGGCGGTTATTCCATGCTTGCGGGTCTTGTCACCGAAGTGGTGATGACGGCGGCTTTCATCTTCATCATTCTGCGCGTCACAGCAAAGTCTGCTCCAGCAGGTTTCGCGCCAATCTCCATCGGCCTCGCACTGACACTCATCCACCTGATCTCCATTCCGGTGACCAACACATCGGTCAATCCGGCGCGCTCCATTGGCGTGGCACTCTTTGCGGGTGGCCCTGCCCTGCAGCAGCTGTGGTTGTTCATTGTGGCACCAATCGCTGGCGCAGTCATCGGCGCCGTCATCAACAAAGCCTTGATGGCCGACGAGTGATCAAAAAAGAAGCGCGGCGAATTCTTCGCCGCGCCTTCCCTTGAATGATAAGCGTGTAATTACTTCAGATCGAACCGGTCTGCGTTCATCACCTTGACCCAGGCAGAGACGAAGTCCTTCACGAACTTCTTCTGCGAGTCGTCTTGCGCATAGACTTCGGCCAAGGCCCTCAGCTGCGAATTGGACCCAAACACCAGGTCAACGCGTGTTGCCGTCCATTTCACGTGGCCCGATTTGCGATCACGTCCTTCAAAGGTCAATTCATCACCTGATTTGGCTTTCCAGACGGTGCCCATATCAAGCAGGTTCACGAAGAAGGCCGTTGTCAGCTTGCCAACATGCTTGGTGAATACACCATTGGCTGAACCGCCGGTGTTGGCACCCAGAACACGAAGTCCGCCAATTAGCACCGTCATCTCCGGTGCCGTCAGCGTCATCAGCTGGGCTTTGTCGATCAGCAGTTCTTCGGGAGAGATGCTGAACGCCTTTTGCTGGTAGTTGCGGAAACCATCCGCGACAGGCTCAAGCACAGAGAAGGATTCAACATCAGTCTGCGCCTGTGTGGCATCTGTACGCCCGACGGCAAACGGCACTTCAATGTCGTGGCCCGCATCTTTCGCGGCCTTTTCCACGGCCGCACTGCCACCAAGAACAATCAAGTCTGCAAGGGAAACCTTCTTGCCACCCTTGGCCGATGCGTTGAAGTCCTTCTGGATGCCTTCGAACACCTTGAGGATTCTCGCAAGCTTGGCCGGATCATTGACCGCCCAGTCTTTCTGCGGAGCAAGGCGGATACGGGCACCATTGGCACCGCCGCGCTTGTCAGAGCCACGGAAGGTTGAAGCTGAAGCCCAGGCCGTTGACACGAGGTCAGAGACGGATAGCCCTGACGACAGCAGCTTGGACTTGAGGCTGGCAATATCCTTGTCGCTGATTGGCTTGTAAGCGGCTTCCGGGACAGGATCCTGCCAGATCAGGTCTTCCGCCGGCACTTCAGGACCCAGGTAACGCGCTTTTGGTCCCATGTCGCGGTGCGTCAGCTTGAACCAGGCCCGCGCAAAGGCATCAGCAAACTGCTCGGGGTTTTCGAGGAAGCGGCGCGAAATCTTCTCGTAGGCCGGGTCGAAGCGCAGTGCCAGGTCGGTGGTCAGCATTTTGGGTGTCTGGCGCTTTGACGGGTCATGTGCGTCAGGCACAGTGCCTTCACCCATGCCGTTCTTCGGCCGCCACTGATTGGCGCCAGCCGGGCTCTTCTCCAGCTCCCATTCATAGCCGAAGAGATTCCACAGAAAATTATTGCTCCACTTAGTGGGCGTTGTAGTCCAGATCACTTCGAGGCCGGAGGTAATCGCGTCCCCGCCCTTGCCGCTGCCGTAACTCGACAGCCAGCCCAGGCCCTGGGCCTCGATCGATGCGGCTTCTGGTTCCGGCCCAACATGTGTGGCTGGACCTGCGCCATGCGTCTTGCCGAAGGTATGGCCACCCGCAATCAGCGCCACCGTTTCCTCGTCATTCATGGCCATGCGGCCAAAGGTTTCACGGATGTCGCGCGCGGCTGCCACCGGATCAGGGTTACCGTTGGGACCTTCCGGATTCACATAGATTAGGCCCATTTGCACGGCAGCAAGCGGGTTTTCAAGCTGGCGGTCTCCGGAATAGCGCTTGTCTTCAAGCCACTTTCCTTCTGCGCCCCAATACACGTCTTCTTCCGGTTCCCACACGTCAGCGCGGCCGCCAGCGAACCCGAAGGTTTTGAAGCCCATGGATTCCAGCGCTACGTTGCCTGTCAGCACCAGGAGGTCAGCCCAGGAAATCCGATTGCCGTATTTTTTCTTGATGGGCCACAGCAAACGGCGCGCCTTGTCGAGGTTGCCGTTATCCGGCCAGCTGTTCAGCGGTGCGAAGCGTTGCTGCCCCGAGCCAGCGCCACCACGGCCATCACCTGTGCGGTAGGTGCCGGCGGCATGCCAAGCCATGCGGATAAAGAACAGACCATAGTGGCCGAAGTCTGCTGGCCACCAATCCTGCGAATCGGTCATAAGCGCTTGCAGGTCTTTCTTCAGCGCCTTGTAATCGAGCTTCTTGAATTCCTTGGCATAGTCGAACTTCAGTCCCATTGGATCGGAAAGTGATGAGTTCTGATGCAGGATTTTGAGGTTCAACTGGTTCGGCCACCAATCACGGTTCGATTGCACGCTGACACTCGTATGCATGACCGGGCATTTGCCAACGGGATTGCTCATCTCATTCATGGGACACCTCCAAAATTATTTAGAATAATTCTAAACAACTGCCCGCAAGCAAAGCAAGATGTTTTTGGTCAACAACACCCTGTGTGAATTGCAATGCGTGCAATTTGCGGAAAATAATTTTATCCGACTTGAGTCAGACAAACTGACTCAATCCGTGAATTGAAAATTTGCGCGGAGATGTTACATTGAGCTTGTCAGGTTGAGAGGTTTATAACGATGCTTCCACCGAAACGGTTTTCACTCTGAGGCCCTTTAGTTCAGAGAGGTTTACAACGATGACTCCAACGGAAACCTAGCTTTCCCCCAGAGACGTTGAAATTCAAGTGCAGAGAGGTTTACCAAGATGCAGCCACCTGCAAGTTCATTTTCGGAAGCATATTGAATGAATTGCGCCGGCTAGCCGGCGAAACATTACGATTTGATTTGGAACACGGCTCAGAGAGCCAGAAAGGCCCCGTTCGGAACGCCACCGACGGGGCCAAATTTTTTGGAAAATTGTGCGCGACGCTGCGACATAACAAACCTCTTCACCTTCACTAGGATTGTCACTATGGTCCGGCCCATGGCGGAACTTCTGGTCATGGCTGAGGTGGAAACACCGCATCTTGTCTTGCGCGAAATTGAGCGCGAGGATGCGGATGAACTTGCCGCCTTCATGACGCAGCCGCGCTATCAGCGACATATTGCCCACCGCCTGCGCGATGGCACCATGGTGCAGGATTTCGTGCGCCGTCAAGTCGCCGCCCGCAACGATTCCCGCCGTCATGTATTTCATCTCGCCGCCGAAGAAAAAATGTCGGGAGATGTGGTTGGCGAAGGCTTTGTCATCAACCACGGCAACGGAAGTTTTGAAATCGGCTGGGGTGTCCACCCCGCCATGTGGGCCATGGGTCTCGGCACAGAGATCGGACGTGCAGTTCTGGCCGTGGCGTTTGAGCGGCTGAAGGCGCAGAACGTCTGGAGCAAGGTGATGGACGGCAACACGGCATCTGCCAAGCTGGCGCGCCGCATCGGCATGAAGCACCTGACCTCCCATCAGGACCACCCGACATCACCCGGCCAGCGCGGCCAGGTTCACGTCTTCGGGATGAGCGTATCCGACTATTACGACCTGCCCTACTAAGCCATCCACAGCCGCGCGAATGCCCGTTGGACGCAGCCAAATTCCCTGATTATAAGGCTGCATGTCCCTGATTTACATCCTGAATGGCCCCAACCTGAACCTGCTCGGCACGCGCGAGCCGGAAACCTATGGCGCCGACACGTTGGCCGATATTGAAGCCCGCTGTGCCGCCCGTGCCAAGGCGTTGGGCCACACCATCGAGTTTCGCCAGAACAACATTGAAGGCGAAATCATCAATTCGATTCATGAAGCAGCGAAAAAGGCACAAGGCATCATCATCAACGCCGGTGCCTACACCCACACATCCGTGGCGATCCATGATGCATTGCGCGCGGTGGCCCTGCCTTCCATCGAAGTGCATCTCTCGAATGTCTACAAGCGTGAGGCCTTCCGCCATCACAGCTATATTTCCCCCGTGGCCCACGGTGTCATCTGTGGCTTCGGTCCATTGAGTTACGAACTTGCCATTGAGGGGCTGTCCAACGTCCTCGCGGCAAAAAGAAAAGGTTGATCATGGCCAAAAAAGAAACGAGTGCAAAAACGCCGGCGGCGGCTGCCAAGGCAGTGTCTCCCGAATTGCAGCTCATTAACAGCCTCGCCGAAATCTTGAATGGCACAGGCCTGACGGAAATCGAGCTTGAGCAGAAGGGCGTGCGCGTGCGCGTCTCTCGCGCCGCATCGGCAAGTGCTCAAGTGGTTCACGTTGGCCCGGCAACAGCCTCTGCGCCAGCACCGGTGGCTCACGTAACGCCGCAAGCCGCCCCGGCCGCCGCAGCGGCACCCGCTGCCGACAATCCGGGCACCGTGAAATCGCCCATGGTCGGCACAGCCTACCTGGCATCAGCGCCGGGTGCCCCTAATTTTGTCTCAGTCGGCAGTGAGGTGAAGCAGGGCCAGACGCTTCTGATCATCGAGGCCATGAAGACCATGAACCAGATCCATGCGCCGCGTTCGGGCAAGGTGACGGCCATCCTCATCGAAAATGCCCAGCCGGTCGAATTCGGTGAAGGGCTGATGGTGATCGAGTAAGCGATGTTTGACAAAATCCTCATCGCCAACCGGGGAGAGATCGCGCTGCGCGTGTTGCGCGCCGCCCGCGAGCTTGGCATCCAGACGGTGGCTGTGCATTCCACTGCTGACGCCGATGCCATGCATGTGAAGCTTGCGGACGAAAGCGTGTGCATCGGTCCGCCTGCCGCCAAGGACTCCTACCTCAACATTCCCTCAATCGTCGCTGCCTGTGAAATCACCGGCGCCGAGGCTGTCCACCCAGGATATGGCTTCCTGTCGGAAAATGCCCGTTTCGCCGAAATCCTGACCGAGCACAGCATCAAGTTCATCGGTCCATCGGCAGAAAACATCCGCACCATGGGCGACAAGATTGAGGCCAAGCGCACCGCCAAGGCTTTGGGCATTCCCGTCGTTCCTGGCTCTGAAGGTGGTGTATCGGATCTCGCGGATGCCAAGCGCATCGCCAAGGACATCGGTTTCCCCGTCATCATCAAGGCGACGGCTGGCGGCGGTGGCCGCGGCATGAAGGTGGCGCGCAACGAGGGCGATCTCGAAATTGCTATGGCAACAGCCCAGACCGAAGCCAAGGCCGCCTTCGGCAATGGTGAAGTCTACATCGAGAAATATCTGGAAAAGCCGCGCCACATCGAAATCCAGGTTCTGGGCGATGGCCAGGGCAATGCGGTGCATCTGGGCGAACGCGACTGTTCGCTGCAACGCCGCCACCAGAAGGTTTGGGAAGAAGCGCACTCGCCTGCCCTCAACGCCGCTCAGCGTGACCAGATCGGCAATCGCGTCGCCCAGGCCATGCGCGATTTGCGCTATGAAGGTGCGGGCACCATCGAGTTCCTCTACGAGAACGGCGAATTCTATTTCATCGAAATGAACACGCGCCTGCAGGTCGAACATCCAGTGACGGAATCAATCACTGGCCTCGACCTCGTCCAAGAGCAGATCCGTGTGGCTTCGGGCGCCAAGCTGGCCATGACGCAGGACGATGTCCAGTTTGCCGGCCATGCCATTGAATGCCGCATCAACGCTGAAAATCCAGTGACCTTTGCACCCTCGCCCGGCAAGGTGGGTGATGTGCATTTCCCCGGCGGCCTCGGCGTGCGCGTCGACAGCGCGCTCTATTCCGGCTACCGCATCCCGCCCTACTACGACAGCCTGATCGGCAAGCTCATCGTCTCGGGCAAAACGCGCGCCGAATGCATGATGCGCCTGCGCCGGGCCCTTTCGGAATTTGTGATCGAAGGCGTGGAAACCACCATCCCGCTGTTCCAGAAACTGGTGAAGGAGGCCGACATCATCGACGGCCATTACGACATTCACTGGCTGGAAAAATATTTGGCGCGAACCAACCCCTTATGACAGCGATCACGCCGCAGGTGCTGCTGCGCGCCTATGCGGCGGGTGTGTTTCCGATGGCAGAAAGCGCCGACGACCCGGCGCTTTACTGGGTTGAACCTGACGAGCGCGGCATCATTCCGCTGGATGGCTTTCATGTCTCGCGATCGCTGGCCAAGCGTGTGCGCCATCATGTCTTTGAAATCCGTATCGACACGGCCTTTGGCAATGTCATCAAGGCCTGCGCCGAGGCCACGGAAGACCGCAAGGAAACCTGGATCAACAGCCGCATCGTGTCGCTCTACACACAGCTGCACAAGATGGGCTGCGCCCATTCTGTGGAAAGCTGGCAGGAAGGAAGGCTGGTCGGTGGCCTCTACGGCGTGCGCATTGGTGCCGTATTTTTCGGCGAAAGCATGTTTTCGCGCGCCACCGACGCCAGCAAAGTGGCGCTTGTGCACTTGGTCGCAAGGCTCAAGTTTGGCGGCTTCCACCTGCTCGACGCGCAATTCCAGAACGACCACCTGAAGCAATTCGGCACGCAAACACTGGGCAAGGCCGCCTATCACCAAAAACTGGAAATGGCGATCAACCAGGACGCTGATTTCCACGCCTTCAAGGCTGACGACGACCCCGCCACAGTTCTCGATCTGGCAAAAAACTGAGCGCATTCAAAGCGTTATATTCCTAATGCCTAGTTTAGGAAAATAGCACTTGACACCGCGCGGTACTTCAGCTATATTACCCTATATTCCCGCATTGCATCCAGCGGCCGACGCCCTCCGCGCCACAATAGTTTTGAACCCATCATGAAAACGACGTGGAAATTAACGATGATCAACGTCACAACACATTCTAAAGGGATATTTGCGGCCGAAGGGCACTCCAAACCAAAAACACTTGAGGCCAAAAATGTGGGAGTCGGTAGAAGACGTTTCTGAAGTAAGTATTTCTCAGTTGGGGTCACTGTCCTGACCAATCTTTCACTCAATTCGTGCCAACAACTGAAACTAATATCCCGTTCATCTTACATCAGAAAAGAACGGTCAGCCGCGGTCTCAAAACTTTTGGTTGAACATACTGCACAATGATCATATGATTGCAATTGTGCCAATTTACACATGCCAAGCATTGGGAATATTGGCGCGTTGCCTGAAAATTTCAGATGTTCACCATAGTCGAAGCATTTTATGAGCAAACTGCTGTCCATTGTTCTCGCCCTTTATTTCGCAACCTTTATTGCACTCGCCTTGTTGCTCTTGTTGGGCACACAGTTAAGCCCGACGGCTCAAGCAACTGTGATGTCGATAGCTGGCGAGGGCATGAAGATTGTATTAAGCGCGTTCGTGGGTGCTATGTCTGCGTTAATTGGAGCAAAAAAATGAGACTAATATGCCTGATGCTGATTGCTTTGGTGCATTTCGGTAGCTCTTGCGCCTGGGCTGCTCCCACTGACGATGAGTTCCGAAATGCTTTAAATACTTGTGCAGCGGGAGCGAAGACGAAATTTTCGGCGAACCTGATAGGCTCGATCAATGATATTTACGAAAACAATAAGGAAAAAGTTGACGGACAAGCCGAAATAGAGGTGCAAAGTTACATTCTGCAAGCATTGCCGGAGGCTCAAAGGTTGGAGGGATACCGGCTGTACATTGAATGTGTAAGACAAATTCTGAATCCTCCGAATAAGGACAGTGGAATAGGTCTGGACAAAGCCAATGATTTTATAGCGGATATCGGGGATCTCACACCACTGTCACGCTTGAATTCATTCTTTGGCGAACCTTACCGCGAAGAGATCAACGCTCTTAGAGTGTCTGGCAAAAAGCTTGACTTTCGAATGTACGAATTCGAATTTCTTGAGAACAAACAGTTTGTGTTTGCTTTTACTGATCCAAAGCTGCGCAATCGAATATTCGCAGTCGGCGTAATGGAATGGCCCAATCGAGATGAAAAATTCTATTCACAGGAACGACAATCGCTGAAAATTCCATTCATGAATATGGCGGAATGCACACAATTTAGTGCCGCCGGAGATGAATGCATTCAAGAAAAACAGCTAATGCACTTGGGCGAGTTTTCGCTTTCCAACTTGAGTCCCATCGGAGACACTTGCAACGTTGACAAGCCAATTAAGGATCTCAAGGTAGATGCGAGATACTTGTACTTTTTCGTCAGCAATTGCTATTTTGGTCGACCCGGTAGCTACAAGAATTTTAGTTTTGCTTTTGACATTTCATCGCCTGTGGTCTCAGACTCCGAAGAACAAAAATGCTTTGCAAAGGACCAAGAAGGAAAGAAGAATTTCTTCGATTCTAGCGCAAGCTTAGCTTCAGACGACTGTAAAGGTTTCAGAGCCATTAAGCCATTCTTGGCTATGGCTGTCGTGCAAGACGACGCAATAGACGGTGAACTCTTAGCTAACTATGTCTGTCAGCTCATGTTTTGGCAGACATAGTTGTGGTCTCGAGGATGCTGCTCTTCTGCGATGCACCATAACCAGATCACAAATGCACCGTGCATTGTTCCGCTATCATTTAGAATCTCATAATTATCGCCTTCAGCAGACCGCTCCTCAATCCTGTACAGTCCCGCCACCGCCCTCTTCCGGCACATCGCCAGTGTCAGGGGCTGGGGTGGTTTCGACGGGGGGCGGTGGTGCGTTTGGATCGCGGCAGCCTGTCAGCCAAACGTCGAAGGTTGGATGTTCAACGCCATTGAGGCCTGGGCTTTCGGCAAACATCCAGCCGGAGAAGATTATCTTCTTTGAGCCGTCAGCGGCGACGTCTTCGACTTGAACGAAAGACGTCGTCTTCGGTTCTTCGGTGATCGGCCGTGTGTTGCAGACAAAAGGCTTGACGATCAGGCTGCCGAATTTGGCCTCCTCACCCACTTTGATCTCAAATTGGGTGGTAAGGCCTGTGATCTTGTCGAGCCCTGAAAACTGGGCCAGCGGGTTTTTGACAGTTTCGCCAAGCGTCACGCCAGCGCTAACCATCAGCGCTGCAACACAGATAGGAAAGCGAATGAAATTCATTGCGCCGGAGGTGTTGCGCCAGAGCCGCCGCCCTTGCTCTTGTCGAACATGGCCTGGCTGATCAGGCTCCAGATGTCGACGGCGCCTTGCGTCATCGACATGACGCTGCCTTCGGCAAGCTTGGTGTCAGAGCCGCCCGGGTCCATGGCAATGAACTTGCCGCCTAACAGGCCTTCGCTGGTGATCTTGGCTGCCGTGTCGTCAGACAGGGTGACATTGCGGTCGAGCGTCATCTCGATGCGCGCCATGTAATTGTCGTGATTCAGCGTCTCGCCTGTTACCGAGCCGATCTTGATGCCGGCAAGGCGCACATCAGTGCCGACATTGATGCCTTCGGCGTTGTCAAACTCGGCGATCACCTTGTAGCCGCCACCGGACGAGGTGCCCACGCCTGCCGTCTTGGCGGCAAAACCGAAAAAGCCCACGGCCAAGGCGATGACAGCCGCACCGACCAGTGTTTCAACAGTTGTTGTTGACATGGCCATGCGATGTCACTCCGGTTGCCAGGCTTGATACCCCGGTGTTGGCTTGACGGGCTTGCCGCCTGCAGCGATGGAACCCGGCGGACGATAGGCACCGGCCGAACCTGTCAGGTTTTCCTGATGTGGCTTCTGCCATTCGCGCAGTTTCATGTCGGCATCGGTCGGTGGCGTGTCAACGCGGTGGTGAATCCATCCGTGCCAGCCCGGGCCTACCTGCGAACCTTCGGAGTAACCGGAGTAGATCACCCAGCGCCGCTCGGGGATAGAATCCGGAATGGCTGACTTGGCGCGGTAATAGCGGTTGCCGAAACTGTCGCTACCTACAAACTCGCCTTTGCGCCATGTGTAGAAGCGCGTGTTCCAGGTTGCCCCGTTCCACCATGTGAAAAACTGTTTCAGGAATCGCATAACGCCCCAATCAGACAGGATGTGAAAATCGCGCGGAATATGACGGATCGGCCTGCCATTCGCAAGCGGGATTCTGCCCGGAATCACACGTATCGCTAGGGCGACGGACCAGCCGCGCCGGCCAAAACCGCGCGCGGTTTCTGCGCATCATCACTGGTGGCAAGAACTTGTGTGCCAGGCGCTGATTCCACATCCTGCAACAGGCCGGCCACTTCCAGTTCAGACGCCGGAAGCGTCTTGGGGATGGCGTAAAGATCAAGCTTTGCGTTGAGTGTTTCGGCCGTCAGGCTGACGAGAAAGACGGGCGCGCCACCGCCAGACTGCTGCAGGGCGGCTTGTGATTTGTAAACCCTCAGGACCATGCGCCGCTTGTCCTGCCCATCGGCAATCCGCGCCATTGTCAGCCGGGCCGCAAGCCCCTGATGCAACAGCGGGCGTGGCGGTGCATCGGCCAAGGGTGTCTTGGGATCAAGGTAGGACAGCATGCTGCGCCAGTGCCACTTCGGCACGGACTTCCAGCCCTTCGTTTCGAGCGTGGCCTGCAGATTGTCCAGCGAACCCGCCCACTGCATAACGAACACCTCTTGTGACCGGCCGGCGAGGTCAATGCGGCGTTTCGGCTGTTGCAACCACTTGCCCGCAGCCCAGTCCGCAGGGGCAAAAAGCTGTGTCACGGTGGGCGCGGCATAATCCTTTTCCGCCGCATCAAAATCCTGGGTGACATGAAATGCCGAGGTTGAGAGGAACACAAGAGCTGCGACCACCCCAAGTCCCAAGGGCTTGATGCGGCGGGATGGCACTGCCTCGATCACCGTGCCGAACAGCGCCGACAGGAACGCCGCCAGCAAAAGCCCGCCGAGCACGCCAGACAGCCAGTCCGCGCCGAGATACATCCGCGCAAAGCCCACGGCCAGCGCCAGAACGCCGGCCCCTGCTGCCACGATCGCCCTGCTCCAGCGGCCAATGGAATGGCCAGCCACCACGGCCAACATGCCGAACACCAGCCCGACCATCAAAACCTGCAGCGACGGAAAACTGCCATCGCTTGCCGCTAGCCCCTCAATGGGTGAGCCGCGGCTGAACAGATAGCCCATCAGGCGTGACAGGATTTCGCCACCCAGCAGAACTCCGAAAGCCGCAAGTCCGGCCCGCCAGGCACGCCAAACAATGAGCCAGCAGACGAGGGTCATGCCGAGCAGCCACATCACCATCTGGTCGCCCAGCATGGCAATCACCGTCATCAATTCATCAGCGGGTGCATTGCGCAGCTCATTCATCAGCGTGGCAACAGACAAGTCGAGATTTGACACCTGGTTGCGCACCACGAGACCGCCCATCAGGTCGACAAGGCCGATGACGCACAGGACACCAATCAGCAGGAAGGCAGCAATGGTGGAGGAACGATGATGCGCCGGATCAATGGCCTGGCCCAACCGGCGGATGGGCCGGTAGCGGCTGAGCCTGGTCCAGTTGGAAATATGCTGCAGCAAGCCCTTCCAATAGGGCGCGATCCCTGTCGCACTGATGCGGATCAGCCAGCCCGCCACGAACAGGACCGCCAGCAGCACCACCAGAACCACGGCAAGGCGGCCCGACACTTCGCCCGCCAATGCCAGTCCCTGCCCGATCAGGATGCCGGGCAGCAGATGTGCAATCGACCACACCGCACCAGAGGAAATGTTGACGACCAGAAAGAAAATCTGGCTCATGCCCAGCATGCCGACAATGCCCGGCACCACCGACTTGATGCCCGGCACAAAGCGGCCGATGGCAATGGACTTGCCGCCATGCAGCTTGACGAAGGCTTCACCCTTCGCCACCAGCACGGGATAGCGGCTGAGCGGCCACAGATTGCGCAGCCTGTCGCCATAGATTTTTCCGGCCCAGAAGGAAATCTGGTCACCTGCGATACAGCCGAGTGTGGTGGCAATATAGACGGGCCAGAACTCAAGGCTTCCGGTGCCGACCAGCACACCCGCCCCGACCAGAACAGCCGTTGACGGCACAAAAAGCCCGATGACCAGAACGGCCTCGGCCAGCGCCACGATAAAAATGATCGCCAGCGCCCATCCGGGGTGGGCGGAGAAATAATCGAGATAGGGCTGGATCTGGCTCATTCAGTTCGGGAATATGCTTTGCGACCCGTTATATAAGCATGAACGGCCGGAAGGCCATCTCGCATTCGCGAACATGACAAAAAGAAAAGCTGGAAATCCAGTGGCTTGAGCCTCCATTCTGCCGCAATGGACACACAGACGATTCTCCTGCTGGTGGGTGCCGGCATTCTGGGCGGTGCCGCCAACGCCATGGCAGGAGGCGCAACCCTCATCACCTTTCCGGCCA
The DNA here is from genome assembly GCA_937864985.1 of uncultured Alphaproteobacteria bacterium. Taxonomy (GTDB): domain Bacteria; phylum Pseudomonadota; class Alphaproteobacteria; order Rhizobiales; family Aestuariivirgaceae; genus Aestuariivirga. The sequence goes on from CALMEZ010000140.1 coordinate 31,176, forward strand.
TGATGGCCGCGGGTTTGCCGCCGATCACCGCCAATGCCTCCAATGCTGCATCTGTGATTTTTGGCAATCTCATGGGCGTGGCCAGCGAACGCAAGCAATTGCCTGCGCCTGATATGGGCTGGTACGGCGATGTGTTGGTGGCGGCCATCGGCGGCGCAGTGGGTGGCATCCTCCTCCTCGCCACGCCTGACAAATTTTTCCAGGCCGCCGTCCCGCTGCTGATCGGCGTTGCCACGATCATATTTGCCTTCTCGAAAGCCATCCAGGCCAAAGTCAAAGCCTGGCTGGGCGGGGGCGAAGGATGCGGGCTGCGGCGGGCCATGGTGTTTTTCGCAACGATTTATGGCGGTTACTTCGGTGCGGGCCTCGGTGTCATCCTGATGGCGGCGATCAGCGCCACCACGGCGCTTGAGCTGCGTCCTGCGAATGCCCTCAAGAATCTGCTCAGCGTCTTGGCCAATCTCGCTGCTATCGTTTGGTTCTTGTTGCAACACGCCATCAGTTTTCCGGAAACAGGTGTCATGATCGTGGGCTGCATTGCAGGCGGTTTGATCGGCGGCAAGCTTCTCAAGATCATTCCATCGGCCACCGTGAAAAAGGCTGTTATCGTCATCGGTGCCCTGATGACGGTGATCTATGCCGCCAAATACTGGATGTGAAACGCTTGCCATGACCGCAACGCCAGCCCCGGCCTATTCACTTCCACCCGTCAGGCGCTGGCTTGGCTTTGTTGCCCTATGCATCGGCATGTTCATGGCTATCCTCGACATTCAGGTGGTGGTCACATCCTTGAAGGTGATCGAGGAAGCGCTTGATATCGGCCCAGAGCTGATGAGCTGGGTGCAGACGGCCTACATCATCGCCGAAGTCATCGCCATTCCGCTCACCGGCCTTCTCATGCGCGTCTTTTCGATGCGCTGGCTCTTCGTGTTTTCGCTGGGCGTTTTCACGCTCGCCTCACTGGGCTGCGCTTTCTCCCATGGATTTACGGAGCTTCTGGCCTATCGCATGGTGCAAGGCTATGCCGGCGGCGTGCTGATCCCGCTGGTGTTCTCTGCGATCTTTCTGCTTTTCCCCAAGGGCATCCAGCAAACCATTGCCACCACGCTGGGCGGCGTTCTTGCTGTTCTGGCGCCGACACTGGGGCCAATAACCGGCGGCTGGCTGACCGAGCATTTTTCCTGGCAATGGCTTTTTCTCATCAACGTCGGCCCCGGAATTGTTGCCACGCTGATGGGGCTGGTTTGCCTGCCCCGTGCCGGCCTTCGCATCGGTTTGCTCAAGGAGCTCGACTGGCTCTCTCTCGTGGCCTTCGGCCTTTCGCTAGCCAGTCTGGTGATCGGCCTGAAACATGCCCCACAGGAGGGTTGGCTTGACCCGTGGGTGCTCGGTTATTTCGCCGCAAGCCTGGCCTGCCTTGCGTTTTCTGTGCTGCGCAAGACGCCGGCCATCATGTTTCACCTGTTGCGCGACAGGGCGCTGGCTTTCGGGTGTGCGCTGAGCTTTATCCTAGGCCTCATTCTCTATGCCTCGGTTTACCTGCTGCCGGTGTTCCTTGCCTTCGTGCGCCAGCACGGACCATTGGAGATCGGCCTGATCACGATTGTCATGGGCCTGACACAGCTGATCGCAGCACCACTCACGGTCTTGATTGACAGGCATCTTGATGCGCGGCTTCTATCGGCTGCGGGCTTTGCCATGTTTGCCTATGGCCTGTGGAGCACCGGCAATCTCACCGTCATGTCTGACCACAATGAAGTGTTTTGGTCACAGGTCTGGCGCGGTGCCGCGGTCGGGCTCTGCATTTTGCCGCCGATCCGTTTTGCCATGGGACTCATTCCACTCGACAAGGTGAGTGACGCCTCAGGCCTCTTCAACCTGTCGCGCAACATCGGCGGCGTCATCGGTATCGCGTTGACCGATACCATCATGTTCAGCCGCGCCGCCACCCACGCCGATGAGTTGGTGGAATTGACCAAGACAAATCCGGGAGCTGCCGCCCCCATTCTTGGCATCACGCCGGACCAGATCCCCGCCCCGGACGACACCATGGGCGTCTTCGGTCTCATGGACACGGTGCAAGCCGCAAGCCTGACACAAGCCATCAATGAATGCTGGTGGACATTGGCCGGAGTCTCCTTGCTGGCGCTGCCCATTCTTCTGGTCATGGGCCATGTGCCCGGTTCCGTACCCATCAGCAAGGCCCGCAAGGCGCAGGCTGCTGGCGCTCAGAAACCATGAGTGCTGACACCTTGTGTCAGCACAAACTTGATTGTGACTTTGCGTGACCTGAAAGCATGTTAGGCTTTGCCCATGCCTTTTGTTGTACGCGACCCTTGGCGTCTGCAATACTTCGAGAATATCCCCTGCCCCGCGGATGTCATCATACCGATCGACGATATTGATTGCTGGGACGTCTGGCCGGACCTTCGCTTCATCTATGACAAGCTGTTCATCGCTCAGAGCCAGAAACTGGCCTGCGGCACAGTCCACGACATGCCGCAAGAATTCCCTGTCTTCGCAAAGCCGCGCATCAACCTGCATGGCATGGGCGAAGGCAGCTTTGCAGTTTCAAGCGAAAATGAATTTCGCGCGCGCATGACCGACGAACACATCTGGATGCAACTGTTGCGCGGTGACCATGTTTCAACGGATTGCGCCGTAGTCGATGGCACTGTCGCCTGGATTTGCCACGCCAAGGGAGAAACCTGGGACGGTGGCATGTTCAAGTTCTGGACCATTGAAGCAGCCGCAAATCCCCACCTCTCGGCATTTCTTTCAGGTTGGATCAAACATTACCTTCCAAACCATACGGGTATGGTCAACATCGAGACCATCGGCGGCAAGATCATCGAAGCGCAATTGCGCTTTGCCGACCAATGGTGCGATCTCAATGGCGCGGGATGGCTAAACGCGGTGGCCGGGCTCTATGGCAATGGAACTTGGAAGTTTCACAACGCGGCAACGGCAAATGCCTATTCCATCCCCCTGTTCATGCGCCATGGGCCACCGCCAAAACACCCTGCTCCTGATATTCAAGCCGCCATCCGCGCCATGCCGGGCATCAGCAGCCTGCAGATCACCTTTCATGAGGGCAAACCGGATGAAGGGCACACCATGCCACCCGGCGGTTTCCGCTTGGCTGTCATCAATGCCTGGGACCGTGCCGCAGGCATGACCGCACGCAATGCATTGGCCAAGGCATTTCCCGATTGCGACGTGATGCTGCCGTGAAGGATCAAATCAGGCCCCAGGACCTTGTTGCTTCGTCATAGACATGCAACTCGCCCAGTGAAATGTCGAACCACGCGCCGTGCACGCCGACTTCGCCCTTGTTTTCACGCATGCGAAGCCACGGGAAGGTGCGCAGGTTCGCGAGGGAATGCTCGACAGACGCGTGTTCGACAGCGGTTTGAAGATCATGCGCATGATCATGCGCATGTTCGTCGCGCACCGCAGCCGCCACATCTTTGACGTCTGACATCCACTTTCCGATGAAGTCCCCGGAGGTCAGCGGGTCGCTGCCATTGACCACGGCGCGAATGCCGCCACAGCGGCCATGCCCCATGACAACCACATGTTTCACCCCGAGTGACAGCACGGCAAATTCCATGGCAGCGCTGGTGGCGTGGTGTTTTCCGTCCGGCGCATAGGGCGGCACCAGGTTGGCGACATTGCGCATGACGAATATTTCACCAGGCCCCGCGTCAAAGATCGTTTCCGGTGCGGCGCGCGAGTCGCAGCAGGCAATAATCATGACTGTCGGCTTCTGGTCGCCGCGGCCCAGCATCTTGTAGCGTTCCGTTTCCTGCGCATAGCGCCCGTTGCGAAAGCTGCTGTAACCATCGAGCAATCGTTGCGGAAATCCCATGTCGTCTCCATTGGCTGTCAGCCCATAAAGCGCAAAGCAGAAGACCGGGCAAGCCCGTGCCTATTTCAATTTTTTCGGATCGAGCTGCTTCTGGATGGAGGTTTCACGCCCCTCCGGGTCCCACACACTGGAGATGTTACACACTTTGGCAAATTTGCGGCTGCCTTTGCAGAAGGCTGTCAACGAAGCAATGACCGAGGCCTTGTCCGGCGCACCACAAATCGCGTCGGTGAATTCGACTTCACCCGTCGAAACGCCCATAGAGCCCGACCAGCCCTCGGGACAGGCCGTTACAACCACACATTCCGCACCACCACTCGAGTTGCACTTTTTCATGGCGCAGGAAATGGCGCTCATCACGTCATCGGCATGGCAGATGTCGAACGATTGCTCTGGTGAAGCAGCTGCCGCAAAGGCCTTGTTGGAGCCGGCATCGGCAGGCGTGGCAAAGGCCAAAAGGACCACGGGTATGGCAATAAACCGCATCAGAATCTCCGTTTGTGCCCCTGCCTTCTTCCATAGCCGACTTGCCGCATTGCCGGAAGGCAGGCTATGGGCAGTTGCATGAGCAAAGCCAGCATCTCCACATATTTTCCAACTCATATTTATCGCGCTGACAAGGTGGCCTCTGCCGGTCTCAATTCCGAGTTGGAAGTCTCTTGCCTGTCACTGAGCCATGATGATGTGGCGGGCCTGCGCTGGTGCGAGAAGCACGGCTACCCCGGCTACACGTCCTATGCCTCGCTCAA
>CALMEZ010000141.1 GCA_937864985.1 uncultured Alphaproteobacteria bacterium
TGGCCACCATGGGGTCATCCATGCGGCGGCCGATCAGGCGCTTGATGGCGAAGAATGTGTTTTCAGGGTTGGTCACCGCCTGGCGCTTGGCCGGCTGGCCGACGAGGGATTCACCGTCGTTGGTGAAGGCGACAATCGAAGGGGTGGTGCGGGCGCCTTCCGCATTTTCAATCACCTTGGGGTTCTTGCCTTCCATCACGGCCACGCAAGAATTCGTGGTTCCCAAGTCAATACCGATCACTTTAGCCATGTTTACCTCCTAGGCTGGCGGGCTTGGCAGCCCCGTATCCCGGCAACCGCCTTGGCCCGCTTTGGCGGGGCCCGCCTCCGTTAACAAAGTCCCGTTTTCAGGCCCGTTTCAGGCCCTCACCCGGCGTTCTGGGCGTATATAGGGGGGTGGAATGGGGCGTTCAAGGATTCGTGAACAACTATTTCGGCCATTGCAAATACCAGTCACAACCATCCCAAAATCCGTCATTCCAAACGCCCGCCAGCGCGGGCAATTTGGAACCTCGCTGCCTTTTTTCAAAACGGGGTTCCAGATGTCGCGCGCTTGCGCTTCTCTGGAATGACGGGATAGGTGAGGATGGATGAAATTCGAGAAACACCCCGCGGTTTACATCATGGCCAGCCGCTACCGTGGCACCATCTACACGGGCGTGACCAGTGATCTCGGTACGCGCGTGCAGCAGCACCGGGATGGGTCATTTGGCGGTTTTTTGGCGAAGCATAAGACCCACACCCTCGTCTGGTATGAGCACCACGACGACATGCCATCAGCGATCCTGCGTGAAACCCGGATCAAGGCGTGGCGCAGGCAAAGGAAGATTGACCTGATCGAAACCATCAACCGCGATTGGCTGGACCTGAGCGACTACATTATCCATCGCCCTTACAACCACACCCCGTCATTCCAAACGCCCGCCAGCGCGGGCGATTTGGAACCCCGCTCTCCCCCGGCGCGAAGCGGGGTTCCAGATGTCGCGCGCTTGCGCGACTCTGGAATGACGGGAATTGGTGTCGCTCTTTCTGAAGGGATCACGCTTTATCCAGGTCGCTTCGACACCGGCGTCCAACTCGGTCTCCTAACTCTGCTCCGCGCCGCAGTCACCGATGCCCCCCTCTTCACGCCCGTCATGCCGCGCACCGGCAAAGCCTTCAGCGTGCGCATGACCAATCTTGGGTCGCTCGGCTGGGTGTCGGATGCGGAGCGCGGCTATCGCTACCAACCCACCCATCCGCTGACGGGCAATCCCTGGCCGCCGATCCCGGACATGCTGCTCGCCCTGTGGTGCGAGGTGGCTGATTATCCGCACCCGCCCGAAGCCTGCCTCGTCAACTTTTATACAGCTGATGCCAAGATGGGACTGCACCAGGACCGGGATGAGAAGGATTTTGCCGCCCCCGTGGTGAGCGTGTCCTTAGGCGACAGCGCCCTGTTCCGCTGGGGTGGCACAACGCGCGGCGGCAAGACGCAGAGCGTGAAGCTTCAGTCCGGCGATGTGTTGGTGATGGGCGGTGCGGCCCGTCTGTGCTTCCACGGCATTGACCGTATCTACCCCGGCACATCGACCTTGTTGAAGGACGGCGGCCGCATCAATCTCACGCTGCGGCGGGTGACAGCATGAATTTTCTGCGCAAGGTGTTGTCCCGTTTCCGGGCGGCCTCTCCCAAAACTCCACCAATCCCGCCGGATTGGCAGGAGCTGCGCATCACGACGGTGCTTGCGCCGCCCGATGACGTCGCCCTTGCTCGCCTGCTGGAGGATGTGAAAGCTGCTGTCGCCGTGGCCAATGCCGGGCAATTCGACGAATATGAAGAGCTGGGCAACGCGCAAATCTGCATTTATCTGCTCGGTCCAAGCACTGACCGGCTGCTGGAGGCCGTCATTCCGGCGCTGCAGCGTCACGGCTGGACAGCTGGCGCCGAAATCTATCGCGCCTATGGCAGCACGATGGATCAAAGAACGGTGGAAGTGATTACGCGTTTTTCGGTAGAACAGCCTGGCGTACGGTACTCGAATTGACCCTGAGACAAGCATCAGGCTAACTCCGGCCATGAACGAAATTCTTTCAACCCTCTTTTTCGCTACGCATGAGGGACTTGTCAAAATTCTCCAGCATTGGAATTTGTGGATCCTTCCTGTTGTTGTGCTTTCCATTTTTTCGGTGTTTCGGCTTTTGACACCAAAGCAGTTGGTGGCTGCCGTTGTGCTTGGAATTCTTGGCTCATGGCTTCTGGTCAAATCACAAGGCCTCGGCCCACGTGAAATTCTCACGAACATTTTTGGGATACCGCTGCCATTGTTCACCATGATGTCTTTGGTGGTTCCATTGGTAATTGCCGTCCTTGCATTTGCTGCAAGCGCGTTCCCGACGTCTGGCAGCAATCCGTTTCATGGTACGGCGGCGGTGATTTTGATCACCATTCTCATTGGCTGCCAGATTGAAATTCTTATGAACACGTCTCTCGTCATGATCAGGTCGCAAGATCATGCGCGGCGAGCGGTTGGAAACGCCTATCTCCTGGGCGGGCTGTTCTCGGAAGCAACCATTCTTTTGCCCGTGCCAGCACTTGTTGGCGCGCTGACAAGGTCTATCGGTCCTCGTCAACAGCGCCTGCTGCAAATTTTCATTTCAGCTTGCGCTCTTGCAGCTTCTGCTTATGTTTTCTGGCGGTTCAAATACGTTCTGTCTCTTAGACCGTTCTTTCAAATTTTTGGATTCTAGAAATTTTTCCAACAACACGGAAACCACATCATGTCCCTCACCCTCGCAGCGGCCCAAACAATCGTTGAAAAAACTTTAGCGCATGGGCTTTCAGTCAAGTTCAAGCCGCTGGGCGTCGTTGTGTTGGATGCGCGCGCCACGGTGAAGGCTGCGGCGATTGCCGATGGTTCATCTTTGGCGCGGTTTGAGATTGCACGCGGCAAGGCCAAGGGGGCATTGGCTTTCAATGTGGGCACGCGCGCCCTCGAGAAAACGGCGAAGGACCGGCCACATTTCTTTGCGGGCGCGGTGGCAGCGATTGAAGGTGGCGTGGTGCCGGTGCCGGGTGGCGTTCTGATCCGCGACAAGGATGGCACCATCATCGGGGCCGTTGGCGTATCCGGTGATACGTCTGACAATGATGAAGCAGCGGCACTGGCTGGCATTGCCGCAGCTGGGCTTATTGGTGATGGCGGATAAGCATAAAAAAGGCCGCAATGTCTGCGGCCTTTAAACTCAAGATGCAATGGGCGTTAGCCTTTGTACCCGTTCATCCGCGCATTGTTCTTGGCATTGGCAGGAGATGAGAAGGCTTCCGTGCTCTTGCCCACCTGCTTGCCATTTGCCGTGGAGAAGCAGCGCCAGCGGCTCTTGCCGGCCTTGTCCTTGTAGAACTCCCACTTGTCCTTGGCGGTGTTGCGGTTGGCGTTGGCTTCGCAATCCTTCTTGGAGGCATAGCTCTCGGATGATGCGCCGACGATTTCACCGTTCGACGCCGTGCGCCGCCAGCGGAATTCGCCCTTCTTGTCCTTGTAAATTTCGAGTTCGTATTTTGCCATAGTGGCCTCCCCGTCACCGGGGCCGCCATGGCCCCGTCGGGGCGTGAGAGTGCGCGTGTTGCCTCACGCCTGTCCAGCATGAGCACGTAAAAACCTGTGGAAAGACCTTAGTTCTCAGCCTTCGCCACGCCCACCAGTGCAGGCCTGAGGCAGCGATCGCCCACGGCATAACCGGCCTGGACTTCCTGCATCACGGTGCCAGGCGGCTTTTCGGACGTCGGCACTTCGAACATGGCCTGGTGCAGGTTCGGGTCAAACTTCTGGCCCACGGTTTCGAGCTTCCGGATGTTGTGGCGCTGGAAGACATTGAGCAATTCACGCTCGGTCATCTCGATGCCATCGAGAAACTTCTTCATGGTGTCGTCGATCACAGCGCGTTCGCCATCCGGTACGGCAGCCAGGGCGCGCGACAATGAATCGGCAACCGACAACAGGTCGCGGGCAAAATTGGTGGCGGCATAAAGTGTTGCTTCTGCCTTCTCGCGCTCCAGGCGCTTCTTGGTGTTCTCGGCTTCAGCGGCATAGCGCAGCAGACGGTCCTTGCCGGCGGCCACTTCCTCTTTGAGGGAGGCAATCTCGCCATCGCGCGCATCGGCCTCAGCGCCCATCAATGTGTCGGCTTCGGCCCGTGCCAGGAATTCGTCTGCCGCGGCCTCAAGTTCTGCACTGGCCTTGTTCGGTGTATCGCTCATGTCTTAACCAAAATGTGTTGGATTTCTCGTGCCCGCATATCGGCGCTCCCTGCCCAAAAATCAAGATGCAAGGCTTTGCAGGCGGGAATTTGTGGCTTATTCACGCAGGGATGGATGTGGAGCAGTATATTTCACATGCCCCGGAGCAGGCCCAGGTGCCATTGCGCAAGATCCGCGCCATGGTGCGCGCGCAATGCCCCGGTGCCGTGGAAGTGATCAGTTACCGGATGCCCGCCTTCAAGGTGGACCGCGTGTTCATCTATTTCGCGGCCTTCAAGAAACATGTCGGCATCTATCCGCCGGTGCAGGCGCCCAAATCCCTGGTGTCAGCGCTGAAGCCCTATCGCGGGCCGAAAGGAAACCTGCAATTTCCTTATGACGCTGATATGCCGTTTGAGCTGATGTCCCACGTCATTGATGCGCTCTACGCGGCGCATGCGATCAGGAAATGAGTTTGCCCAAGACCTTGGCCGTGTAATCGACCATCGGAATGATGCGCGCATAATTCAGGCGCGTCGGGCCGATGATTCCGAGAACGCCGACGATATTGTCGTCCTCGTTGCGAAACGGTGCAGCAATCAGCGATGAGCCGGAGAGCGAGAACATGCGGCTTTCGCTGCCGATGAAAATGCGCACACCATCGGCCTGTTCAGCCGAACCCAGAAGGCCCACCAGTTCCTTCTTGTTTTCAATGTCCTCAAAGAGACGGCGGATGCGCTCAAGGTCAGCCACCGCCTTGGCATCTTCCAGCAGATTGGCCTGGCCGCGCACGATCAGGGCCTTGTCGTTCAAATCATCAGCGCCGGACCACACGGCAAGGCCACCCTGCACGAGGCGCGCCGAGACTTCATCGAGTTCGCGGCGCAGGCTTTCGACTTCGCGCGCCACGAGGTTTTGCAATTCCGGCAGAGTACGGCCTTCGGCCTTGGCCGAGAGATAATTGCTAGCGCGGATGAAGACGGATGCTGGCACACCCTGCGGCACGTCAATGACACGGTTTTCAACGTTGCCATCTTCCGTCACCAAAATCACAAGTGCACGGCCCGGCGACAGGTTGACGAACTCCATATGCTTGAGGCGGGCGTTGAGTTTCGGCGCCAGCACCACGCCGGCATGTTGCGACAGTCCCGAGAGCAGTGCTGAGGCATCGCCCAAGACGTCTTCCACCTTGCGCTGGCGGTTGGCGGCTTTCACCTGGGCATCGATGCGGGCCCGCTCCTCGGCAGTGATCGAACCCACCTGCAGCAGCGCATCAACAAAGAAACGCAGGCCCAGGTTGGTGGGAATGCGCCCGGCCGAGGTGTGCGGGGCAGCAATCAAGCCCTGGTCTTCAAGGTCCATCATGACATTGCGGATCGAGGCGGGTGACAAGGCCGCGGGCAAGGCTTTGGAGATGGTGCGCGAGCCCACCGGCTCTCCGGTTTCCAGATAGGTGTCGACCAGAAGCTTGAACACGTCACGGGCGCGCTGGTCCATGGCGGAAAAGGCGGATGATTTCTCGTCGCTGGATTTGGTCATGATGAAGAAGATAGGGGGTGCGGCGTTGAGAGTTCAAGCAGAGAAGTTCGTTGCACTGTCCCCACCCCTAACCCCTCCCCAATGAAGGATTGGGGAGGGGAATGATTGTGTGTGACTCTCCCCTCCCCACCTCTTTGGTGGGGAGGGGCTGGGGGTGGGGACCGCACGTGCGTTCTGAAAAACAAAAAGGCCGGCGTTACCACCGGCCTTCACATTTTTTCAAAGAACAGAGAATTACTTCTCTTCTTCCTTCTTCTTCATGGCAGCCTGGAAGATATCACCTAGGGATGCGCCTGAATCGGATGAGCCGTATTGGGCCACCGCTTCGCGCTCGTCGGCAATTTCCAGAGCCTTGATCGAGACGTTGTACTTGCGGCCCTTGGCATCGGCCATGGTGACCAAAGCGTCGAACTTTTCGCCGACGGCGAAACGTTCGGTGCGCTGTTCGCCACGGTCGCGGGCGAGGTCGCCACGCTTGGCATAGGCCGTGATGTCGGTGCCGGAGATGCGGACTTCGAGGCCGCCATCTTCCACCTTCAGCACTTCGCAGGTGACCTTGTCGCCCTTCTTGACGGAGCCAGAAGACACAACGCCGCCAGCCGCCGCGCCGCCCTCACCCGAGAGCTGCTTGATGCCGAGCGAGATGCGTTCCTTCTCACGGTCCACATCGAGAACGACGGCCTTCACATGGTCGCCCTTCTTGTAGTCCTTGATGGCTTCTTCGCCAGAACGCTTCCAGTCGAGGTCGGACAGGTGCACCATGCCATCGACGTCGCCGTCGAGGCCGATGAACAGGCCGAATTCGGTGGTGTTCTTGACTTCGCCCTCGACGATCGAACCCTTGGGGTGCGATGAGGCGAAGGAATCCCACGGATTGTTCTGAACCTGCTTGAGGCCCAGCGAAATGCGGCGCTTGGCGGCGTCGATTTCGAGAACCTGCACTTCGACTTCTTCCGAGGTCGAGAGGATCTTGCCGGGGTGAACGTTCTTCTTGGTCCAGGACATTTCAGAAACGTGGACGAGGCCTTCAATGCCATCTTCCAGTTCAACGAATGCACCGTAATCGGTGATGTTGGTGACCTTGCCCTTGACCTTGGTGCCAACGGTATAGCGTTCGATGACGATATCCCATGGATCCTTGTCGAGCTGCTTCATGCCGAGCGAGATGCGCTGCGTCTCGGGGTTGATGCGGACGATCTGCACCTTCACGGTCTGGCCAACGGTCAGCACATCCGACGGATGGTTGACGCGCTTCCAGGCGATGTCGGTGACGTGCAACAGGCCGTCAATGCCGCCCAAGTCAACGAATGCACCGTAATCGGTGATGTTCTTGACCACGCCATCCACCACCTGGCCTTCGGCGAGGTTCTGGACGAGTTCGGAGCGCTGTTCGGCGCGGGTTTCTTCCATGATGGCGCGGCGCGAGACAACGATGTTGCCGCGGCGGCGATCCATCTTGAGAATCTGGAAGGGCTGCGAGACGTGCATGAGCGGACCCACATCACGGATCGGGCGCACGTCAACCTGCGAACCGGGCAGGAAGGCCACGGCACCGCCGAGGTCAACGGTGAAGCCACCCTTGACGCGTGAGAAGATGACGCCGTCAACGCGTTCACCCTTGGTGGATTGTTCTTCAAGGCGCGTCCAGGCTTCTTCGCGCTTGGCCTTCTCGCGGGAGAGCACGGCTTCGCCGAGGGCGTTTTCGATGCGCTCGAGATAGACTTCAACGGTGTCGCCGGCCTTGATGGTGGCGTCCTTGCCGGGCATGGCAAAGTCCTTGAGCGGCACGCGGCCTTCGGTCTTCAGGCCCACATCGATGATGACGAGGTCGTTCTCGACGGCAAGCACCTTGCCCTTGACAACCTGACCTTCGGAAACGGGACGATCGGCATAGCTCTCATCGAGCAGGGCCATGAAGTCATCACGGGTGGGGTTCATTGATACGGCGGATTTCGCCATGAGACATATTCCTTAAAACAAACACCCCTCCACGTCATTCCCGCGAATGCGGGAACCCAGCTTTGGGCCAACGCAAATTCAGAAGATATGCTGGAGTGCTTGAAGCGGCAGGCGGCAGTTCAAAAAGGCCAAGCCTGAGACCGCAATTTGGTTAAGGGCGTATCAGAAACCAAAATGAAGCGTTGCGGCGCACATCACAGGTTTTCCGAAACAATCTGGAACGCCGAAGCGCCCCGGTTCAGCCAAGGGTTAACCCCCTGCCGCAAGACGGGCGGGCTATAGCGGAATGCAGGGGGCGGGGCAAGGGGAGGCTCTCTCTCTCAATCCTCCCCACCCCCAACCCTCCGGCGGCTCGGATGACGTCGCCGCGCTCGCAAGAGCTCGCCCCCAATGGAGGATTGGGGAGGGGAGCGATTGCGTGTGACTCTCCCCTCCCCGTTGTTTCAACGGGGAGGGGCTGGGGGTGGGGAGAACGGGTGAAAACGCGTTTCCTCCTTCCAGCAAAATAATCCTTGACATTGTTCTTCTTATGTTCTATCTTCCCAGCATCCCCACCCGAAGGGGTCCTGCTCATGACGGTGA
>CALMEZ010000142.1 GCA_937864985.1 uncultured Alphaproteobacteria bacterium
GGTTTTTATCGGCTGGGACAATTACACGCGCCTCTTTAGCGACAGCAACTTTCTGGCCAGCGTGCGCGTCACGTTAATCTTTGTAGCGGTGTCGGTCACGCTGGAATTTTTGCTGGGCATGGCATTGGCGCTTTTGGCCACCGCCAATGTGAAAGCGATTGGCCTGATTCGCACGGTCTTGCTGATTCCGTTGATGATGACGCCGGTCGTCGTCGGTGTGCTTTGGCGCACGCTCTTTCAGTCCACCTATGGCGCCATCAACTTTTTCATTGGTTTGCTCGGCATCGCGCCGCAGCCGTGGGTCGCTGATCCACGGCAAGCGTTGCCTTCGGTGATCGCTGTCGAGATCTGGCAACAGTTGCCGGTGGTGGTCTTTATTTTGGCCGCGGGCATCCAATCTTTGCCCGTCGATCTATACAAAGCCGCCCGCGTCGATGGCGCGTCGGCCTGGCAAATCTTCCGCGAGATCACGCTGCCTTTGCGGTGAACTCCTTACACATTCACATCCTGAAACAAATCCACGCAAAGAAAAAAGGCTGAAGGGTTGCTTCAGCCTTTCAAGTTGGGGGAGGGTTAGTACAGGTCAGGCATCTACATGCGGCCAAGCCACGTGTCGATTTCGCGGCGGGTCACATCCTGCGCATAGCCGTAGCGCTGCTGCAGGAGGCCCTCGAGTTCATCGCGCTTGCCTTCGATCCGTGTCAGATCGTCGTCAGTGAGCTTGCCCCACTGCTGCTTCACGCGGCCCTTGAACTCTTTCCAATTTCCTTCAACGTTGTTCCAGTTCATGATCTGTCCTTTCCTTTGAAACACGGGATTTTCAAACTTCACTGCTGCTCGAGATTGCCGCTGCAGAGCGCAACCATCAGTCCGAAGACACTGATGCCACCGGCAAGCAGGGCGGAGCTTGAAAAGGATCCGGCCAGCCCTGCCTGCGGAAGCATCAGCGTTGCAGCAGCGAGTGTCGAAAGCGCAAAGAATCGCACCATATGTTTCTCCCTTTCAGACTCTCAAAACGCTTGTGTTGAGCGTCCGGTTCCGGACAACGGTGCAATTCGTCAGGCGGCAGCGCGGGCCTTCGTGTCGAAGAACAGCGCCTGGCTGATCACGGCCTTCACCATTTCGGGCGAGAAGGGCTTGGTGATCAGGAAGGCCGGCTCCGGCCGTTCGCCCGTGAGCAGGCGTTCGGGGAAGGCGGTGATGAAGATGACCGGAACCTCGAAGGTGGAGAGGATCTGGTTCACGGCGTCGATGCCGGAGCTTCCGTCCGCCAGTTGAATGTCGGCGAGAACGAGGCCGGGCTTCTTCTGCTTCACCAGATCAACCGCCTGGCGATGGGTGCGGGCAACACCCGTGACGGTGTGGCCGAGGCTTTCCACGATCTCGCGCAGGTCGAGCGCAATGACGGGTTCGTCCTCGATGATCATGACGTTGGTCGCCATCTGTTCGGTGATGGCGTCAGCCGCCTCTTCAATCAGCATCTTTACCTCATCAAGGTCGCGGTCGAGAATGACCGACACTTCTTCCGGCGTGAAACCCTCGACCGTGCGGAGCAACATGGCTTCGCGGGCCAGCGGCGGGAGGCTGGCCAGACGCTTCTGCGCCATGGCGATCCAGGCCGGATCACCCGACGGCGGAGGCGATTTCAGGTTGATGGCGATCGACTCCCACCAGCGGCAGAACAGCCGGTACAGCGCAATGCGCGTTTCGGGATGTATTTCCAGGCTCGAAGGCTCCTCCACCACCGCTTCCAGCACGGCGGCGACATAAGCGTCACCCGATTGCTGGCTGCCGGTTAAGGCTCTGGAAAACCTGCGAAGTTGTGGCAAGAATGGTGCCACGCGCGCTGACAGACCCATATGTGCTCCCTTCCGTCGTACAATTTCCGCGTTCACCCCAAACGCCGAAAACGTGCCCCGGTTCCATCCTGCCACAAAAAAGTGTCAACCCGCTGGAACATTCCGGCGGGGCGGACATTATCAATCTTGCTGTCGCTTGCCGCTATTGGGTGGAAGCGCACAGGCGAAGGCTGGGACATAAATACGATGGCAATTTCGGACGAGGACAAGGGCAAGAAAGCCAAGGGACGACAAAAGTTGCAAGAACCATCCCGAACGCCGCAGGACCCCCAGATTTTCGACATGATCGGGCGTCGTCTGAAGGACTATTACGAGGACGTCGCCAAGCAGCCTGTCCCTGACCGCTTTCTCGAACTCCTTCGCAAACTCGACAAGAAGAGTGAGGAGTGACATTGGCCGATCCGAATGCGACGCGTTCGGGAGGCGATGTTGCGGTCACGACCCCGCAGCAGGATGCCTTCCGCGAACACATGATCTCAGTCATTCCGAGGCTCCGGGCCTTCGCGTTGTCGCTTGCTTCCAAGTCCGACTACGCCGACGACCTGGTGCAGGAAACGCTGATGAAGGCCTGGCATCACCAGGCCGATTTCCAGCCGGGCACCAACATGAAGGCCTGGCTCTTCACCATCCTGCGCAACGAATACTTCAGCCAGCTGCGCAAGCGCAAACGCAAGCGCGAGGTGGAGGATGTCGACGGCGAACTGATTAACCAGTTGCCGACGCCGGCCGGTCAGGAGGCGCATCTCGACATGGCGGACCTTCGCCAGGCGATGCTGCAACTGCCCGACGACCAGCGCGAAGCGATCATCCTCGTGGGCGCATCCGGGTTCTCATACCAGGAAGTGGCAGAGATCACGCAGGTGGCGGTGGGCACGGTGAAAAGCCGCGTGAACCGCGCGCGGGTGAAGCTTGCATCTCTTCTTGGCATGGATGCCGAAAACCTGCCCAAGCCCGGCGACGACGGCGACTCCTGAGCAGCGCCGGAGCGTTGCCGGGTTCCACGTACGGAACCTTTTCCTTGCCGGCGGCATTTCCCATTGCCGATTCAAACGGAGGGAACCCCCTATGACCATAAGTACCATTCTGATCATCCTGCTCATCCTCATCGTCATCGGCGCATTGCCGACGTGGAACTACAGCAGGTCGTGGGGCTATGGCCCGTCGGGCGGCCTTGGCCTTCTGCTGCTGATCATCCTCATCCTCGCCCTGACAGGGCGGTTCTGATCCGTTAGTGAGGAACGCCGCCAGTGAGGCGGCGTTTCACCTTTACGTCCCCTGAGGAACGACCTTTGAGGACGGCATTTTTCGAAAGGAGATTGCCCATGCCTGCAAAGTCGAAGGCCCAGCAGAAGGCGGCCGGTGCCGCCCTTGCCGCCAAGCGCGGCGAGACGCCGGTGAGTGAGTTGAAGGGCGCTGCCCGCGGCATGTATGATTCCATGACCATTCAGGAACTGGAAGAGTTTGCCGAGACCAAGCGCGAGTCGCTTCCCGAGCATGCTGACCGGAGTTAGGTGCTGCGTGACGCGAGATACAATAAAGGGGAGAGGCGAAAGCCTCTCCCCGATTTTTTGTGCAGACGTGATCTATCATACGCCCCAATAGGGCGGCACCTGATAGTGATCGTGGATGTTGCGTTCCCAATCACGGCTCTGCCAGGAGTCATCGCTGAAGTCCGGAGAGTCGCGGAGCTGCTGTTCCGTGACCGTGGTGCGGAAGCCATCGAGCTTCTTGTCATAGCTCAGCGCGTCCCAGGGCAGGGGATAGTGGCTGTGACCAAGCGACAGGAAGCCGCCGAAGCTGATGACGGCATAGTGCACGCGGCCGGACAGCTTGTCGATCATCAGGTGATCGACTTCGCCGATCTTGTTGCCGGAGGTGTCGTAGACGTTGGTGCCTTCCACGTCTTCGCTGGAAACCCACGCATGGTTCGGATGAGCGGTGGCCATCATGATTGTCTCCTCGTGTGTCGAGCGCGGGATTGCGCCTCGCATCGAAAACGCCGCCGTGCAGGCGATGTTCCGGCTCAGAGGGTGATCTCGAAACTGCAGACGAGGCCATCGCGGCCGAAGCGCCAGCGGACGTTGCTGGCGCTCGATTCGATGAGCGCCGTGCCGAAGCCGGTGTGGGCCGGGCGCGATGCGATCGGGGGCCCGCCGCGCTCGCGCCATGTGATTCCCAGGGTGTTGCCGTCCACGGTCCATTCGACCGTTATGTGGCCTTGCGGCACGGACAGAGCCCCGTGCCGCACCGCGTTCACGCCCAGCTCATGCAGCACGAGGCCGAACTGGGTGGCGGCATCGGCGGGAAGCAGCACGTCCGGGCCGGAGAGGCTGAAGCGCTCTTCCAGCGGCTCCTCCAGCATGCCGGAGAGCTGATGCCGGAAAATCTCCGTGATGCGCGCGCCCCGCCAGTCGCCATCGGTGAGAAGGCTGTGGGAGAGGGCAAGGCTCTGGATGCGGCCCTCGAAGACCTCGATGAAATCCTCGGGCTTGCGGTGCGAGCGGACGGTTTGCCGGGTCATCGACTGGATGATGGCCAGCATGTTCTTCACCCGGTGCGAAAGTTCTGCGAGGAGCGTGTTCTGCCGCTTCTCCCAGGACTTGCGTTCGGTGATGTCCTGGTCGATGCCGCGCGCGCTCACGGCGTGCCCTGTCTCGTCCTTCAGCACATCGCCGATCACC
>CALMEZ010000143.1 GCA_937864985.1 uncultured Alphaproteobacteria bacterium
CATTGCTCGGCATTGACCCCGCTGGTCAAATAAATTTCGGGCAGCGCAAAGGCCGGTTTTGCCCCCCACGAAACGTATAAAATGTCGTTGAGTGTCCAGCCGTTGGCGGGCGAAAGGTTGGGCTTGGCGTTAAAGGGGCAGCTATCGCAACTGCCAAAATTGTAGACTGGATATTGATACGCCGACGCATAGCCATCCATCCACGCCCGTGTGTTCTCGACCGAGTTCCAAGGCATCTCCATGTCGCTAGCCCCTGCCACCGAGATGCGGCTGGCAATGGCGGGATTGGCTTTGATCCACTCGCCGATCTCGTTCACCATCATCGCCCATGCCACGCCGTGTTCGCGGGTGACAAAATTGCCTTTGGCGGTCAAAAAGTAATTGCTTGTGCCCACTGCCACGCGCAAAGCCGTGATGCTGCTGCGGTTGACACAATTGACATAGCCGCGCATGAAGTTTTTCACCGCGTTGGCAATTTGGGCGGTGCTGACAAACCCCGGCGATGCGTTATAAATCACCGTGCCATACTCGCCATCTTGTTGATGCGCCCGTCCAAAGGCCAACACTGTCAGCCCACTTTCGCCATTTCGCCCGGCCACACAGCCCATGTCAAAATGACGTTGCTCGGCGACTGTTTTCATATAGCGCGAGGTGGTGTTGGTGGAGAAGCGCTGGTGCACCAGCGCGAAGGCCGACACCGTGCGCGGGTCGGCCAGGTCCAGGTAGTACTTGCCCACCTGGTCGGCCAGCAGCAGGCCCTTGTAGACCACGGTGCGGCTGGACATGCTGGGAACGTAGTATTCCTTGCTGTGCTTGAGCTTGAGGTTCTGGATCGCAGCGCTGGCGGTCTTGCGGATCACATAAAGCTTGCGCTCCAGTGCGTCCTGCACGATGACGTCATTGCCGCGCCCAATGAACACCTGGCGCAGGATCGGCTCCTTCTCCCGCACCGCCGGCGACATCGGCATGTCCTTGTTGACGGGCACATCGCGCCAGCCCAGCAGCACCTGGCCTTCCGCCTTGATCGCGCGTTCCATCTCCTGTTCGCAGGCGAGCCGGGAAGCATGTTCTTTCGGCAGGAAGATCATGCCGACGCCGTACTCACCCGGGGGCGGCAGCTCCACGCCCTGCCTGGCCATTTCGGCACGGTACAACTGGTCGGGCAACTGGATCAGGATGCCGGCGCCGTCACCCATCAGCTTGTCGGCCCCCACCGCACCCCGGTGATCCAGGTTCTCGAGAATCTTCAGCCCCTGCTGCACGATGGCGTGACTCTTTTCGCCTTTGATATGCGCCACAAAGCCGACACCGCAGGCGTCGTGCTCGGCGGCCGGGGAATACAAACCGTGTTGTTGGAGATGCTGGATCTCGGCAGCCGTCGTCATGGCGGGCTCCTATGTTTTTCGCAGGGATAGGGAGCATAGTGCACTGCAACAACAATGCCAAGAAAAATAATTGGTGTCAGATTCCAATTATTTTTCACGTGAGGGTGTCAGCATTAAATCGGGGACACATCATTTGGAGTTCCTCAGCTTCTGGTGCACGCTGCCCGCCTCACGCAAGGGCAGTTACCCCGCCGAGGGGCGACCCGGCCGGGCCTTGGCCACGCGCCGGGCGGTGCGCTTCTGCAAATCCGAGACAAAGGATTCACTGCCCAGGGCCCATCCGTGGAGCGCTGATTGCGTCAACAGGGTCTGTTCAGCGGCGGGCACGCCGGATTGCACAAGTTCCGCATAGGCAGCCTCCCTTGAGAACGGCGTATTTCCAAGCGACCAGTAAAGCGGGTGCGGTGTGACAAGCTTGTCCGTACGCAGCCCGGCGTAGTGCCCGTGGCTGGACCACGGGTATGCCGCGGCGTCGGCCACGAGACCGGCCCGTACCGGATTGAGATCGATGTAGGCCATACAGGCCATCAAATAACGCTCCGCCTGGATCAAGGTCGACTTGTAGCGTCCTTCCCAGAGCGTGCCTGTTCGTACCTGACTGGCATTGAAACGCCTCACGTAGCGCCGACCAACAGCCTGCATCAGGCCAGGGATCGACGCCGCGCCTTCGGGGGTGGCCAGCAGATGAAAATGGTTGCTCATCAGCACGTACGCGTGCACCGCGACGCCGTGCCTGGAAGCGTTCTCCAGCAGCAGTGCCAGCAACGTCTCATAG
This sequence comes from uncultured Alphaproteobacteria bacterium, assembly GCA_937864985.1. Classification (GTDB taxonomy): domain Bacteria; phylum Pseudomonadota; class Alphaproteobacteria; order Rhizobiales; family Aestuariivirgaceae; genus Aestuariivirga. Next base: position 2,161 of record CALMEZ010000143.1, read on the forward strand.
TCCGCCGTGGTGGCAAAGATGGCCTGGCGGTTGTTGCCGCGCTGGATGATGTGATGGGGATAACCGGGTACGGTCAGCCTGGGAAGACGCGCCATGTGGTTCGGAGGAGGTACCAACTCATGATAATTGGAATCTGACCCCGATTAAAGATTGCAGGCCGAACTCTTCAAGAATGGCGCGAAGCCTGTCGGCGGCGCTGCGTTTCTTCTGCCCCGTATAGCGAGCGATGATGAGTTCGTTCTTGAGGCTGTGCTCCCATCCGACCAGTTCCGTCACCGTGACCTGGTACCCGCGGGCTTCCAGGTAGAGGCAGCGCAATACGTTGGTGATCTGGCTGCCCAGTTCCCGCGTGTGCAAAGGATGCCTCCAAAGCTCCGCCAGGGGCGTTCGCGCCAGGGAGAGCGCCTTGTGCTCCCGCAGACAACTGGCAACTTCCGCCTGGCAGCATGGCACCAGCACCATGAACCTGGCCTGCTTTTGCAGCCCGAAGGCGATGGCGTCATCGGTGGCGGTGTCGCAGGCGTGCAGCGCCGTCACGACATCGATGCGCGGGGGCAGTTCAGCGGATGACGCAGATGCCGCCACGCTCAGATTCAGGAACGCCATCCGCCCAAATCCCAGCCGGCTTGCCAGGTCGCGCGACTTTTGCACCAGTTCGGTCCGGGTTTCGATGCCATAGATGTGCCCGGTGTCGCGTGCCTTGAAGAACAGGTCGTAAATGATGAAGCCCAGGTAGGACTTGCCCGCCCCATGATCCGCCAGCGTGATGTCGGCATCAGCGGGCAACTCTTCCAGCAACTTCTCGACAAACTGGAACAGGTGATAGACCTGCTTGAGTTTGCGCCGGGAATCCTGGTTGAGCCTGCCTTCGCGCGTGAGGATATGCAGTTCCTTGAGCAACTCGACGGACTGATCCGGGCGGATGTCCGGCGCCAGTGCGGGCGCTGCCTGGGCGCGCGGCCTCACGCCTTGGCCCCCACATCCAGCGCAGCCCAGCCCGCATGGCCCAGTGAACGCAGCGTACGCATGTTGGCTTCGTAAATGGCCTCGGGTTCCGCGATGGCCTTCACCGCGCGAGCAATGCTGGCTTCGCGCAACAGGTGCAGTGTGGGATAAGGCGCGCGGTTCGTGCAGTTCGTGATGTCATCAGGCTCGGTGCCTGCGAACTGGTAGGCCGGGTGAAAGCTGGCGATCTGGATCACACCGTCGAGATCGAGCGCGATCAGCAACCGATCTGCGTCGTCCAGGAAGTCATTGAATTCGAGGAAATCGGCCAGGCAGCCGGGCGCCATGAGCAGCGTGGTGTCGCGGACTGTTTCATCCAGCGACACGAGCGCACGCAGTTCAGCCTCCAGATCGGCCAGCAAGGCAGTGGCCGTGACGGCATGGCTGACCGCAAAGTGCACCTGCCCCTTGACATGAACCGCCTTGGCAAAAGGGCACAGGTTGAGGCCAATCACCGCGCGTTCCAGCCAGTCGCGCGTGTCCCGCTGGATGGCTTCGACCAGGGAAGAAGAAGGGCTCACGTGGTGTCCTGACGCGGCGTTGGCGCAGCGCCCGATTCTAGGCGGTCGCGGGCCAGCGCCTCGGCCATGCCACGCGCCAGTCCGATCCCGAACAGGCAGCAGATCCCGGTGACTACCCAGGTCCAATGCCAGCCACCGGCAACACCGGCCACCCACGCCACGGCCGGCGGGCCCAGGAACTGCCCAAGGGCTGAGCACTGGTGCATCCAGCCGACGGTGGTGGACACGGTCCCCGCGTCCGGGGCCAACCGCACGGACAGGGAGAACAGGGTTGCCGGAATCATGCCGCCCACCATGGAAAACAACAGGACGGCGAGGTAGCGCGTCGTCGTACCCCAGGGCACGCCCATCGAAAAAGCCATCCAGGCGCCGAGACCCATGACAGCAAAGCCCAGGTAAAGCAGCTTTTGCGGCGCCGCGCCGCGCTGCAGCAAGCGCCCCGAGGCGATGTTTCCCACAATGTTGGCGGCCGCCGCCAGCGCCGTCAGCACGGCTGCAAGCCCGCCTGGAACGCTGGCTTGTGCGTAGATGGACGGCAAAAATCCGATCACCGCCAGCCATTGCCCGGAATACATCGCGAACGACAGCGCCACCAGCCATGGTCCGGGGGCTCCCAGCGTCAGGCGCAAGCGATCCGGCAATCGCAACGCGGCCGGGGCGTCGCCTCGCGTCACCACTGGCGCGTCGGCCGGGACCGTCCGCCAAACCCACAGGGCCATGCCGAACGACACGCACGCCAGACCCAGCCACCATGCCTGCCAGCCCGACACCGCCATCACGACCGGCCCTACCAGCAAGGCCAGCGCTGTGCCCAGCGGCATGTAGGCACCCCAAAGGCCCAGGGTCGCGTCCATCTGCGCCGGGGGCACCAGCCGGCGGATCAGGCTGGGCGCCGGCATGGCCGCCAGCAGGAAACCCGCCCCCTCCACAGCACGCAGCGCCATCAGGCTGCTGGCGTCCTGGGCCCAGCCGCCGGCTGCACTGGCTACGCCCAACAACAGCAAGCCACCCAGCATGCTGCGGCGCAGGCCGATCCCGTCGGCGGTAAGCCCGGCCAGCAGGCCCAGCGTCATGCCTGCCAGTTGCACCAGCGAGAGCAGAAAACCCGCCTGGACCAGGGTCAAGCTGAGCGCATCGCGCAAAACGGGCAGTGCCGGAGGCAGCTTGCCCACATGCAGGGCCGCGCTGACGCCTGCCAGCACCACCACCACCGCCGGATCGATACGCCTCATGCCGCAGCGCTGTCCAGCAGCCGCTGACCCGTGAGCCGTGCGTGCTCCTTCGCCGCAAACCGGTCCGTCATGCCGGCAATGTAGTCCGCTACGGCGCGGGGCCGGTCGGCGCGGGTCGCAAATCCGGCCTGCATTTCCGCAGGATGCGCCTGGTAGGCCGCAAACAGGTCGCGTACCACCTGCTGCGCCTGCAGCGTGGTGTGCGTAACCTGGGCATGCCGGTACAGGTTGTGGAGAAGGAACTGCTTGAGCTGAACCGACTGCAATCGCATGGAAGGGCTGAAATCCACCAGCGGTGGCAGACGGCGAACGGCGTCCACATTGTCCGGCCGGGCAGCCTCCAGGGCTGCCCGGGTGGTGTCAATCACGTCATAGACCTGGGCACTGAGCATGCGCCGGATGGCCTCATAAAGCAGGCGCCGCCCCAGAAGATGGGGGTGCTCCGCCAATGTCTGCCGGCGGAACCGGTCGAAAAGCTCTACCGCCTCCAGCTGCTCCAGGGTGATCAGCCCGGAGCGCACGCCGTCGTCAATGTCGTGGGCGTTGTAGGCAATTTCGTCCGCGAGATTGCAAAGCTGGGCTTCCAGAGTGGGCTGGGTCCGCTCCAGAAACCGCCGGCCGACCCCACCGGGTTCGACAGTTTCCAGCCGGCGCGCGTTGACCACAGAGCAATGCTTGAGAATGCCCTCGCGCGTCTCGAAGCAAAGGTTCAAGCCGTCAAACTGCGGGTAGCGCTCTTCGAGAGAATCGACCACCCGCAGGCTTTGCAGGTTGTGCTCAAAACCACCGTGCTCCGCCATGCAGGCGTTGAGCGCGTCCTGGCCAGCATGACCGAACGGCGTATGCCCCAGATCATGCGCCAGTGCGATGGCCTCCACCAGGTCTTCATTGAGCCGCAACGCCCGCGCGATGGAGCGGCCCAGTTGCGCCACCTCCAGTGAATGCGTCAGGCGTGTACGGAACAGGTCACCTTCGTGGTTGAGAAACACTTGCGTCTTGTAGACCAGGCGACGGAACGCGGTGGAGTGCACGATCCGGTCGCGGTCACGCTGAAACGCCGTGCGCGTTGGCGCGGCGGGCTCCGCGTGGCGGCGACCACGTGACCTCTGAGGGTCGCAGGCAGCGTCCGCAAGCGTGATGTCAGGCATGAAAAGTGCCCTTAACCCGCATGGATAATGCGTAAGGCGCTATGTTTTTCATAGCAAATCAACGACAGCAATCGTCGATCACTTCACGCACGAGCGCGTCGGCAGCAGCCTTCGTGGTAGCCCGCCCCGGGCCGTCGATCAGCACAAACCGGATTTCCCCCGCCTCGGACTTCTTGTCCACGCGCATCAGTTCCAGATATCGGTCCGCGCCAAGCAACGGCCCCGAAACAGGAAGCCCCGCCCGCGCAACCAGCGCTGCCAGCCGTTTCACAAAGGCGGCGTCGACCAGACCCAGCTTGTGTGAGAGCGTGGCGGCCATGACCATGCCGCAGCCCACCGCTTCGCCATGAAGCCAGCTGCCATAGCCAAGCCCCGCTTCGATGGCGTGGCCAAAGGTGTGGCCGAAGTTCAGGATGGCGCGCAGCCCCGCCTCCCGCTCGTCCTGGCCCACCACCCACGCCTTGATCTCGCAACTGCGCCGGATGGCATGGGCCAGTGCCTGCGGCTGGCGGGCCACCAGCGCCTCCAGGTTCTCCTCGATCCAGCCCAGGAAGGTCATGTCGGCGATCGGCCCGTACTTGATGACCTCGGCCAGCCCGGCCGAGAGCTCGCGCTGCGCGCGCTCCTCCAGCGCATCCAGCGGCATGGGCTCCAGGCGTTCCAGCACGAACCACAAGAGAGATGAGGTTTCGGTAATGCGAGTTCTTGTGCCTTGTCGCCAGTTCCACCGGCGACAGGGCCTTGTAGTCGGGGGCGTCGATCCGCTCCGAGGCTTCGCCCACACCCACGATGATCGGCGTCAGATCAGTCATCTCGCAGTCCTCCCGACTTATGGGCCTTGTTCTTAGCGGCCTGACGTGGCGGCGCCTCAAGCCCTGTCGGCGCGGCCTTCAACCCGGCATCTTGGAGCTTCGCGATCACCATTTCGGGAAGCAGTGGCGTTGCCAATTCAACGTCCTTGGTCGCCTGACCTGCCAGCGTGTCACGCACGACGCCACCGACGAGGCGGGCATTGCCATCAAGCGCGTGCACCACGGCATCAAGTCCGGGCATGGGAGGAATGTCTATATGGGCCATGTCAGGCGCTTTGACAGGTTGACGATCATTGCAGCGGTGGCTCCCCAAATCCGGCGGTCATCCCAGAATATTTCGTAATAGGTGCGTGTCCGCCCG
>CALMEZ010000144.1 GCA_937864985.1 uncultured Alphaproteobacteria bacterium
GCGCACGATTTCCTCCGCGACGGCACGGCCCGCCCGGTCGATGAGTTGTGTCTCGCTCACGCCCGCCGCGATGGTCAGCGCATCGGCGCGGTACATCTCGGCGGGGGTGAGGATCTCGTTCACGGTCGTCTCAGTGCCCGCTCTTGCCGGAGGACTTGCCCATGGGCTGGCCAATATCCTTCAGAAGGGCGTGGAACCACTTCTGCGTAGTGTCGAACGGCTTGCCGCCCTTGATGCGGGGGAACTCGATCGCCCGCAGCGGCTTGCCCTTCTTGCCTTCGTCATGGCCGATCACGCCCGGAACCCCGGCAAGAGCGCTCTTCACCGCCTCGGTGCACATCTTCTTGATGAGGGCGAGGTCTTCCTTGTTGGCCTTGGCCGAGCGCGCGAAATAGCCCGACTTCTGCACCAGCGTCTTTTCGGCGCCCACCATGTCGGCGAAGCGCTTGCCGAACCACTGGCCGGGATTGATCTTGTCGATCTTGACGTGGCCAAAGGCATCACGCTCCGGCTCTTCGCCACGGGCCTGCATCTCGGCCACGATGTCGTCCACACCTGCACCTTCCGACAGGAAGATGGTCACGCAATCCTCCTCGTCCATCACCTTGCGCAGGCGCTTGGCCTCCGCCTCAAGGTCGATGGCGATTTCCGGAACGTAGACGGCATCAATGTCCTTGTAGGCCATGGGCAGGTTGAAGCCCGGCAGGAACTTCTGCTTCTTGAGGCGCTTGCGATAGGTCTCCGCCGTGGCGGCGGTGAGCCAGCCGCAGTGCCGGCCCATGACCTCATGGATGAGGAGCATGCGCGGGTTGGTGCTCTGTTCGTTGATGGCGTTTTCCCAGAAGATGGCGCCCTGCTCCGCCGCCGTGACTGCACCAAGAGTCTGACCGATCGGCACCACATCGTTGTCGATCGTCTTGGGCAGGCCGACCACGGTCAGCTTGTAGTTGTTCTCCGCCAGATAGCCGGCAAGGTCCGCCGCGGTCGTGTTGGTGTCATCGCCGCCGATCGTGTGGAGGATGGTGATCCCGTCCTTCACCAGTTGTTCCGCCGCGACGTGGAGCGGGTCCTGCCCCTCCTTGACGAGGCCGCGCTTCACGCAATCCTTCACGTTGGTGAGCTTGACGCGGGAATTGCCGATGGGGCTGCCGCCATGCTGGGTCAGGACCAGCGCATTCTTGCGGACTTCCTTGGTGACCGGGATGGTCCAGCCCTTGAGCAACCCCATGTAGCCATTGCGATAGCCGATGATCTCCGCCTTCGGCAGCTTCCGGGTATACATGTCAATCAGATAACCGACGGCCGCCGAGAGGCACGGCGCCAGGCCGCCTGCGGTCAGCAATGCAATCTTGTGTTTGGTCTGGGCCACGTTCCGACTCCGCTTGTGACAGTTTTCGGTGCCTTCCTACGCCAGAGCCGCCCCGGTTTCCAGCGGCGCCAAAACGCGACGGACGGCTTGCCCGGATATTGGCGCATCAGCACGATTTTCGCCATCACGCCCGCGGTTCACAATCGGAAGGCCGACCATGGCGAAAGCACCTCCTGAACAACCGACCTCCCTGCTGGTCATCCTGGCCGGCCTCGTCGGGAACATGATGGAGTGGTTCGACTTCGCGGTGTACGGGAACTTCGCCATCATCATCGGTACCCTGTTCTTTCCCTCAACCGATCCGCGCGTGTCCCTGATCGCCTCCTTCGGTGCCTTTGCCGCCGGCTTTCTGGCGCGGCCGCTGGGCGGCATCGTGTTCGGGCGGATGGGAGACGTCTTCGGACGGCAGACGGCAATGCTCGTCTCCATCTGCGCCATGTCGCTGCCCACCATCGCGATCTCGATCCTTCCCGGCTTCGAGCAGTGGGGCATCTGGGCTCCGGCCTGCCTGATCACGCTGCGCATCATCCAGGGTCTTTCCGTGGGCGGCGAATACACCAGCTCGCTGGTCTTCTTGGCCGAGCGCAGCGGCCGCGGCCACCGGGCGCGCAATTCCGTGTGGGGCCTGTGGGGTGCCGTCTTCGGAATGTTGCTCGGCTCTCTGCTTGCTCTCGGGCTTGCCAGCCTCGCGGGCGAAGACGCCATGAAGGCTTGGGGTTGGCGCGCGCTCTTCGCCACGGGCGGCGTCGTGGCGCTGGCCGGCATCCTGATCCGGCGCCTGTTGCCGCCCGAGATCAACCACAGCAAGACCGATGCACCGATCACCGAACTCCTGCGCGACCACAAGCGCGGGCTTGTATATCTTTTCCTCATTAACGTCGGCGGGGCGGCGGCCTTCTACACCGTGATGGTCTATGCCGTGACCTACGTCCGCACCATGAACACCTTCGACCGCGTCGGCGCGCTGCAGCTCAACATCTTCGCCATGGCGCTGATGCTGGCCGGATTGCCGGTCGCCGCGTGGATGGCAGACCGCTTCGGGCTGCGCCGCGTTCTGGTCTGGGGGCTTGCCTTCTCGGCTGTCGCGTCGCTCGTGCTGTTCCAGGGCCTCGTTTCGCAGCAGGTCGCTGTTGTCTATCTCGCCGAAGCGGTGTTCGCCTGCATCGTGGCGCTGCTGCTGGCCGGTCTTGTATCCTACAACGTCGATGTGCTGCCGCGGCATGTCCGCTGCACGGGTCTCGCGATTGCTTACAATGCGGCAGTTGGGCTCTTCGGCGGCATCACGCCGATGATGGCGACCTGGCTGATCGATCAGACCGGCGACAAGACGGCACCGGCCTACTGGCTGTCAGCGGCTCTTGCCGTTTCGCTCGGCGCGGTACTGCTGCATCGCTCTGCGGACGAAGACAGAGCGCATTCAAAGGCGATGGCAAGACACTGATGCGCAACAGCAAGTGTTACGATTACTGCTGTCGTGTTTTCCTTGAATTCTGACTGGGAGGGGCCACGTAAGGGGCGTTCACCAAGGAGGTCGGTTTCATGAACACAACGACAGCAGAAGCAGTTGCCTGCGGCAGCAAGCGCAAGTGGTCTGCCCTCGAACTTGCCGTGATGATCGGCGGCTTCATCATTTTCTGGCCCATCGGTCTTGCCGCACTCGCACTCAAGCTCATCCGCGGAGAAATGTGGCCGGGCGCCGCCCAGTCGGACTCGCCGTGGACCGCCTACAAGGCCTGGCGCGACACACCCGGCAGCAAGAGCTTCTCGATGCCGCAGGCCTGGACTGCGCCGGGTTCCTCCGGCAACGCCGCGTTCGATGCCTACAAGAAGGAGCAGCTCGAGAGGCTTGAGGCAGAACGCCGCCGCCTTGAAGACGAGCAGAAGGCCTTTGGCGAGTATCTTGCCCGCCTGCGCAAGGCCAAGGATCAGGACGAGTTCGACCGCTTCATGGCCGAACGCAATCAGCCGCAGGCCGGCTGACCGGGCACTGATAAAAAGGCATGAAATGAATGAGATGACCGGGGCCAAATCCCGGTCATTTTTGTTGCTTCCGAAGCCTCGCATAAGGGCAAAAGACCGAAAAACAGGCAATCTGCATAAATTATAAGCAGATCAGTTTTTTCCAGCCTTCAGATTTCCCACTAAATCCTTGATTTCAGGCACTTTCGAGTCTGGCACGCGTCCTGCAAACAGGTAGGGAAACATAAAGAGGCGTGCCGCATCACATGAAAAAGATCGAAGCAATCATCAAGCCCTTCAAGCTTGATGAGGTGAAGGAGGCCCTTCAGGAAGTCGGCCTCCAAGGCATCACCGTGACCGAGGCCAAGGGCTTCGGCCGCCAGAAGGGCCACACGGAACTCTACCGCGGCGCGGAATATGTTGTGGACTTCCTGCCCAAGGTCAAAATTGAAGTCGTCATCGCAGACGAACTTGTCGAAAAGGCCGTCGAGGCAATCCAGAACGCCGCGCGCACCGGCAGAATCGGAGACGGCAAGATCTTCATCTCCACCATCGAACAAGCAATCCGCATCCGCACCGGCGAGTCCGGCACGGAAGCGCTCTGATCACCGCAACAAGAAACTTAAGCCAGACACGAGAGGACAAACATGGCCAAGGACTCAGCTGTTGAAAATGCCTTGAAGATGATCAAGGACAAGGACGTGAAATACGTAGACCTGCGCTTCACCGACCCGCGCGGCAAGATGCAGCACCTCACCATGGACGTCTCGCAGATGCATGCCGACGCCTGGGAAGAAGGCCTGATGTTTGATGGCTCGTCGATTGCCGGCTGGAAGGCCATAAATGAATCCGACATGATCCTGCGGCCTGATGCGGCTTCGGTCCACATGGACCCCTTCTATGCCCAGACGACCATGGCCGTGTTCTGCGACATCGCTGACCCGGGCACGGGCGAAGGCTATAACCGCGACCCGCGTTCGATCGCCAAGCGCACCGAAGCCTATCTCAAGTCCACGAAGTTCGGCGACACGGTGTTCGTCGGTCCGGAAGCCGAATTCTTCGTGTTCGATGACGTGAAGTTCTCAACCAACCCCTACAAGACAGGCTTCGAACTCGACGGCATCGAACTGCCCAAGAACTCCGACCGCGACTATGAAACCGGCAACATGGGCCACCGCATGCGTACCAAGGGAGGCTATTTCCCTGTGAACCCGATGGACTCGGCGCAGGACATGCGTGGCGAAATGCTCTCGGTCATGGGTGAAATGGGCTTGGCCGTTGAAAAACATCACCATGAAGTGGCCTCGTCGCAACATGAGCTTGGCACCAAGTATCAGCCGCTGACGATCGCTGCCGACCACATGCAGATCTACAAGTATGTGATCCACAACGTGGCCCACTCCTACGGCAAGACGGCGACCTTCATGCCGAAGCCGGTGTTCGGCGACAATGGCTCGGGCATGCATTGCCACTTCTCGATCTGGAAGGAAGGCAAACCCATGATGGCCGGCAACCAGTATGCCGACCTGTCGGAGCTGTGCCTGTACTTCATCGGCGGCGTGATCAAGCATGCCAAGGCGCTCAACGCCTTCACCAACCCGTCCACCAACAGCTACAAGCGCCTGGTGCCGGGTTATGAAGCGCCGGTGCTGCTGGCCTATTCGTCACGCAACCGCTCGGCCTCGTGCCGCATTCCGTTCACCTCGAACCCCAAGGCCAAGCGCGTCGAAGTGCGCTTCCCCGATCCGACGGCGAACCCCTATCTGTGCTTCTCGTCAATCATCATGGCGGGTCTTGACGGTATCACCAACAAGATCCACCCCGGTTCGGCCATGGACAAGAACCTCTATGACCTGCCGCCGGCGGAATTGGCCAAGGTGCCGACGGTGTGCGGCTCACTGCAGGAAGCCATCGATTCACTCGCTGCCGACCATGAGTTCCTGACCAAGGGCGGCGTGTTCTCCAAGGACCAGATTGAGAGCTATCTCGAGCTGAAGCAGGAAGAGCAAGACCGCTATCGCATGACGCCGCATCCGGTTGAGTTCGACATGTATTACAGCTGCTGATTCAGCCGCTTGGCACAAAATGCTGAACCCCCGGTGGAAACGCCGGGGTTTTTGTTTGCCGCAACTCCACAACTCGAGCACGGGTGCATTTCCCAACACAACAATCTGAAATTGAAAGCGTAGAATTGTCAACTTACTTGCTGACAAATTTATATTGGACTGTATGGTTGGTCTTGGGGCGCTTCTCACATGTCAATTCACAAGGTCTTCGCAAGCAATCTGCGCGAGCGCTGTCAACGGCTTGGCACAATCGCAGATGTCTGCAAGGGTTCTTCCGTCAATCGCCAGCAGTTCAACCGGTATCTATCAGGGGCAGCACTTCCTAACGCGCGAACGCTTGCACGCATTTGTCAACACCTTGGCATTCGCGAAGAAGAA
>CALMEZ010000145.1 GCA_937864985.1 uncultured Alphaproteobacteria bacterium
TGTTCCTGATGTGGCTGGGTGAGCAGATCACCTCGCGCGGCATCGGCAACGGCATTTCGCTGATCATTTTCTCGGGTATCGCCGCAGGCCTTCCCACAGGTGTTGCCGCACTTCTCGAATTGGGTCGCACCGGGCAGCTTTCACCTTTTGCGATTATCGCCGTGATCATCGGCGCCTTCGCGGTCATTGCCTACATCGTGTTCTTTGAGCGCGCCCAGCGGCGTCTGCTCATCCAATATCCCAAGCGGCAGGTGGGCATGAAAATGACCCAGGCTGAAAGCAGCCACATGCCGCTGAAGCTCAACACATCGGGCGTCATTCCGCCGATCTTCGCTTCATCAATCCTGTTGCTGCCGCTGACTGTTGCCAACTTCTCGGCAGGCAAGGGCCCGGACTGGCTGAACCAGATCACCGCCTTGCTGGGCCACGGCAAGCCGCTGTTCCTGTTGCTTTACGCAGCGCTGATCATCTTCTTCTGCTTCTTCTACACCTCGATCATGTTCAACCCGAAGGAAACGGCTGACAACCTCAAGAAGTCGGGCGGCTTCATCCTCGGCATCCGTCCGGGTGAAAAGACGGCTGAATATCTCGACTGGATCCTGACCCGCATCACGGTGATCGGCGGCATCTATCTTGTTGTGATCTGTCTCATCCCGGAAATGATCGTCGGTTACACCGGCATTCCCTTCTACTTCGGCGGCACCTCGCTTCTGATCGTTGTCAGCGTGACGCTGGACACCGTGGCCCAGATCCAGGGCCACATGCTGGCCCAGCAATATGGCAAGTTGCTGCAGAAGGCTTCGCTGCGGGGCGGCAAGAAATGAATTTGATTCTGCTGGGCCCACCGGGAGCCGGAAAGGGCACCCAGGCGAAGATTCTGGAAGAAAAGCGCGGGCTGAAACAGCTGTCCACCGGTGACATGCTGCGCGCTGCCATTGCCGCCGGAAGCGAAATCGGCCTCAAGGCCAAGGCCATCATGGACCGGGGCGACCTGGTATCCGATGATGTGATCCTCGGCATTGTGGCCAACCGCATGGACCAGCCGGACGTCGCCAAGGGCGTTGTCTTTGACGGCTTCCCGCGCACCCCGGCCCAGGCGGCCGCACTCGACAAAATGCTTGCATCGCGCGGCCAAAAGCTGCATGCGGTGATCGAAATGAAGGCGGACGACGATGAACTCGTGGCCCGCATTTCTGGACGCTTTACCTGCAAGACCTGTGGCAAGGGCTACAACGACACGTATGCCCCCACAAAGATTGCCGGAACCTGTGAGTCTTGCGGCGGGCACGAATTCGTCCGCCGTCCGGATGACAACGAAAAGACGGTTCGTGACCGTCTGACCGTTTACAACACGCAGACCGCCCCCCTGGTAGGCTACTACCGGGAAACGGGGAAACTGCATGTGGTGGACGGCATGGCCGAGATTGGCGCCGTAACAGCGGCAATCGGGGCTGTGCTGGACAAGTTGGCTTGAGTTTTCCCGCATCCGCCTTGTGAAGGGCCGCTGTGAAACAGGAACGCTCCCAACACATCGGGAGGCATCGCAAGATGCCGGGCTGAAATGTGTTTCCTTGGGTTGACGCCACGGCGATTCACCTCTAAGGACACGCGCATTCTCAGTCTCACGAAGGCCACCCCAGAGGGAAACTCTCTCCGGGCGCGGCCTTGATCGTTTGGGAAAAGGCCTTCTCAGGCTGGCCTCCCGGGACCTAGATTGGGGCGTAAGCCCTTGAAAGAATTGGAGATTAACCGTGGCCCGTATTGCAGGCGTCAATATTCCGACCAACAAGCGCGTGGAAATCGCGCTGCGTTACATCCATGGCATTGGCCCGGTGAACGCCAAGATCATTTGCAACGAAGTGAAGATTCCTGCCGCCAAGCGCGTCAATGAATTGTCCGACGCCGAAGTTCTGGCGATCCGCGAAATCATTGACCGCGACTACATGGTGGAAGGCGACCTTCGCCGCGAAGTTGCGATCAACATCAAGCGCCTGGTGGACCTGGGCTGCTATCGTGGCACCCGCCACCGCAAGGGCCTGCCTGTCCGCGGACAGCGCACCCACACCAACGCCCGCACCCGCAAGGGTCCTGCGAAGGCGATTGCTGGCAAGAAGAAGTGAGGCATTTGAAACATGGCTAAAGAAGCAACAGCACGTGGTGGCAAGCGCAAGGAACGCAAGAACGTTTCGTCTGGCGTCGTCCATGTGAACTCCTCGTTCAACAACACGATGATCACCATCACCGACGTTCAGGGCAACACCATTTCCTGGGCCTCGGCCGGCAAGCTTGGTTTCAAGGGCTCGCGCAAATCCACGCCATACGCCGCCCAGGTGGCTGGC
>CALMEZ010000146.1 GCA_937864985.1 uncultured Alphaproteobacteria bacterium
GTCCGACCCCTGCCTTCGGAGGGCAGTACTCTATCCAGCTGAGCTACGGGCGCGCGGAGCAATGACGCCGGAGACGTCACGCGGCGCGCAGGATAGCGCGAATCGCCGCCGGCGTCCATGCTTCGCCTGACAGAAGGGGAATACCCCCGCTATAATCAACGCTTTAATCAATCGTCCCCCCGCTCTCGAGGATTTCAGCATGTCGGATCTGCTTCGCTCTGCTCCCGCCCGCCACCCGGTGCGGCTTGTTCTCACCCTTGGCGTCGCTGCGCTGGCCACCCAGATGGCCGGCTGCGGCAACAAGGCCGCCGTCGATGAAGAACTGGCTGCCAAGCTGACCCAGCCCGTGGCCAGCGTGGTCCTGACCGCTGCGCCGGCTGCCGCGATCAGCCGCCCGGATCTGGGCACATTCACCCCCGGCGCTGCCGGTGATGCGTCGATCCTGTCGCTGGATACTGGCCGGTTCGATTATGTGGATTCGGTGGGCGAACATGTTCTGGGCACGTCGCGCCTGTCGGCCCAGGAAGGCGCTCGGCTGGCCCGGGTAGCTCGCGTCTGGGCGCTCGCGCTTGATGTCTGGCAGAGCGAGGGCGAGGCGCGTGATTTCCTGTTCCGGGCGCATCCGATGCTGGAAGACAGACTTCCGGTCGACGTCGTCATCCAGAGCGAAATCGGCGCCGAACTTGTCCTCGATGTCCTTGGGCGACTGAAGTACGGCACGGCCGCGTGACGGCGCAGGTCCTGGACCGCACGCTTTTCAGCTTTCGGGTGGGCGACCCAAGTGGCGCCTACCCGATCTTCGACGCGACCGGGTCGACCATCGCGCCCGGCCGCTGGAACACGCCGCGCAGCCCGCTCATCTATACGAGCGAACACTTCTCCACGGCACTCCTCGAAAAGCTCGTGCATGGCAGCGGCCGCATGCAAAGCCTCGGCATCGGACAAATTGGCAGCGACGGAAAACCCACCTAAAGTCGTCTTAGGATTGGCAGCACCAACCTGATTCCATTCGTCCCGGAGAACTTCACTACTATGCCCGCACCTGTCACCCGCTACACCCGCGTTGCGTCGCTTCTGCATTGGATCATGGCTGCACTGATGATCTTCATGCTGTTCTTCAGTGAAGACCTGATCAAGGTGCCGCGTGGTTCGTCCCTGGCGGATTGGGGCCCTTCTGCCCATGCCTCATTCGGCATTCTGGTGTTGCTTCTGGTGATCGTGCGCCTGCTGTGGCGCATGGGTAATCCGCCGCCGCCTGACCTGCCGATGTCTCGTCCGCAACAGATTGCCTCGCACGCCATTCACCATTCACTTTATGCACTGATGGTGCTGATTCCGATTTTCGGCCTGCTTGCCATTGTTCCCTATGGAGAGGCGCGTGTTGATGTGGATCAGGTGACGTTCTTCAAGCTGTTCCCCGTGGCTTTCCTGCCTAACATCGGTGGCTGGACCGGCGAGGTTCACGAGATCCTCGGCAAGATTGCTGATGGCCTTGTCATTCTTCACGTGCTCGGTGCCCTCAAGCACCAGTTCTGGGACAAGGACGGCATCATGCAACGCATCAGCCCGCTCTAGTATTTCTCAAGCATCGGCAATTGCCTTGAGGTTCAAGCAGTTGTAGCCTCCTGACATCATCAGGAGGTTACCATGAGTGAGACCAAAGCCGGCTTTGAAACACTTGCCATCCATGCAGGAACGGCACCCGACCCTGCCACGGGGGCACGTGTAACGCCGATCTATCAAACCACGGCTTACGTGTTCAATGACGTTAAGCACGCGGCAGATCTGTTTGCGCTGCGGGCCTTTGGCAACATCTACACGCGCATCATGAACCCGACACAGGCGCCGCTCGAATCTAAGGTCGCGGCCCTTGAGGGCGGCACCGCTGCGCTCGCCGTGGCGTCTGGCCATGCGGCTCAGCTTCTCATTTTCCACACCATGATGAAGCCCGGTGATGAATTCATTGCGGCGCGCCAACTTTATGGCGGCTCGATCAACCAGTTCAATCATTCCTTCAAGTCTTTTGGTTGGAACGTGGTGTGGGCTGATGGCGAAGATCCTGCCAGCTTCGAAAAGGCCATTACACCAAAGACCAAGGCCATTTTCGTGGAATCGATCTGCAATCCCGGCGGCCGCATCACTGACATTGATGCGATTGCCAAGATTGCCAAGAAGGCCGGCCTGCCGCTGATCGTCGATAACACGCTGGCCACACCTTATCTGTGCAACCCGATTGCACATGGTGCGAACATCGTTGTGCATTCGCTCACCAAATTCATGGGCGGCCATGGCAATTCCATGGGTGGCGTGATTGTTGATGGCGGCAACTTTGACTGGTCGGCCAGCGGCAAATATCCGCTGCTGTCGGAACCCAATGACAGCTATCATGGCATGAAGCTGCATGAAACGTTTGGTGGCATTGCCTTTGC
Source organism: uncultured Alphaproteobacteria bacterium (assembly GCA_937864985.1). Lineage (GTDB taxonomy): Bacteria > Pseudomonadota > Alphaproteobacteria > Rhizobiales > Aestuariivirgaceae > Aestuariivirga. The sequence goes on from CALMEZ010000146.1 coordinate 2,430, forward strand.
CATTGCCTGCCGCGTGCTAGGCCTGCGTGATCTTGGGCCGGCCATTGCGCCGCTCAATGCCTTCCTGATCCTGACCGGCATGGAAACCCTGGCGCTGCGCATGCAGAAGCATTGTGAAAATGCGCTCGCCGTCGCCACCTGGCTGTCAAAGCACAAGAATGTCGCCTGGGTGAATTACGCCGGGCTTCCGACCGACAAGCAGCATGCCTTGCAAAAGAAAATCGCGCCAAAGGGTGCGGGGGCCGTATTCACCTTCGGCCTTAAGGGCGGCTATGATGCAGGCGTAAAGCTCGTCTCAAACGCCAAGCTATTCTCGCATCTCGCCAATATTGGTGACACGCGCTCGCTGATCATCCATCCGGCGTCGACAACACACAGCCAGCTTTCACCGGAACAACTCGTCAAGGCAGGTGCAGGACCAGATGTGGTACGCCTCTCGGTCGGCATTGAAGACGTGAAAGATCTCATCGCCGATCTTGAGCAGGCGATGGCTTAACTCGCACGCGATGGCGTGGCGCGCTTCAGGTTCCACAACGCAAGTGTGAGAAGAACCAGCGCGCCCGCCTGATGGGTGAGGGCGGCATGCAGCGGCACCTGCATGACGACAGTCATGATGCCGAGGGCTGCCTGCATCAATGCTGCGGCAAGCACGATCCAAGCGCTCCGCGTCTGCGCGATGACCGCCTGCGCGATCACAATGATGACAATCAGATAGGCCAGCATGCGGTGATCGAACTGCACGGCCAGCGCATTTTCAAAGAGGTTGCGCCACCAGGGCTGCATGGTGCCGAGCCCTGCCGGGATCAGGGCGCCATCCATCAGAGGCCACGTGTCCGAGGCATGGCCGGCATCAAGCCCTGCCACAAAGCCACCGGCGGCAATCTGCAGGAACAGGAGCGGGATCAACAGCAGTGCGAGTCCCCTACCCTTTGATGCTGTTCCCTTGACGCCTGAAACGTCCAGCGCGGTCCAGACGAGTGCTGCGAACAATGCTGCAGCGAGGGTGAGATG
>CALMEZ010000147.1 GCA_937864985.1 uncultured Alphaproteobacteria bacterium
GTCGACGCCGATCACAATGGCATCGACGACCGCATCATCGCCCAGTACGATTTTGCCGGACGCGATGCCGACGCCAGCGACCACACCGGACACGGCTCGCACGTGGCCGGCATCATCGGCTCGTCCGACGCGGCCTATCCGGGCGTGTCACCAGGTGCGGGGATCATCGCGCTCAAAGTGTTCGACGACCAGGGGCGTGGCTATTTTGATGTCGACAACAAACCAGATGAAAATATTTGGACTTGGTGGGACGTAGTGGCGATGGCCAATCAGTTCGCCGCCACACATCTTGATCCGAATTATGCAGTCATACAATTATTGCCCGGCACATCTGGGACAGAAGGGCTGCAAGTCGATATGCCAAAAGCCAATCTTCGCAACAACCACCTGGGCTATGCCATCACCTGGTTTGGCTTGGCCGCCGCCTTGATTGGCGTGTCAGGGGCGTTTATCTGGCGTCAATCGAAAGTCACGGAGTAGGGCCTTGAAATATCTGTCCACACGCGGTGAAGCGCCGATTCTTGATTTTGAAGGCGCCATGATATCCGGCCTGGCCCGGGACGGCGGGCTCTATGTGCCCGACACGTTTCCGGCCTTTTCAGCCGAAGAACTGCGTGCCCTGCGCGGCAAACCCTTCACCGACGTGGCCTTTGCCGTAGCCCGGAGGTTTGCCGATGGTGCTGTGCCGGATGCTGACTTGCGGCAAATGGTGGATGGGGCCTACGCGACCTTCAACCATTCCGCCGTCACGCCGCTGAAGCAGCTGGATGCAAACTTGTGGCTGCTCGAATTGTTCCATGGCCCCACCATCGCCTTCAAGGATGTGGCCATGCAGCTCTTGTCCCGCCTCATGGACTGGTCGCTGGAGCGCAGTGGCACGCGCGCCACCATTGTCGGCGCCACCTCAGGCGATACCGGAGGTGCGGCGATTGAAGCCTTCAAGGCCAGCAAACACGCTTCGCTCTTCATCCTGCATCCGCATGGCAAGGTGTCGGACGTGCAACGCCGCCAGATGACAACGGTCATCAGCTCCTCGGTCACCAATATCGCGCTGGAAGGCAACTTTGACGACTGCCAGGCCATCGTAAAGGCCCTCTTCAACGACCATGCCTTCCGCGACAAGGTGCAGCTTGCCGGTGTGAATTCCATTAACTGGGTTCGCGTCATGGCCCAGGTTGCCTACTACATTTTCGCAGGCCTCGCGCTTGGTGCGCCCGAACGTAAGGTAAGTTTTACGGTACCCACGGGCAATTTCGGCAACGTGTTTGCAGGGTTGGTCGCCAAACGCCTCGGCCTGCCTGTGGATCGCTTCGTCATTGCCACCAACGCCAATGACATTCTTGATCGCACCCTCAAATCCGGTCGCTATGAGGTAACGGGTGTCCACGCAACCTCTAGCCCTTCCATGGACATTCAGGTGTCCAGCAACTTTGAACGCCTGGTCTATCTGGCTGCCAATCGCAACCCTGAGACCGTGCGCCGGGCCATGGCCAACCTCGCGCAATCAAAGGGCTTCACCCTGGACAATCAAGCGCTGGCTTCCATCCGCAGCGAGTTCGATTCGGGCGCTGCCGGCGAAACTGAGACGGCACAGACCATGCGCCGTTATCTGGAGACGACCGGCGAAATCATTGATCCGCACACGGCCGTTGGCCTGCATGTGGCTGGCTCCCACCTGACGGAAACACCAATGATTGTTTTGGCCACGGCTCATCCCGCCAAATTCCCCGATGCCGTGAAGCAGGCAACAGGGTTAACCGTTCCGTTGCCTCGCAAACTTGAACACTTGATGACGGCTAAAGAAAGTTTCAAAGTGATTCCAAACAGGGTCGAAGAGGTGAAGCAGTTCATCCTGCAGCATCAAGAACCCTGATGGGAGAAATGATGTCTGTTGAGATTTCGGGTTTGGCCAATGGCCTGACCGTTGTAACCCACGCCATGCCGCATATCGAGACCGCGGCCATCGGCATTTGGGTCAAGGCCGGCGCCAGAGACGAACTGCCCGAAGAGAACGGCATCGCCCATTTCCTCGAACACATGGCCTTCAAGGGAACGAAGCGGCGCTCGGCCCAAGGCATCGCCGAAGAGATTGAAAGCGTGGGAGGAGAGATCAACGCCGCCACCGGCATGGAAACCACGACCTACTATGCTCGCGTCCTGAAAGAGGATTGGAAGTTGGCGCTGGATATTCTGGCCGACATCTTCCTTGAATCGACGCTCGATGCCAATGAGTTGGAACGCGAGCGCGGTGTCATCCTGCAGGAAATTGCGGCCGCCAAGGACCAGCCGGACGATCTGGTTTTCGACCTTGCACAAGCCGCGAGCTACGGCGAACATCCGCTCGGCCGTTCGATCCTAGGCCCCGCCGAGCTGGTTGAGACTCTGTCCCGTGACCAGATGATTTCCTGGCGTGACCGCAACTATTGGGCTTCGCGCATTGTTGTCTGCGCCACAGGAAACATAGATCATCAGGCTTTCGCCCGTGAGGTTGAAAGGCAATTCGGCCACATTGAACGCGGCCAAAGACCTCAGCGCCAGTCACCCGCCTTCGCGGCACAAGCCAGCATGGAACAGAAGGCGCTGGACCAGACGCACCTTGTGCTCGGTTTTTCTGCGCCCAACTATCGCGACCCGCAAATCTATCAGCTCCAGGTCCTGTCATCGACGCTCGGCGGTGGCATGTCCTCCCGCCTGTTCCAGGAAGTGCGCGAGAAGCGCGGCCTGTGCTATAGCGTCTTCTCCTATGGGACTTCTTATGAAGACGTGGGCCAGTTGGGCGTTTATGCCGCAACGTCACCGGAAAATACGCCAGAGCTCATCGATGTGACGGCTGATGTGATGCTGTCCATGGCTGAATCGGTGTCGGACAAGGAGGTGTCGCGTGCCAAGGCGCAGCTTAAATCCAGCCTTGTCATGAATCTGGAAAGCCCTTCGTCGCGTGCTGATCAGATTGCCCGGCAATTCCTCGCCTTCGGCCAGGTGCCGGATGTCTCGACTCTGGTGCAGCGCATCGAAGAAGTGACATCGGAGAATGTTCGGGCGCTGGCCCAGAAAATATTCAGTGGCAAGCGGCCGTCGCTTGGCGCCGTGGGCCAATTGTCGACGATGGCCAGCTATTCCGACATTGCAGGCCGCTTCGCCCGCCTGCGCTAGGGATGCAACGGCCATGGGATTTCTCAGTGTTCTCAAGGCCAGGGACCAGACACAGCGCCTGACGGGCGACGGCCTGTTCCTGCGTGAACCATTGATCGAGGATTTCCCCCAGTGGCGGGCGTTGCGTATGGCCAGTGCATCCTTTCTCAAGCCTTGGGAACCGGAATGGCAACCCGATGAATTAACCTCAGTTGCCTTCCGCCATCGCATCCGCCACTACCGGACCCTGCGTGACGGAGACGCAGGCTATCCCTATTTCATTTTCGCGGCTGAAAATGAACAGCTTCTAGGAGCCGCCACACTGCACAATGTGCGGCGCGGCGTGGCGCAATCAGCAACGCTTGGCTATTGGGTGGGCGAAGCCCATGCGCGCAAGTCTGTGATGACGCGAGCCTTGGCGGCACTGTTGCCCTATGCGCACAAGGACCTTAACTTGCATCGGGTTGAGGCAGCGTGTTTGCCGCGCAACGAAGCCTCTATCCGCGTGCTTGAGAAGTCAGGTTTTGAACGCGAGGGCTTTGCCAAGGCCTATCTGAAAATTGCCGGTCGCTGGGAGGATCATATCCTGTGGAGTCACCGCAAACACACGGCATAACCGCCACAAGGCAGTAGTCCTGCCATTAGCGGCTGAGTACGATGGGGCATGATTCGCATTGGGGCCAATGCAGCGGCGTGGGGCAGATGCCTGTTGGGCATCCTTGCCTTGCTTTTCCTATTGCACACCGGGGCCCGTGCCGATGCTGTTGTCGAGGTAACACCAGACAAGACAGTCATTGATCTCGCCCCATCTGGAACGCGCGTGGCATCCCAACGCCGCAACCTGGCGCTCGAAGTGCCTGGCGATGCGGAAGGCAAAACCCGCGTTCTGGAACTGCATGGCCAGGGTGCCGGGCCGGACTTTTTCTGGACGATCTATGCCATCAAGAACACAGGCCCCGATGCCCGCAACCTCGTCCTGACGGTGGGTCAGCAGGGGCTTGTCCATTCCGGTTTTTCGCCGTTGCGGCCCATGGGCTCGCAAGTGGCGCTGGTACAATGGACGCCAGACACACAAGCGCTGGATTGGCAGCGCATGGCGGGTGACGACAGCCTGACCTTTACTCTTCTGCCGGGGGCAAGTGTGTCGATAGCCCTGCAAGGCCAGCCAGAGCTAAACGCCGTGCGGCTTGTTGATGCCACCGTGCAGCTTCGCCAAAATGCAATGCTCACCTTCCTGCGCGGTGCTGCCTTAGCGGTAACACTCATCGTGATGATGGGGCTTCTGGCGGTTCATGGCTTCCGGTCTCACCGGGCCATCTTGGCGGGCGGCTTTTTTGCACTGGCATCCCTCAATTTCATGCTGCTCGATTCAGGCTATTGGTCGGCTCTCGGGATTCCTCAAACAGGCCCATCCCTGAATTTGCAGCATATGCGAGGCCTCTCGGAAGCCTTGTTGGCACTTGCCATGGCGGTTGGCCTGCCGTTGCTCACATCAATGCGCAAGCGCAGTTGGCGGCAATGGTTTCCTTTCGGTCTCGTGATCGGTACCGCCCTGTTGGCCTTGGCCAGCGCAATCGTCGCGCCAGATTGGGCAGCCCGGGCAGCACGGTTGATTTGCATTGGCACCGCAGCCGCGGGCTTTCTCATGGCATTGTGGTATCGCGGCAGGAATGGCCTCGCGCTGGTGCACGCCTGGATGTTCTGGGCCATGCTCTCTGCCTGGACATTGATGGCGGCCATCCTCTCGGCCAACCCGGAGGCGGGCAAGCTCTTCCATACGTTGCTGATCACAGGCCTGGCGCTGACGGCTGTCGTGCTTGGCACGGTGCTGGCTCGCATGGCCTTTGCGGAAGGCTTCCAGGCCAAGCCGCTAATGGCTGATGCCACCCGCCGCAGCCTCGCCGCCAGCAGCGCCCAGCATTTCATGTGGGATTGGCGCCCGCTGGAAGGACGGCTTGACGTGGCGCCGGAATTGCCGCGCAGCCTGGGCTATGATGTGCACCGCTTTGCCGGCATGAGTTCCGGCCGCATGATCGAAAGCATTCTGCATCCCGATGACCTCGCCAATTACCGTCAGGCCCTGGACCCTAACGCTATGCGTGCCGGGCACTTCATTGAGCGGGAATTGCGGCTCATGGACATGAAGGGCGAATATCGTTGGTTTGACCTGCGTGTCCGCGGCCTGCCGGGGCAGGGCAATGTGCCGGGCCGTGTCATCGGTACGCTGACGGAAATCACGCGCCGCAAGATTGCCGAAGACAAGCTGATGAGCGAGGCCGTGCGCGATCCCGTGTCCGGCCTGCCAAGCCGCGCCTTGTTCCTCGACCGGCTGGAACGCGCCATTGGCAAGCCGCTGGCGCCCCCGGTGCGCGTGCTGATGGTGGGCATTGAGCGCTTCAAGGTGGTGAATGATGGCTTGGGACATGACCTTGGCGACCAAGTTTTGCTGGTGGCGGGTCAACGCATCGCTGATTGCCTGACCAAGGATGAATCCCTCTCGCGCATCTCTGGCAGCCAGTTCTCGGTGATGTGCGTCGAACACATTGACGCCCGGGACGCCTTTGCACTGGCCAATGACATCATTGCCAGCTTGGCCAAATCCATCCCTGTGCTGAACAATGAAGTTGTCCTGTCAGTGTCGATTGGCATTTCGCGGCTCAGTAGCGAGGGTTATTCCTCTGCGGACCTGCAGAAGCAGGCCGCAACCGCGTTGCATGAAGCGCACAACCGCGGCTCACGCACCGTGCTTGAGTTTGACGTGTCGATCAAGGACGAACGTGCTGAACGTTTGGCGTTGGAAAGTGACCTGCGCCGAGCCATCGACCGCCGCGAAATCGAAGTCCACTACCAGCCCATTGTCGATCTCGAAACACGCGAGATTGCGGGTTTTGAGGCGCTGGCCCGCTGGCGCCATCCGCGCCGCGGCATGCTGATGCCATCGGAATACATCGGGCTTGCCGAACAGGCAGGCCTGATCAACGCCGTTGGCGATCTGGTGATGGCCGAAGCAGCCCGCCAGATGGGCATTTGGCAGCGTGTGCTGACGCGCAATCGCCCGGTGTTTGTCTCGGTCAACCTGTCATCGGAACAACTCACCGAGCCAAGCCTTCTCGATAAGCTGGCCGTCATCATCGCCCGCGAAGGCCTGTTGCCGCACTCACTGAAGATTGAACTCACTGAATCCGTTGTCATGCGCTTTCCTGAACGTACACGCTTGCTGGTCGAGCGCTTGCGCTCCTTGGGTGTCGGTGTGGCCTGCGATGATTTTGGCACCGGCTTTTCGAATCTCGCAAGCTTGCGCGACCTGCAGTTTGATACCTTGAAGATGGATCGATCCTTCATTGCAGGTGATGCCTTGACGGCGCGTGGCGGCGTGATCCTGGCATCGGTCATCAATCTCGCCAATAGCCTTGGCATGCGTGTCGTGGCTGAAGGTGTCGAGAATGAAGATCAGGCCGCACGGCTTCTGTCGCTCGGCTGCAACCTGGGCCAGGGCTATTACCTGGGTGAGCCGGTGCCGCCACGTGAAGTGCATGCGCTGCTCGCCGTCCTGCCGGTGGTGGAGCCGATTCACGCGCCGGAATTTTCCGATGCGCCACGCCCGGGCCATGCGCCCATGGCCCCGCACCTCGAAGCGCGTGAACCCTATTACGCGCAAGAGCTCGAGGAGCTTCCGCCCCTTTACCCGGAAGAGCTGCCCTCGCTCTATGCGGTCACCCATCCGCAGCCAAAGGCAAAACCGAAAAAACCCGCACGAAAAGCGGGCAAGTCCAGCACCAAGGCCAAGCGTAAGGTGGGGACGAAGGCGCGCAAGGTCAAGCGCAAATAGCAGCCTTCAGGCGTGCCCTGCATCAACTGAAAGCATGCGCGGATCAATGCCGAGAAGTTTCATTGCCGTATGGTATTTTGAATCATGCGCCTCGGAAAACACCAGTTCCGGTGGGGCGTCACCATGCAGCCAGCCATTGTGCAGGATCTCGCTTTCGAGCTGGCCCGGCGACCAGCCGGCATAGCCCAGCGCCAGAAGTGTGCGGGCTGGCCCGTGGCCGCGCGCCATGTCAATCAGGATGTCGGTGGTGGCGGTCAGCGCAAAATGGTCGTTGACCGTCAGGCTGCCTTCGCCGCCCACATATTCCGTGCTGTGCAGCACAAAGCCTCGCTGCTGTTCCACTGGTCCACCCGTGAGCACTGGCATCTGCATCAGGCGCTCAGCAACGCGCGAGGAGGTCTTGGACAGGTCAAGCCGTTCCGCCAGTTCCATGAAGCTCATGCCTGGCATCGGTTTGTTGACGATCAAGCCCATGGCCCCATCGCGCGAATGGGCGCAGAGGAAGATCACCGATTGCGAGAAGGTTGGTTCCTCCAGGCTCGGCATGGCAATCAGAAGTTTGCCCGTCAGATTGGTTTCCATGGTCCACTCCTTGGGCGGAAGATTACCGCGAATTGCGGCCACATTATAGACCCGCAACACGCCGCCCTGATGCGATCGTGACTGGCGGGTGATCACAGGATTTTCTAAGGTGATGCCATGAACCGGCGTCATCTCCTGGCTTTGTCTGCAACCGTCCTCTCTTCCATGCCCCGTGCAGCCCGTGCGGCAGAGACGCCATGGCTCATGCGTGTCGTGCCGGGGCCGCGGGAGGGCGACGCATGGCTTGCCGGGCTGGAGATCATCCTGCAACCCCACTGGAAGACCTATTGGCGCGTTCCGGGCCAGGGCGGCGTCCCGCCCGATGTCACGGTCAAGGGCGCTAACATCAAGGCCAGTGAGCTGCTGCTGCCCACGCCCACGCGCCTGCAAAGCGCCGGCGGCGAGGCGATCGGTTACCGCGAGCAGGTGACGTTCCTGCTGCGTGTCACCCCGATTGATCCGGGAAAGCCTGTTGCTGGTGACGTTGCGGCTTTTATTGGCGTTTGCGAAGACATTTGCATCCCCGCGCAATTTGCGGGTCACGTGGAGTTTGGCCGCACGGCGAATGACGATGCATTGGCCCACTGGCGTGCGGCAATTCCGCAAGCTGCCGATTTCGTGACCTTGGCCAAGGCCATTGAGGTGGACGGCCAGCCCGCCTTGCAGCTCGACCTGTCGCGGCCTGTTGATGATATTTTCGTGGAAGGCAGCGCGTTGCACTATTTCGAAGCGCCAAGCTTTGATGGCCCGCGCGCCACGTTGAAGGTGGCGGGTGCAGGCTCTGTGGATGAGCTGCGGAAGGTGCCGCTGCGCATCACGGCCAGGATTGCACAGGGTGGGCTTGAGCAAACAGTCACGGTCGTTTAGCCTGCTTCTCCAACAGGAGAGATAACATGACGATCAAGGTTGGCGACACATTGCCGAAGGCCGAATTCACAGTGCCGGGTGCCGATGGGCCAGAAAAGAAATCCACCGACGACATTTTCAAGGGCAGGAAGGTCGTGCTGTTTGCCGTGCCCGGCGCCTTCACGCCGACGTGCAATGCCCAGCATCTGCCGGGCTATGTCATCGACCACGATGCCATCAAGGCCAAAGGCGTGGACACCATCGCCTGCACCGCCACCAACGATGTGCACGTCATGAAGGCCTGGGGCAGGGCCACCGCGTCGGAAGGCAAGATCCTGATGTTGGCCGATGGAAACGGCGCGTTCGCCAAGGCCTGTGGCCTCGACAAGGACCTGACACAGTTCGGCATGGGCCATCGTTCGTCGCGCTATTCCATGATCGTCGACAATGGCGTGGTGAAGGCCCTCAACATCGAGACGCAGAGTGGCGTCAACGTGTCGGGCTCCGAGACGATTCTGAAGCAACTGTAAGACGCAACCCCGCCTCTTTCGGCTGCGGGACGGTTCGCAACCTGTCTCCTGTTGATATCCCCGGAAACGAGGGTCGGCGTGAGCACGGCTCCGCACGCAATGCGACTGGCTTAAAGTCGCTGAA
>CALMEZ010000148.1 GCA_937864985.1 uncultured Alphaproteobacteria bacterium
ATGCATCCATCTCGGACCTTGCGAAAAGGTTTCACATGACTCTGACGGGCATGAAGAAGCATGTGGGCGTGCTTGAGCAGGCTGGGCTGGTCATGACCCAAAAATCAGGCCGCGTGCGCAACTGCAGCCTTGGGCCACGCTGGCTGGATGAGGAAGCCGAGTGGATTGAACGCTACCGAAGGCTTTGGTCTGCACGCTTCGAAGCGCTGGATGAGGTTGTCACGCAACTGAAGACGAAGGAGAAAGCCAATGGGCGGAAAATATGACAGCGGACCAGCCCGCACCACTGTTGAGCGGGTGTCGGATCGCGAACTCGTCGTGACGCGCACATTCGATGCTCCGGCGCGCATGGTGTTCAAGGCCTGGACCACGCCAGAGCTGTTCAAAACCTGGTGGGCACCAAAATCCATGGGCGCAACAATCGTTTCGTGTGAGATGGATGTGCGCAGCGGCGGCAGCTATCGCATTGAGTTTGGACATCCCTCCTCCGACCAGACCATGGCATTCTTCGGCAAATACACGGATGTTGTGCCAAATGCGCGCATCACCTGGACCAACGAAGAAAGCGCTGATGGCCCGGTCACCACGGTGACGTTTGAAGAGAAAGATGGAAAGACGTTTCTGGTCCACCGCGAAACCTACCCTTCGAAGGCAGCGCTTGATGCATCCTTCGAAGGCATGGAGAGCAGCTTGCCGGAACAGTTCCTGCAGCTGGATTCCCTCCTCCCTGATTTGGGCGCGAAGCCGGCGCGTGCAACATGACCGGTCTTCCCGTTGCCGACCGTTGGTACGACATCGAACAGCTTGACGACAGCCTGTTCCGGGTGTGGGAGCCATATGTCATTGATTTCATGCAGGCCAACATGTTTGTGGTCAAAGGCACGCGCGACTGCCTGTTGATCGACGGTGGCAACGGTGTGATGCCGCTGAAGCCGTTCCTGGCCTCACATAAGTTGCACCCCACCATTGTGGTGGCCAGCCATTCCCACGCCGACCACATCGGCGCGCTGCATGAATGGCCTGTGTCGCTGGCGCATCCATCTGAGGCGGAAGGACTGGCGCGTCTCGCCCCCGATGTGACGTTGGCCAAACCCGGTTACAGCATCATGGACATTTGCACGCTGATCACTGACGGAACGGGTCCGAGCGGGCCAACGATCACCGCACTGCCCTATGCCGAATTCACAGCCCGCGATTTCACGCTGCGGCCGCCGCAGCGTGTCCAGCCCATCATCGATGGTGCGGTCATTGATGTGGGTGGACGGCGGTTTGAGGTTCTGCACCTGCCCGGCCATTGCCCAGGCCAGCTTGCGTTCTGGGATACGGACAACAGCGTGCTGATCGGCTGCGATGCCATTTATGATGATGCACCGCTGGACACGTTGCCGCATTCGGACAAGGCGGCCTATCGAACATCGTTCGAGCGGTTGCAGCGGCTTAAGCCAAAGGTGACCCACGGCGGGCACATGGGGCCGATGACGCTGGCGCGCTACAGGCAGGTGATCGGCAGCTATCTTGGTGCTGGCTGATCATTGATGCCATAGGTTTGCACGAAGGAGTCTCTCAGGGCATGTGAGAGTTTATATGCAGCATTTCTGGAGGGAGTCCAATTTTTCCGCATGTCCGGGTCGACCTGATCCGCCAGGTTGATCATGGCCTGCTCGACGCTGCTATCCTCCACCATGCTGAGTTCGGCCACGTAGAGCTCCCGGAAGCGCTTGCGGGCGGCGGCGAGCGCCTCGGGCGTTTCGGTCTCCGGATTGGAGAGCACCCCGGCTGTCTTCACCATCTCCGTATACAAGTTCTGGCGCAGCACAAGAAATGGTTTGGCTGCCTCGAATTTTCTTGCTTCCGCTTCCTTGACCCGTGCGGCATTGAAACTCAGTACACTGACGATTACGCCCACCACCACGCTGACCACGCTTGCCAGTTGGGCAACGGTGCCAAGGACGGCTGGCGGAGCTTTCGGCGGTGCGGTCTCAGCTGCACGGCTCGTTGCGGGTTCGGCCATGGGATATGCTCCCTGCTCTTGGGCGGCCTCACCTGGCCGGTGCACCCACGCTAGCGCGAACTCACCAGCAGGTATAGCCTCCATCCGCCAATACGATGCTGCCTGTCATCAGACTGGCAGCATCGCTGGCGAGAAAAAGGATCACAGAAGCAATTTCAGAGGGTTGGCCCATGCGGTTCATCGGTGTGCCCTTAATCCAGTGCTTGCGGATCTCGGGTTGCATGGCGACGTCTCGGGTCAAATCCGTTTCGATGTAGGTCGGAGCCACGGCGTTGACGCGTACGCCGCGCGATGCCCACTCTGCCGCCAACGAGCGTGTGAGGTGATGCACACCTGCCTTGGATGCGTTGTAGTTCACCTGTTCCTGCGGGTAGTTGACGATCTCCGCCGACATGGAACCGATGTTGACAATGGCACCTGAACCGCGCTCCAACATGGCTTTGCCAAAGGCGCGGCAGCAATAGAACACACCGTTGAGGTTGACATCGATGACCTTGCGCCAGGTCTCATCATCCATGGCTTCGGCGGGCACAAATGATATGGCGATGCCAGCATTGTTGACCAATACGTCCACCTGCTTGTAGCGCTTGACGATCTCCGCCTGGACGCGCTCAACGGCGCGGGGGTCCGTCACGTCGAGGGTAATATGATCAGCCTTGCGGCCCCTGGCAACGAGCGCTTCGGCAGACTTGGCGGCTGTCGCACCATCCATGTCGGCGATGACCACGAGGGCGCCCGCCTCCGACAAGGCATCAGCGGTTGCAAGGCCAATGCCCTTTGCGCCGCCCGTTACCACCGCGACTTTTCCGTCCAGCCTGAATTTTTCGAGATACATACATCCTCCGCTGCTTTCGCCTGTTCCACTGGCTGCAGCGTAATACGCGTTAAAGCGGAATTCAAACGGCATACGCCACCAAGCATGCGCCACCAAATTGCCACGCTATGTTTCTGACTTGTAACTTGCTCCGAGAAAGCGCCGTGCGAAGGAGCGACAACAGGATTCTGACGGAGACCACACCATGCCATTCAACAGATCAGTCCGCCTGCTGGCACACCAACTGCTGGAAGAAAACTACGAACAAATCCCTGTGCGGGAACGGCGCGTCATCAAACGACTGGCCAGACGCATGGCGCGATCACACGACGAGGCGATGCACGGTAAATTGAGCTTCGGCGACCGCCTAGCGGACGAGATCGCCGCCTTCGGCGGATCATGGACCTTCATCATCGCGTTTGGCTGCTTTTTGCTTTTTTGGGTCATGCTCAACACAGTCATGCTGGTCAAACCCTTCGACCCCTACCCTTACATTTTGCTGAACCTGTTTTTGTCGATGATTGCCGCCATTCAGGCGCCAATCATCATGATGTCACAAAACCGGCAAGCCAAGAAGGACAGGGCCCAGGCCACCCATGATTACGAGGTGAACCTCAAGGCGGAAATCGAGATCATGGCGCTGCACGACAAGCTTGATGAAATCCGTACCAAGGAACTGGCGGAAGTTGTTGCACACCTTCAGCGGCGCAAGGCCCGCCGGTGAGGATCACTCCGCGGCGAAGCAGTAGTACAGCCCTGCCCCGCCGGTCTTGACCAGCGCGTCCTGGCTGCAGCCTGCTGTGCCGTGGGACGAGTTCCAGGATTTCATGTGTCGGGTGTCCTTGAGGCCCATGAGATCGTGATGCCCGACGATGGCCGAGCCTTCGCCATTGCTTGTCCAGTTCTTGCACGTGGTATCGCCACCGGCGGTCGAATACATGCCTTGCGGGTCTGAGCCGGTGAGCATGTCATGGGTGTTGGTGGCATCGCCACGGCCCATGACGATTTCACCTTTTTCTGTCAGCGCCGTTTGCTTGTTGAGGTTGTTGCTGGCGGAGTGAAGATCATCCACCGACTTGGCAATGACATCGCCCTTGACGTTCACCCAAGGCCCTTTGCCGATCCTGTCCCTGGCGTTGACGCCCGCCTCGCCCTGGGGTGCGGTGGTGGAGAGGTAAGCGTGCCAGCTGGTTTTGGCCGAGCCTGCCGCCTTGGCCAGTGCGTTGCAGTGGGCGTCTGCCCCATCGAGGCCACCCAGGTTTGCGCCATCACCAGAGCCAACGCTGGTGACGAAGAAGCTCATGTTGGCTGCATCTGCCATCACAGGCACATGCATGGCGGACAGGGCGCAGAGACTGGCAAAGGCGATCGCGGCACGGTTCATGGCTGTTTTCTCCCAGGTTGGTGTGTTACGGCGTGGTGCCCCACGGTGTTTCAAGATGTGTGAGGGCCATGACGGTTACACAAGTCACACGATCGTTATTCCGCACTGGGGTATGATCAAAAATTAGGCTGAACGCCCAAAACTTCGGCGGGAGCGACCGCCTAAAAATGCATCGCCTTGCCTAACTCCTTGGAATCGCTGGCAATCAGAACTGGCATGCGCCGTGCAAGTGCCCAAGTCATAGAAGTGAGGCTGTTCCCATGAAAAAGATCGAAGCAATCATCAAGCCATTCAAACTTGATGAGGTGAAGGAAGCCCTGCAGGACGTTGGCCTCCAAGGCATCACCGTGACGGAAGCCAAGGGCTTTGGCCGCCAGAAGGGTCACACCGAGCTCTATCGCGGTGCGGAATACGTCGTGGACTTCCTGCCAAAGGTCAAAATCGAGGTGGTGATTGCCGACGAGCTCGTTGACCGGGCCGTGGAAGTTGTCGTAATCCGTCCACCAATCATATTGACCCGGCCTATCCGGCTCATGGATGAACAGAATATCGATGTGGTCGCGGCCTAAAAGGCGTAGACTTTCCTGCACCGATTGGCGCAGCGCTGCTTTGTCCTTTGGGTCAAACGGCTGCGGGCGTCCACCTAATTTGGTGGA
>CALMEZ010000149.1 GCA_937864985.1 uncultured Alphaproteobacteria bacterium
GGCGGTGTTGGGTTTGTGACTGCCGGCGGGCGAGACACCTTCGTACTTGTAGAAAATCTTGGCCGTGGTGCCGAGTGCCTTTTCCAGAGCGGTGGCGCGATAGAGTGGTGTGGGCCGCCACATACGGTAAATGTCATTCACAGGTTTTGGAATATCGATGTACCGGTCCTGGGACACTTCCTGCATAATAAGTGCCATGGGAAAGAGGGGGGCCAAGTCGCCGGGGCCAACGGGTTGCAACGTGCCGGGGTGCAATGGTGGCGGCAGGGGAACGGGCAGGTCTGCCATTATGTTGTACCAGGATTTTGGAATCCGCTCTTCACCCATGGTGATCTTGCGAGTGTTGGCTGGAACCTTCGTGACTGCCGGTTTTCGGGCTGCGGGCTTTGCTGCTTTTGTCGCTGGCTTTTTTGCCTTCTTGGCAACTGTCTTGGATTTCTTGGCCATGTCATCCTCCGTTGTGTTGGAAGATTTGCGCGAAACCTTTGGCTTGGCAAGGCTGGCGTTCAGCCTGTGACGAATTGTGCGCGGCGATAACCCTGGAGATAGAGCAGTGCTGTCAGGTCACCATGGTTGATGCGGATCAGCGAGCTTTCCTGCACGTGCGGCTTGGCATGTAGCGCCACGCCAAGGCCTGCTTCGGAGAGCATGGCCAAATCATTTGCGCCATCGCCGACGGCAATGGCATCGGATGGTGAAAGGCCGCGCGATGCAGCAATTTCGCGCAGGGCGTCCAGTTTCGCCTGTTGACCGAGAATAGGCTGGCCCACTTCGCCCGTCAGTTTGCCATTCCATTCAATCAGCGTGTTGGCGCGGTTTTCATGAAAGCCAAGTTGGGCTGCGACCGGGCCGGTGAAGGCCGTGAAGCCGCCAGATACGAGTGCCGTGTAGGCGCCGTGGGCTTTCATGGTGGACAGCAGCGTCTTGCCGCCTTCCATCAGGGTAATGCGGTCATGCAGCAGTTTGGCGATGACCGACACATCCAGGCCCTTGAGCAGCGCCACCCGTTCGCGCAAGGCCTGTTCGAAATCGAGTTCGCCGCGCATGGCGCGCGCTGTCACGGCCTTGATCTGGTCGCCCGCACCCGCCACCACGCCCAGTTCGTCGATGCATTCCTGGTGGATCATGGTGGAATCCATGTCGGCCAAGAGCAGGCGCTTACGGCGGTTGTGGATGGAAACCGTTGCCGCGTCGATGGCGTGGCGGCGCAATTCCACCATGAATTCGGGGAGCCGCGGGAAGGCCTCAATTTCCGCTGCATCGCCTTCTGCCAGCCAGTGCGGCGCGCCCGCACCCAAGTCGCGAGCGGCCTCGATCACGGACGGGGTGATTGCATGGCTGCCCGGCGCTGCTATGAGAACGAGAACGGAATCCATTGATGACTGCGATACCTCAAAAATCAGCCGTGCTTATTGCAGGCCCGACGGCGAGCGGCAAGTCTGCCCTGGCTCTGGCCGAAGCGCGCAGGCGGGGTGGCGTCATCATCAACGCGGATTCGATGCAGGTGTATCGTGAATTGTGCATTCTTACGGCACGGCCGAGCGTCGAGGATGAGCGGCAGGCGCCGCACCGCCTTTACGGGCATATCTCTGGCGGTGATGATTATTCGGTGGCGCGCTGGCTGGCTGATGCGAAAGCGGAAATGCAGCGCTGTTGGGACGCAGATGCAACGCCGATCATCTGCGGCGGCACAGGCCTTTATTTCCGCGCGCTGGAGCAGGGGCTGGCCGATGTGCCTAAGATTGCGCCAGAGGTGCGGGAGAGGTGGCGGACTTGCTCTGGGGACCTCCATGCCGCGTTGATGACGCGTGATGCCGAGGCTGGCCAACGGCTCAACCCTGCCGACCGGCAACGCATCATCCGCGCGCTGGAAGTGATCGACAGCACAGGCCGCAGTTTGGCGCAGTGGCAAGCGGACGCCGCGTCAGCCAATTTCCTGAATCAAATCAATGTGGAGCGCATCTATGTTGACGTGCCACGTGAACAACTGTACGCGCGCGCCGAAAAACGCTTTGACTTGATGATGCAACACGGCGCGCTTGATGAAGTGAAGGCGCTTCCCGCCTTTGATAGAGCCCAGCCGATCATGAAAGCCATCGGCGTTCCGGAGTTGCTGGCCCACCTCAACGGCGAGCTTTCGCTTGAGCAGGCGATCACCGATGCCAAGACGGCCACACGCAATTACATCAAGCGGCAATTGACCTGGTGGCGCGGACAGATGAAGCACTGGCCAGCACAGGCAAAGGAGGCATCTGCCGGCGCATGACAAATTTGAACACCATCGGAATTGTTGGCGCAGGTATTGGCGGCATGGCAACCGCATTGGCCGCGCAGCGTGCCGGAAAGCGGGTCATGCTCTTCGAGCAGGCTGAGAAAATCTTGCCTTTGGGGGCAAGTCTTTCCATCTGGCCAAATGCCATGAAGCGCTTGCGTCAATTGGGTGTTGCCGACGAGGTGCGCAGCCGCGGTTCTGTTTTTCAGACATTGAAGATCAAGGACATGAGCGGAAAGGTGTTGGTAAACCATGACCTGAATCCCCTGTACGAGCAGGCAGGTGAGGTTGGCGTGTGTGTCTCACGGGCAGACTTGCACAACATTCTCGGATCGAAATTGGATCCCGGCATATTGCACCTCAACCACAAGCTTTTGAGCTTCAATCAGAAAGCTTCCGGCGTTGAACTGGTTTTTCATGGCAACGTGGAGCAGCAGGTGGATTTTGTGATTGGCGCAGATGGCATTTGGTCAACTGTCCGGCAATTGCTTTTCG
>CALMEZ010000150.1 GCA_937864985.1 uncultured Alphaproteobacteria bacterium
GCGGCTTCCGTTTCCGGATCGAGCGCGCTGGTGACTTCATCGAGGATCAGCATCTTCGGGCTCTTTGCCAGGGCGCGGGCCAGCGCAATGCGCTGGCGCTGGCCGCCCGACAGCTTGCCGCCGAACTCACCGACGTCGGTTTCAAGGCCATCGGGCAATTGCGGCAGGAAGGCTTCGACGCCTGAAAGCTTGAGCGCCTCCTGAAGCTGGGCTTCGGTGATCTGAGGATCGAGCAGGGTGATGTTGGCGCGCACCGTGTCATGCAACAGCGCCAATTCCTGCGGCACGTAGCCGATCATTTCGCGCCAGGCCAGGACATCAATCGTTTCGATGGGATCGTTGCCGATCAGGACCTTGCCGGAGCCTGCCTGATGAAAACCAACGAGAAGATCAATTAACGTCGTCTTGCCAGCGCCTGACGGGCCTTGCAGCACAGTGATGCGATTGGCCGGCACGTCCACCGACAAATCGTTCAACACGGGCGTGTCGCCATGGGCAAAACTGACGTGATCAAAATGGCAGCCATTGCTGACATCAGGCTTCTTGCTGCCAAGGCGCGGTTCCTTCTGCGCCTCAGCCTGATGGATGATTTCCATCAGGCGCACATGGGCGCTTTGCACCTGCACAGCCGTTTGCAATTGCTTCAGCAGTTTCGAGACATAGGCAATCACCTGATAGAACAGCAGGCCCAGAACCATGAGCTCGGGCACGGTGATCTTGGTGAAAGTGTAAGCCAGCCACGCCATCAGAAGAATGATGGAGAAAACCAGCTGGTCGTTGCCATAGGTCAGGCCATGGCGGGCGAATTGCTGGGTGAACAGCGAACGCTTCAGGCGGCGCAGGATTGCCGAAAGGCCGTCAATCAATGGCCCATAGCGGTGCATGGACTTGAGTGCCTTGATGCCGTGCAGCATGTCGGTCATTTCAACGGTCAGCTTGGCGGTGCGGTCGGTCTGCTTGAAGCCTGCTGATTTTGAAATGCGCACAAGACGTGCCGAAATGGCGATGATGATGAGGCCGGAAATGATGGCGATAATGGCGACGCGCCAGTTGATGATGATAGCCGTCACCGTATAGGCGATGGCCAAGACCATCATTGATGTAGTGGTTGCCGCGAGGTTGTAGGCGTCGCCGGCGCGTGTGGCGTCGTTGCTAATGGCGGCTGCGATGCGGCCGCCGCTGCTTTCGGCGTAGAACTGCCAGCGGGCATCGAATACAGCGCGGATCAGGCGGCGGCGCAAACCGATGGTGACGCGTGCGCCCGAAATGCCGGCATAGGACATGGCAGCAAACAGCAGCAGCGAGCGCAGCAACAGGATGCAGAAAATGAAAATCGCGAAAGACTGGAATGAGGGGGCCACGCCCAGCGTTGCGAAGAACGAGCGGATTCCGTTTTCAATGGGCGATGGCTCCGCCGAGCTGTTGCCCAGCATGGTTCCCAGCAGTGGCAGCACGGAACCAACGCCCAAAGCCTCCAGCACGCTGCCCAGCACAAGGCTCGCCAGCACGGCCCACGGCTTGGTGCCCTCGGCCTTGAAGAAGATTTTGAGGAGCGGGATCATCTCGGAGTTAGGGCTTGATTGTGCGTTGCTGTCATGTTGATTGCTGTGGGGTCGCACATCGGGCGGCGGGATGCAAGATGCGAGGGAATACACGGCGAAATGGATGGCAAACCGCACAAGAGTTCATTGAAACAGCGGGCCCGGATCTGGGCCATGCGCAAGGCGTTCCCGTGGATTCGCGGCATGACGCTTGGGGCGAGGGTGGCTGTCATCGATGAACACGGGCGCTTCCTGCTGGTCAAGCACACCTATTCCCGGCCATGGATTTTCCCGGGCGGCGGCGTGGAACGGGGTGAAACCTGCCTTGATGCGGCGCTGCGCGAGATGGAAGAAGAGGCGGCGGTGGTTGCAACAGCGCCGCTTCACCTGCACGGCGTGTTTTCCAATGAAGCTGATTTCAAGGGAGATCATCTGGTCTTCTATGTCTGCCGCCAGTTCCGGCGTGAGGCATTCACGCCCACCAGCGAAATCGCTGCGGCGGAGTTTTTTGCTCCCGATGCTCTGCCAGATGCGGTAAACGCCGGTTCGCGTCGGCGGATTGAGGAATTGGTCACAGGCCGTGCAGCATCGCCACATTGGTGAGGTTGACAATTCCGGCTTGACCTCCGGCGCGGCTGCCCCTATGGCGCGGCCATGGACGGACACCTGACCTGTGATTTGCGACGAGGCGGCACGCGACGCGCGCCATCCGCCTGACTGTCTGCCGCCGGCGCGCTGGTGGTTTCTGGCAGTCATCCTGTTCTCCTTTCTTGATTGCAGTGTTCCATGACAACGCCCCATCGGCTTTCGCCTGCCCTTGCCTCTGACCAACCCGCCATTGAATGCCTTCTTGATGCGACATTCGGCCTGTCGCGCCGCGCCAAGACGTCCTATCGCCTGCGCGAAGGCAACCAGCCCATCGCAGACCTGACCTGCGTCGTCCGCGAGGAGGGCTTGGGCATTGCCGGCACCATTTCCTATTGGCCGCTGGCCATCGGCAAAACCAAAACGCCGGCCCTTTTGCTTGGTCCCATTGCTGTTCACCCGGAACGGCAGAACCAGGGCATTGGCTTGTTTCTGATGAAGGAAACATTGGCCAAGGCCAAGGCACTGGGCCACCGTTTGGTGTTGCTCATTGGCGATGCGCCCTATTACGAGCGCGTTGGGTTTCAACAGGTGCCGGACGGACAGATGATCCTGCCGGGCCCGTGGAGCGCCAACCGTTTTCTGTACCTAGAGCTCGTTCCCGGTGCCTTGCAGAAGGCCCATGGGCTGGTGCTGGGCGTCAATAAGCTCCGTTAGTTCGGCTCTAGCCAAAGCCAAAAGCCTCGCCTCTTCGCCCGTTCAGCCAGAATTTCAGGACGATTTCAGGGGGCTTTCAGGACTTTTGGGCTTTGTCCAACCACTCTCCTAGGCATCGCCGCGCATTCAAAAGGGCCTGCCATGTCCGAACAAAAGCTCCTCGACCGCATCCCAGCCCCTTTGCAGCTCTTCGTCGCTGCAAGCCTTTGGGGTTGGGGCAATGTCATGCAGAAGACAATTCTGGAACACGTTGGTCCGTTCACTGCCGTTGGTCTCACGTCAACTGTCGCGGCATTTGTGCTGTTGCCAGCTGCAAGTGGGGAGCGCCGGCACAAGCTGTTGCCGAAGGGCACTTGCCAAACGACGTTCGTGCTGCCTGTCGTGTTTTTTGTTTTGGCAATCGCCTTTCTGCAAATTGGCCTTGGCGGCACCACGGTTTCCAATGCCAGCTTCATCTCAAGCAGCAGCGTTATCCTCGCGCCGCTGGTTGCCTGGGCCATTCTCAGGGAGAGGCTCAATGCTGGCCTGCTGGGGCCACTCGCGATGACTTGCGTTGGGCTTTATATGGTCACTGGAACCTTTCAGCCGAGCGCGATCTGCTGGGGCGATATGTTCAGTCTGCTGTCGGCCGTATTCTATTCAATTTCGATCACCTTGAATGGGCGGCACGTGCGGAGAACCGGTCAGCCAGCCCTTTTGTCGGCCGTGCAGTTTGCTGCCTGTGGCGCGATTTGCCTGTGCCTGGGGTTGATTCTCGAACAGCGCCCGGCCGCGGAGTTTCTTTACGCAGTCCCCGAAGCCTTGTTGCTCGGCGTCTTCTGTAAAGCGATCCCATATTTCCTGGTTGCCCGTGCCCAACAGAGTGTCAGTGTAAGTCTTGCAAACATCGTGATCAGCGCGGAAGCCCCGATCAGTGCAGTAACGGCCTTCCTGCTCCTCGGCGAAACGATGAGCAGCAGCGCGATCACAGGTGCAGCGATTGTCATCGTGGCAATTGTCATATCAGAGCCAGGTTCGTTCTTGCGTGCAGCAAGGCAAGTACAGAACCGTCTGCAATCATTCGGTGAAGAAATTCGCCAGATATCTATGGCAGCCTGACCAGCATGCGCGCCATCAATCAAGGGAATGGCCACCTCATGCCTGCCAGCGTTGCTCGGTTCCTTGCCCGGCTCTGTCGCATCCTTGCAGAGATTTCCTGCGTTCAGCACACGTCCGGCTGGATATCGGGAATTTCTGCTGATTACACATCTGAAGCATTTCTCGAGCAGTCAGGAGTTGTTCCTTTCATTCGACGAGATGATGGCTGGCCTTGTCCAGAATCCACAATTGATCGACGCTGCAACAAGACCTTCTTGAATCCGTGAGAGGTCAAACTCAGAATCTGCTAAGCGACGGTAACTTTGTCTCCGACCGGCTCGCCCTGCGATCGCGAACGGGCTGGCGGGAGCCACATCGTGAGGTAACAATTAGTCAGGCAGTCCGGCATTTCGTAACGCGGTCAAGATGTGATCTATGTCTGACTGGTTTTTGTAAGGTGGCATTTCTTCGAGGGAACTGAAGTTAGGTTTCAGATCTAGGACTGCTTTGGCAACCTGTTCCGCTTCGGACAGTCTGCCAAGTTGCGCAAGACATGCTGCTTCCCTGGCCAATTGCCATGGCCGCTTGTTTGGTCCCATTTTCCGGTTTGCATCCAGGGCTTCACTGTATCGTCCAAGTTGATACAGGGCTGACGCCAAATTGCTCCAGTACCAAGTGGGATGCAAAGGATTAAGCATCATCGCGTTCTTGAGCACTGTGATTGACTCTTCGTGAGACCCCAGAAGGCCCAGCAAACCACTCATTTGCGCCAGACCATTTGCATCACTTGGATTCAATTCAATGCCCCGCTGCATCAACGGAAGTGCTTCATCAAGCCTTCCAGAGAACCTGTAAACCTGGCCAAGCAGCACGTAGCACCGGCCATCGTTCGGATCGAGTTCAACGGCCCTTGTCGCCAGTTCAGTGGCCCGCTGTTTCAGTGATTTCGGTGTTGCGGCATAGCCATTTTCGGCAAGAATCGAGAGCGCCAGATAGGCTTTGGCCAAGGCAAGTTCGGGATCGAGCCTGATTGCGTGCTCAAAACATTCGCGTGCCAGCCGGTTGTCATCAGGAGCGAACCCTCTGATATGAACGATGCCTCTCAGCAAGGTGTCGTAAGCAACGGTGTCGCTAATGGGTCTGCGTTTCGCTTCGATGTCCTCGAGCCTTCCGGAAACAGTTGAAGATATGATCCTGGCGATCTCTTGTTGTACGGCGAAAATTTCTGTTGAAGACCGGTCAAATCGATCACTCCATTCTTCGTGCCGGGAAGCGGCGTGAATGAGGTGCGCGGAAATGCGAATGGCTGGGCCCGACATGCGGACGCTTCCGGAAACCAGGTAGGAAGCGTTCAGTTTCCTTCCAACGTCTGCGTAGTCCAGTTCCCTTTCGCGAAACTTGAATGTTGAGCCAATTGCAATGACCTTCAACGACTTGAAGCGTGAGAGTTCAACCACGATGTCTTCTGTCACGCCATCTGCAAAATATTGCTGGTTATCTCCGGACCCGGCCATGGCAAATGGAAGTACGCCGATTGTGGGTTGCAGCTCCTTTGCGATGGTGGGCATTTGTTTTTGCGAAGGTTCGTGCTTCACGTATTCCGCATCGAAAACGTATCCGCGCTTGGGTATGGTGCGGATAATTTCCTGTTTGGAGTCACCTATGATCCTGCGGATGTCGGAGATGCATTGTGTGAGCGAATCCTCACTCACGGTGACGCCTCGCCAGACATTTTCCAGGAGTTCATCCTTTGACAGAACCTGGCCCGCCCGAGGCACGAGATAAGCGAGGAGCTCAAGGGACTTGGGCCTAATCGGTATTTCCCGCCCTTCGCGTCTCAGCGACAAGCACTCGGCGTCAAGGGCAAAACCGTTGAATGAAAAAGTCATTCGAGACACTTTGGACAGTTGTAAGACGCATCTTTACAGGTAGATTTGCGTGCT
Source organism: uncultured Alphaproteobacteria bacterium (assembly GCA_937864985.1). Taxonomy (GTDB): domain Bacteria; phylum Pseudomonadota; class Alphaproteobacteria; order Rhizobiales; family Aestuariivirgaceae; genus Aestuariivirga. Next base: position 5,864 of record CALMEZ010000150.1, read on the forward strand.
GCAACCGCTTTGGCGCCAGCTTTCCCCCTGTTGGACTTTTTCACCTGGGACAGCAGCCACGTCGTCTTCGCGATGGGTTCAAAACTTTTGTGGGTGCAATGGGGGAATGTAGCGGAATATAGCTGAAGTACCGCGCGGTGTCAAGTGTTATTTTCCTGTTCTAGGAAATACCTAAGTTCTGCCGCAGTTTAGCCTTCAACGCCCCTCGCGGAACCACATGGCCACGGCGGCGAGCAGCAGGGCGGCGAGGCCGAGCAGCGTCGAGAACAGTGAAATCTCGCTGATGGCCGTCACGCGGAATTGCTGGTTGTCCTTCAGCGCAAACCAGCCGCTGCCCGCCATCAGGCTGCCGGCCTTGGCCTTGCTGATGCGCGGCAATCCATCCTCGAGCCATTGCACGCCACCGTGCGATGCCGCTGCGGCGGGCATGAGTTTTTCCGGTGTGGCGCGCAGGTCATCAAATTCCTTGGGGTCGGCATGGCCGAGGGCGGCCAGCGTGGTCAGTGTGCCATCGGTTGCCGAATAGAGGCCCGGTTCGCCCAAAGGCGATGTGCCTGCAAAATGGCCATCACCATCAGGTTTCAGGGCCACGGTTGAGGCCTTGCCATCAGGCCCGGTGACGGTGACAGGTTGCACCTGGTCTGCCAGGCTGAAGCGCTCGACCAGCACGTTGCCCTTGTCCTCGCGCAACTTCAGCTGCTCTTCTTCAAGATCAGGCTCCTTCATCAGCCAGTGGGCAAGGCGGCGCAGCAGTTCCGTTTGCGGGCCGCCGCCATCGTAGCCGCGGGCCCAGAGCCAGCCCTGGTCTGAAAGAAATTGTGCCACGCGGCCATCGCCCATGTGGCCCAGCACCAACAGCGGTTTGCCGTCAGGTCCGGAGAGCAGGGTGTTGGTGTCCGGCATGGCCTCGGCATCAATCATGCGGAACCAGTGGCCCCAGGTGGGATCGCCGCCAGGATTGCTGCCCGGCAGGCCACGGCTCACCGGGTGGCGGAAGCCTTCCTTGGTGACCATCGGCTTGAAAGGCTGTTCGCTGATGTTGCCCGTAGGTGCGGCCGCCATGATGGGGCTGAGCGAGGTGGCATAGAGTCCATCCGGTGCTGCAAGGTCGGGGCCAGAGGCAATGAGCACCGCGCCGCCACTGCGCACATAATCGGCGACATTGGCCAGGTATTCATCCGGCAGGATTGACTGCGAACGATAGCGGTCGAAGATCACAAGATCAAAGCTCTTGATCTTGTCGATGAACAATTCGCGCGTCGGGAAGGCAATGAGCGACAGTTCCTTGGTCAGTGTCCCATCCTGCTTTTCCGGCGGGCGCAGAATGGTGAAATGCACGAGGTCCACAGCGGCGTCAGACTTGAGGAGGTTGCGCCAGGTGCGTTCGCCGGGGTGCGGTTCGCCGGAGACGAGCAGCACACGCAAGCGGTCCCGGATGCCCTTGATGTCCACAAGGGCCTGATTGTTGGCGGTGGTGATTTCGCCGTCGCGCGGCTCGGCCTCGATCTGCAGCAGATTCTGCCCGGCGTGCTGGATCTGCACATCGAGGCGCTGCTGCTCATTGGCGGCGATCATCACGTCCTGCACGGAACCGTCGGGCATGCGCAGCGTCACCTTCACGTCACCGCCAGCGGCAGGTTTGTCTTCGATGTGAAAGGCCACGGTCTGGGTTTGGCCAGTGATGGCGAAGCGCGGCGCATCGTCGATCACCACGCGGCGATCTGACTCGTGTTTGCTGCCGGTGAGCAGCCCCTGGATCGGCGCATCGGCCAAGGCAGGCGGCAGTTTTGCTGGCACATCATGGATCTGGCCATCGGTGATGATGATGGCACCGGCATAGCGGTCTGCCGGAATGTTTTCGACGGTCTGCGTGAGTGTTGAGAACACGCGTGTACCATCGGTTTCCGGTGTCTTGCCCGTGACCGTGCGTGCGATGCGGAGTTCGGTGTTGCCGAGCGCCTTGATGCTGGCTTGCAGGTCTTCCAGCGCCTGCTTGGTTTGCGCGCGGCGGTTGCCCAGTGCCTGGCTGTCGCTATCATCGATGATGACGGCAGCAATGTCGCTGACAGGCTGGCGCTGCTCCCGGCTGACAATCGGATTGGCGAGAGCGGCGATGACGAGGGCCAATGCCGCGACACGCAGCAGCCAGCCACGCCGGTGGTGGTAGATCACGAGCAATGCCAGGGCTGCTGCAACGGCGGCAAGGGCAGCAAAAACCGGAAGCCCGAAGAAGGGTTGGAACGCGACGTGCCAGTTCATCATTGCCCCAATCTTTCGAGAAGGGCGGGCACATGCACCTGGTCTGCCTTGTAGTTGCCGGTGAGGGCATACATCACCACGTTGATGCCGGTGCGGATGGCGAACTCACGCTGCCGGTCAAAGCCGGGGACGGTGGCATAGAGCGGCTGGCCATTGTCGTCTTCGGCCCATGCGGCGGCATAGTCGTTGGCGCCGATGATGATGGAAGACACGCCGTCTGACGTGCTGGGATCAGCGTTGGTGCCGTCATTCTCGGCTTCGACCCACGGCCTGGGGCCTTCAAAGCGGCCCGGAAAATCGCTGAGCAGATAGAAGCTGCGGGTCAGCACATGCTTCTCAGGCGTCGGTTCCAATTGTGGCAAATCGAGTTTGTCGAGGAGGGTTTTCAGCGCGGCATTGCCGCCGCCTCCCGACATGTCGAGGCCGCCATCGCGTGTGTCGAAGAAAATGGTGCCGCCATTTTTCATGTAGGTGGTGATGCGGGCGCGCGTGGCATCATCCAGCGGCTTGGCGCTTTCATCGACGGGCCAATAAAGCAAGGGATAAAATACCAGTTCATCCGCCGACACATCGACGGAAACTGGCTCTGAGAGAGTGGCTGAGGTGCGGTTATCGACATAGGCCGTGAGGCTCGAAAGCCCCTGCATGCAGGTGCGGTCAATGTCATCGTTACCTGTCTTGACGCAGGCGAGGCGTGTGGTCAGGGCTGCCTCCTGATCCGGTTGTGCTGCACGGGTGGGCGGCGGTGTGATCAACAGGGCGGCCATGACAGCTGCTGTCGCCATGCCAGAGCGGCGCCACAGGCCTCCGCCAATGAACAGGGTGATGAAAGTGTCGAGCAGGAAGAGCGCGGCCATCAGCACGAACAGCAAAGGCGAAAGGTCGCGCTTCTTGGCCTGCTCCTGTGTTTCCACGGGCAGGCCAGCAACTGTTGCCGCGATCTTGGTGAGGTCAGCGGCCGACAATTGCAGGTTCAAGGCGCGGGCTTGGCCCTGGCGCACATAAAGGCCGGGCGGCGTCGCCGGGCCGGGCTCGCTCTTGTCAATTTGCGAGGCCGGAATGGCGCGTGTGCCCGCATCTGGCGGAACCAGCTCACCAAAGCCATTGAGGACCAATTGTGGTGCAAAATCTGTTGCCACGTCATTTGTGGAGACCGCAGCCTGAGTTGGATCAAGGTTGCCGATGCGTTGCAGCATTTCGAGGAAGAGGCCGGAGAGTGGCAGGTTGGACCAGCTGGCATTTGACGTGACATGGAACAGCACGATCATGCCCTTGCCGCGCTTTTCTGCGGTGACCAGCGGCGTGCCGTCAGTGAGGCTGGCCCATGTGCGCTGCGCCATATCTGGCGTTGGGTCAGCGAGGACCTGACGGGTGATCCTAATTGAGGGGTCCGGTTCAAGCCCGGCAAAGGGGCTGTTTTCTGGGAAGGGGCTGAGGCCCTGGGGCTGGTCCCAGCTCAAGGCGCTGCCCAGGTTGCGGTCACCCTGGCGCAATGGAACCGGCAGCAAGTCATCGCCACCAGCTGCGAGGCGCGGACCTGCAAAGCGCAGGAGGATGCCGCCTTTTTCAATCCAGGAGGTGAGGTTCGGCTTGATGTCCGGCTGCACTTCGCCGACATCGGCCAGCACCAGCATCGACAGGCCGGCATCAATTTCATTCTGCAGGTCGGTGGCGTTCTGCGGTTCGTTCAATTCAGCGAAGGGTTCCAGCCCCCGGCGCAGATAGTGCAGGGGTGAGAGAAGCAACTGGCTTTCGGCCGAGGTGTCGCCAGCCATCAGCGCAATCGTCTTGCGGCGCCAGCGGTCATCAAAAAGTTGCGTGGCGCCCGCCTGGTTTTCGCCTGTGATGGTGATCGAACGGATCTGGTTGCGCAGGGCCGAAGGCAGGTTGATGGTGAGGCGCTTCGCCGTGCTGCTGCCAAAATCAACCGCATAGTCGGTGATGGTGCGGCCACTGACGGACTTTACGGCCAGAGATGCGGTTGACGGTGCACCATCAGGCCGGAGCACCTCGACGTTGATGTCGCTGCCCTTGATCTGCAGCGGGCCAAGCGCCAGCGGATAGGACTCTGCCGCTTCGGCGAGTACATGTATGGCGGCCTTGGGAAATTGGGTTTGCAGGGCCTTGGCGAATTTTTCTGCGGTGCCACTGTCAAAGCCATCGGTGAGCCAGAGCACCGAAGTCGGCGCGGGTTCACCCGATGGCAGCTTCAGTTGCTCCACTAGATTCATGCGATCGGTGGGCAGGCTTGCGGGCTGCAGCAGACGGGCTTTTTCCAGCGCCACTTCGGCAGGCATCAGGTGCAGGTCTTGGCTGGCGGCCATTGCATTGGTCACCGCGAGGCGCACCGCACTTCCATCTTCCTGGGCGCGGCGCAGCACATCGAGCAACAGCGTCTGGCGCTTTGACCAATCCTTGCCGGACTGCCAGCCATTGTCGACGATGATCAGCCGGTCACCTGAAGGCAGGCGCTTGCCAGAGACGGGTTGCAGGAAGGGATGGGCCACGGCGAGGCAGAACAGTGCCGCAATGATGAGGCGCAACAGCAAGAGCCACCAGGGCGTCTTGTCTGGTGTTTCCTGCTGGCGCGGCAGACCCAGCAGGATGCGAATGGGCGGGAAGGCTTGCTGGCGCGGGCGTGGCGGCGTGGCGCGCAGCAGCCACCAGATGATGGGCAGCAAGGCAAGTGCCCATAGAGCGAGCGGCGTTTCAAAAGCCAGTTGCTGGAAGAAACTGCTCATGCACTGGCCTCGGCACTTGCCCTGACAGAGACTTGCCGCGTGCCGCTGATTTGCGCATGCAGCGCCATGAGGCATGGCGTGGGTTGTTCGGAGGTGCGATGAACCGTGAAGCTGAAACCCAGCGAGCGCGAGAGATCACGCAGGCCATCACGGTGGGCCGTGTAGGCTGAGACATAGGCGGCGCGCAGGTTTTCGGTGCGTTGCGAGAGGTAGTTGATCTTGCGGTCGACACCGAGGAATTCCACGCGGCCATCATAGGGCAGGGTTTCTTCTGCGGGATCGGCGATTTGAACGAGGTGGCCTTTCAGGCCTGCCTCGGCAAGGCGCGCGAGATGTGGCCGCAACTCTTCCAGCGGTTCCAGAAAATCGGAGACGAGCAGCACGGCAGCGCGCCGCTGCAGCTGTTGGGCCTGGGGCACCTGTTCTTCATGGGTGCCCGCCAGCCATTCCGCTACTTTGACA
>CALMEZ010000151.1 GCA_937864985.1 uncultured Alphaproteobacteria bacterium
GCGGCCCACATGCCCTTGCCGATCTGGGCCTTGCCGGACAAGCCGCACTCCAGCCCGATGTCGACGTTGAGATTTTCATAAGCCGTGATCCAGCCCTTGCGCTTGATGAAATCCTTGCGGCTGAAGGGGCCTGCTTCCATGGAGGTGTGGATTTCATCGCCGGTGCGATCCAGGAAGCCGGTGTTGATGAAAGCAACGCGGTGACGGGCGGCGCGGATGCACTCCTTCAGGTTTACCGAGGTGCGGCGTTCCTCATCCATGATGCCGATCTTCACGGTGTTCTGCGGCAGGCCGAGCACACTTTCAACGCGGGTGAAGACTTCATCGGTGAAGGCGACTTCCTCGGGCCCGTGCATCTTGGGCTTCACCACGTAAACTGATCCGTGTACGGAATTCTTGAGACCGCCCGCCTTCTTCAAATCATGGAGCGCGATCATCACAGTGATCATGGCGTCCATCAGGCCTTCGGGAATGTCAGCGCCCGCCGTGTCGCGGATCGCTGGCGTCGTCATCAGGTGGCCGACATTGCGCACCCAGAGAAGGGCGCGGCCTTTCAGCGTCAGGGTGCCGCCATTCGGCGCGGTATAGGTGGGATCGTCATGCAGGCGGCGGATGAAGGACTTGCCGCCCTTTTCCATCTTGGCCTCGAGATCACCTTTCATCAGGCCCAGCCAGTTGGCATAGGCTTGGACCTTATCCTCGGCATCGACGCAGGACACGGAGTCCTCGCAATCCATGATGGCCGAGAGCGCGCTTTCAATCACCACATCGGCGAGCAGCGCCTGATCGCGGCTGCCAATGGGGTGGGCGCGGTCAAAGACCAGTTCCACATGCAGGCCGTTGTTGCGCAGCAGGATCGAGTCTGGTGCTTTCGGGTTGCCGCGATAACCAACGAATTTGGCAGGTTGCACCAGCGGCAGATCATCAGCCAGAAGCGCGCCATCCCTTACATAATAACGGCGCACATCGGCGTGGCTGGTGCCTTCGATGGGGAAGGCTTCATCAAGAAACACGCGGGCGCGCGCCACAACGCGTGCACCACGGCCGCGCTCATAACCGCCAGCAGGGGGCGGGCTTCCCATGGCGTCGGTGCCATAGAGGCAATCATAGAGCGAGCCCCAGCGGGCGTTGGCGGCGTTCAAGGCATAGCGTGCGTTGGTGATGGGAACGACAAGCTGGGGGCCAGCGATCGATGCAATCTCGGGGTCGACATTGGCTGTGTCGATGGTGAAGGCCGGGCCTTCCGGCAACAGATAGCCGATCTCCTCGAGGAAGGCCTTCTGGTCGGCCACGCTAGCCCCTTGGTGGCTACGGTTCCATGCATCAATCTTGGCCTGCAGGTCGTCACGCTTGGCGAGCAGCACCTTGTTCTTCGGCGCAAGGTCATGCACAAGCTTGGAGAAACCCTGCCAGAATTGATCGGCCTTGATGCCGGTGCCTGGCAAGGCCTGTTCATTCACAAACTGGTCAAGGACGGCAGCAACCTGCAATCCGATTCGGTCGATGTATTTGGTCATAGATTCAGCCGTTGATCCCGAGATAGCTGGAATAAAGCGACGTGGTGCCGCAAATGAACAGGCGGTTGCGCTTTGGCCCGCCGAAGCAGACATTCGCCACCAATTCCGGAATCTTGATTTTGCCGATCAGCTCGCCATTCGGCAGGAAGCAGTGCACGCCATCACCGGCACTGGTCCAGATGCGGCCGTCACGGTCCACGCGGAAGCCATCGAACAGCCCGGCATTGCAATCGGCAAACACCGAAGACGCGCCCAGCGACTTGCCATCGGATTTCACCTTGAGGGCGCGGATGTGCTTCGGTCCCTTGGGATCATGCGACATGCCAGTGTCGGCGATGTAGAGGATCGATTCATCGCGCGAGAAGGCGAGGCCATTGGGTTTCATGAAATCATCGGCGACGATGGTCACCTCGCCGCTCTGGCCGTCAATGCGGTAGACGTTGCAGTTGCCGATTTCGCTTTCGGACTTGTCGCCTTCATAATCGGTCATGATGCCGTAGGAGGGATCGGTGAACCAGATCGAGCCATCGGACTTCACGACAACATCGTTGGGCGAATTGAAGCGCTTGCCCTTGTAACGGTCGGCCAGCACGGTGATCGAACCATCATGCTCGGTGCGGGTGACGCGGCGGGCCTGGTGTTCGCAGGAGACAAGCCTGCCATTCGGATCGGTGGTGTTGCCGTTGCTGTTATTGGAGGGTTGGCGAAACACCGACATGCTGCCGTCCGTCTCGTCGAAGCGCATCATTCGGTTGTTGGGAATGTCTGAGAAAACCAGATAGCGGCCGGCAGCAAACCAGGATGGCCCTTCGGTCCAGCGCGCGCCTGTCCACAGGCGCTCAACGCGGCCATGGCCGGTCAGGCACTGGTTGAAACGCGGGTCCAGCACCTCATAGCCCGTGCCTTCGATCTGCCCATAGAACATTATCGTCTCCCTTGAATCACATGCCCCAACGCAGGGCCGCCGTATGAACCGGAGCATCCCACATTGTGGCCATTTCGTCATCAAATTTGGATACGGTGATGGAACAACCCGCCATGTCCAGCGAGGTGACGTAGCTGCCCACCAGCGAGCGGCACGGCTTCAGCCCATGCTTGGCCAGTTGTGCCAGCGCCGCATTGTACATCACATAGAGTTCCATGGCTGGTGTGCCGCCGAAGCCGTTCACGAACAGCAGGCAATCGCCCTTGGCCTTCAAGTCACCGGCAATGGCTGCCACCATTTCTTCAGCAATCTCATTGGCGCTTTTCAGGGCCACCCGCCTGCGACCCGGCTCGCCATGGATGCCCACACCCATTTCCATTTCTGTGCCGGAGATTTCGAAGGTCGGCTTTCCAGCGGCGGGCACGGTGCAGCTGGTGAGTGCCACACCCATGGAGCGGGTCGCCCTGTTGACGCGGTCGCCCAGCGCCTTGAGTTTCTGCAAGTCCGCGCCCTTCTCGGCGGCAGCACCGACGATCTTTTCGACAACCAGCGTTCCCGCCACGCCGCGGCGGCCCGTGGTGTAAAGCGAATTCTCCACCGCCACGTCATCATCAGTGATCACGGTTTCGACTGTTGAGCCACACATATCGAGCGCCATCTCGAAGTTCATGACATCGCCTTCATAGTTCTTGACGATGAACAGTGTGCCTGCCCCGGTATCGACAGCCTGCGTTGCTTCAAGCATTTGATCGGGCGTGGGTGACGTGAAGACCTGGCCGGGACAGGCGGCATCCAGCATGCCAAAGCCAACGAGGCCGGCATGCAACGGCTCATGGCCTGCACCACCACCGGACAAGAGCGCCACCTTGCCGGGCTTCAGGTTTTTCCGGCGCACAAACTTGTGTTCGGCGCCGAGGCTCACAATGTCGCCATGGGCGGCGACGAAACCATCGAGACTTTCTGTCAGGATCGTGCCTGCACTGTTCATCAGTTTCTTCATGATTTCCTCCCTGCCCTCATAGGCTGGCAATTGCCTGTTTGTTTTCACCGATCATCGACGGTGCGACTGAAAATGTTTTCAACCCGAGCTTCACGAGTGTTTCGACATGCTTCGGGTCACTCGCCATATCGCCGCACAGCGAGACCGAAATGTTGTTGTCCGCGCCGTATTGAATGAGACCGGTGATCAGGCGCAGCACGGCGGGATGGGCTGGATCACTGAGGGCTGAGACGCGCGCATCATCGCGCGAGACGGCGAGTGTGTACTGCGTAAGGTCATTGGAGCCGATGGAAAAGAAGGCAGCCGCCTTGAACAGCTCAGGTGATATGGCAACGGCTGGAACCTCGGCCATGATGCCCAACTTCGGCTTGTGGCACGCGATGCCTTCGGCGGAGAGTTCCTTTTCTGCATCATCGAGTAATTGTGCGGCTTGGGTGATTTCGTCAGGGAGGGTCACCATCGGCAACATGACCTGCAGGTTGCCATGAGCTGCGGCGCGCGCCAGGGCCCGCAATTGCACGCGGAACACATCGGGCCTTGCCAGGGTCAAGCGTACGCCCCGCAGGCCGAGGAACGGATTGCTTTCGCCTTCGGGCGTTAGGCCCGTGATCGGCTTGTCGCCGCCAATATCAAGCGTGCGGATGGTGACGGGTTTCTCGCCTGCCCATTCAAGCACCTTGCGGTAGGCGCGGTATTGATGCTCCTCGTCCGGCAGGGGCGCACCGTCACGGAACAGGAATTCCGAACGCATCAGGCCCACGCCGTCGCAGCTGTTGATGTCGATATGGTCCACCTCCGCCGGGTCAGCGATGTTGACCAGAAGCTGAATGCGCGTGCCGTCCCTGCGCATGGTGGGCCGCAGGCGAAAGGCTTCACTTACCCGCTGGCGGGCGGCAAAGGCGCTAGCTTTTTGCTCGAAGGCAGCCGTCGCTGCTGCATCGGGGTTGAGAATGACTGCTCCAGTCTCGGCATCGACGAGCATGTGAACGCCATCGGTTTCAACCCACGGCGCGGCGCGCACGACCATGGGGATGCCGCGTGACCGCGCCAGCATGGCAACATGGGATGTGATGCTTCCGCCTGACACGACAATCGCCCCGGCCTTCGACCAATCGTGCGAAAGGAATTGGCTCGGTGACACATCATGCCCGACAAGCACAGTTCCTGCCGCCGCCTTCACTTGCTTGCCGCCAGCAAGGCAGCGCAACACGCGCGACTTGATGTCTTCGAGATCAGTGACGCGGGCGCGAAAATATTCGTCATCGCTGGAAAGATAGTTTTCGATCTGGCTGCCCATGGCCATGCGCCAGGCGGCATCTGCGGGTTCGCCCGAAGCGATGATGTCCCAGCATGGTGCCACCAGTTCTTCGTCTTCGAGCATGGCAATCTGGAAGGCGATGACATCTGCCGCCTCGCCCTCAACAGAGGCCAGCAAATCCTGCAATTCCAAGGTTGCCGAGAACACTGCATCACGAAGTGCTTGTGCTTCCTGCGCGGGGTTGCCGCTGTGCGCGTAAGTGGCCGCATGATCCGCGACGACGCATGCCGGTCCGGCAAAGAAGCCTTTCGATGCCGCCTGCCCTTGCATGCGCTGCATCACGGGGCTCAGGCTCCGGCGAAATCGTCGATGACGAGTTGCTTGATGGCAGCAACAGCCTGCGCAGCGCCATCTCCGGCGGCGCGGATGTGCAGTGTTGAATGCTGCTTGGCCTTCATGGCCATGACCTTGACGATGCTTTTGGCGTCGATCCACGGGCCATCGGCGGTTGCAGCAATTTCGATCTTGCTGGGAAAGGTCTTGGCCAGCTTGGTCAGCGCAACGGATGGCCTGGCATGCAGACCCACATCATGGGTGATGACAACCGAATCCTGCGTGGCATCGCTCATTGCGGTGACAATTCCTCTGCTGTGCGCTTGACGTCTTCCAAGCTTGAGCCACCCCAGGCTTCCGTCGCGGCGATGACTGCACCCTCGACTACGGGCGCATTGCAGATCACAATCTTGGCCTGTTTTTCCGGTGGCAGCATTTCCACGGCCATCTGGCTGTTGGTTTCAGCGCCACCGAGATCAAAGAGAATGGCCACGCCCCTGTCAGACCAGGCGCGGTCTATGGCCGCCATGATGTTTTCAACCGAGGTGCCGATGCCACCACCGGGGTCGCCTCCGCACCATGCCAGCGGCACGCCATCACCCACCATCTGCTTCACCATGTCGGCGGCACCTTTGGCCACGTCCGGCGAGTGGGAGACAATGACAATGCCCACATTGCCGCTCATGCCTTGCCCTCCAGCACATCGCAGATCGCCGCAATCATCAGCGAGGACGAGCGCGAGCCGGGGTCCATGTGGCCGATCGACCTGTCACCGAGAAAGGATGCGCGGCCCTTCGTGGCCTTCATCGGAATGGTGGCGTCAGCGCCAGCAAAGGCCGTGGTGCGCACGGATTCAAAGGTGGCGTTGCCGGAGGCCAGATGCGCGACCACGGGTGACAGCACGTCGAGCATGGTCTTGTTGCCCAGTTCAGCCTTGCCGCGCGCTTTCATGGCGGTGATGGCAGCGTCCAAAGCGCGGGCTGTGTCGGCAACTGTCGGCTCGGCCGGCAATTCTTTGCCAAGCGTCATGAATAATGTTCCATAGAGCGGACCGGATGCGCCGCCCACCTTCATGACCAGTATCATACCAATGGCCTTCAACGCTTCCGGCAGGCTCATGGCCGCAAGCCTGTCCTTGTCAGCGAGCACTAATTCAAAGCCGCGCTTCATGTTCAAGCCGTGGTCGGCGTCACCGATGGCGGAATCGAGGGCTGTCAGCTCTTCTGCGTGCGATATGACGGTCGCAGCAACATGGTCCAGCAGCTTCGGGAAATTGACGTGGGGCATTGTGTGTCTCTCCCGGCACAGAAACACGCCACACGTGATTTTTCAAGCGGGAATGGCCTGCCCTCAGGCATAGGCCACTTGTTGTGGATGCAACAGGCGCCAGATACTGTGGGAGATGAGTGTCACGATCACGATGGTGCCACCAAACAGCACGGGGGCCGAGGGGATTTCCCCAAACAGCAACCAGATCCACACGGGTGTCAGGACGGTTTCCAACAGGAAGAACATGCTGACGTCGGCCGACGGCAGAAAGCGTGGACCATTGGCGATCAGCGATGAGGCCAGCGGAATCGTGACCAGTCCATTGAGCGCCACCCAGGCCCAGCCCGGCAGGCCCCAGCCTGCCGATGCGGTCAAGCTGGCGAGGTTAATAGGGAACACGGTTGCAGCAATGATCGCAGACACCAGACTGCCGACGGCCAGGCTGGTCGCGATATTCTTGCCACTGGCGCGAATGATGGTGAATGCGGCAGCCGTGCAACAGGCACAGATGAAGGCAAGGATATCACCCAGCACGTGGCCTGTTCCCAATTCATCAAAGACGATGAGACCCACGCCACACAGCGCCACGAAGGTAGCGGCCCAAGTGTAAATGTGGATCTTCTCCTTGATGAACACATGCGAAAAAACCGCCGTCAGCACGGGCACTAGGGCGATGATGAACACCACGTTGGCGGCATTGGTTTCAACCAGGGCACCGATATAGGAAATATTGGCAACAGTGTTGGTGGCGGCCACGGCAAGGCCTGCACCACCCGCGAGATAGGGCGTTGCCGTGTTATTGCGCAGGCGCAGGATCAGCCACATGATGCTGATCGAGAGGAACATGCAGATGCCGCGCGCGAAGACGAGTGTCCACTTTTCGCCATGGGCGAGACGGAGCAACGGTAGATCCAGCGTGAAAAGCAGCCCACCCAGAGAGGTGATAAACAGGCCAAGACGCACGTTATTTGCAGATGTATTCTTCAATTAAGGGCCCTTGCACCTGCAGCCTTGGAATCGTTGTCGGTCAAAATTTATGTATGTTCTATTTAAGGTTATATGGCTTGGAATTTAGTTTAGTCAGGTTGCACGTGAATTGTTACTGAACAATGAAGAGTCGGCTGGCGAGCTGGGCTCTTGGACGATAGGGTGACATGCGGCTGCGCTTGTGAAAAGCAAATTTTGAGGAAAGCCACAAATGTTTGAAAATTTGGAGGTCTTTGAGCGGAAATGACTGAATTCACCCCTTTAATGTCATTGTTGGGAGGTGTCCTGATTGGTCTTTCCGCCGTCGTGTTGATGTTCGCGCAGGGACGCATTGCCGGCATCACCGGGTTGGTTGCTGGGCTATTGCCCCCCGTAGTCGCGGATTGGGGCTGGCGGCTCGTTTTCCTGGTGTGCGCGGCCGTAGCCCCCTTGATTCTCGCGGTATTCAAATTTGTTCCTGATTTTGAAGTGCCCGCCAATACGGCGCAATTGGTTGCTGGTGGCTTGCTCGTTGGTGTGGGCGTCTATTTTGGCAATGGCTGCCCGAGCGGTCATGGCATCTGCGGTTTGTCGCGTTTTTCAATGCGGTCGGTGGTGGCAGTCCTCACATTCATGGCAACGGCAGGCATCACCGTTTTTGTCACGCGCCATGTGTTGGGAGCAGGCTGATGCGCTGGCTTTCCCTTGTCGTGGCCGGCTTGTTGTTCGGAGCTGGCATTGCCATTTCGGGCATGATCAATCCGGCCAAGGTATTCAATTTCTTTGACGTAGCGGGAAGCTGGGACCCGAGCCTTGCCTTTGTCATGGCGGGCGGCGTGCTGACGGCGCTTGTGGGCTATCGGCTGATCTTCAAATCGCGGGCCGAACCGTTGTTTGATACGCGGTTTCATTTGCCTGAACGGACGAAAATCAACTTCGCGCTCGTTGCGGGTTCGGCGCTGTTCGGGATAGGCTGGGGGCTTGCCGGATTTTGTCCCGGCGGCGCCATACCGGCCCTGGGGCTTGGGCAACCGCAGGCCTTTGTGTTCGTTGCCGCCATGCTTGTGGGGCTTGGAGGCGCAAAATGGCTTGGGGGTAAGCCCGGCTGATTTGGCTCGGTCGTGCTTCACCTCATCACTGAGGGCTGCAAGGTTACGACTGAAAGATCGAATACCACCCTCGCCACCCGCCACCTCTTGGTCTAGATTGCGGCGCAGGCAGAGTTGACCAGAGGCGGGCATTTATGACTCAGGAACCCATCATCCTTGAACAACCACGTGTCCACCTCGTGCACATGATGGTGTTCACGCTGGTTGTCGTGATCCTGGCGGCCATCCTGTTTCCGAAAATCCTGCCGGCCTTCTATGCCAATCCCGGACTGAACGGTCTCATCGTCGTCACCCTGCTCCTCGGAATTATCTACTCCTACCGGATGGTGGCACGGCTGTTTCCGGAGGTGAACTGGGTCAACAATTTCCGCATGGGCGAGGCCTCCGACCTGCCACCGCCCACCCTGCTCGGCCCAATGGCCAACCTGCTCCAGGATGCCTCGGGCCGTACCATGCTGTCACCGCAGACGATGCGTTCGCTGCTCGATTCGTTGGCTTCGCGCCTCGATGAATCGCGTGACCTCGTTCGCTATCTCGTGGGACTCCTGATTTTTCTCGGCCTGCTCGGCACCTTCTGGGGCCTGCTTGAAACCGTGTCTTCGGTGGGCGATGCCATCCGCAATCTGGATGTGACGTCTGCCGCGTCTTCTTCCGTGTTCGAGGAACTGAAAACCGGCCTGCAGCGGCCTTTGGCCGGGATGGGTCTTTCGTTCTCGTCGTCCCTGTTCGGGTTGTCGGGATCGCTGATCCTGGGCTTCATGGACCTGAAGGCCTCGCAGGCGCAGAACCGCTTCTACCATAATTTCGAAGACTGGCTCTCCACCATCACCGATGTTCAAGCTGGCGACAGTTCTGCCAGCGTGCCTGCCTATATGCGCACCGACATGAACAACATCCAGCGCGCGGTGGACAAGCTTGGCCAGCAGATCGAGCAGAACAAGACGAATGGCGCAGCGGCAGAGGGAAATGGCGAGACCATTGAACAGCTAGCCGATGCCGTTGCCAATCTGGTGACGCAGATGCGGGAAGAACAGAAGATGGTGCGGCAGTGGATCCAAAACCAGCAGGTGCAGCAAAATGAAATCCAGCGCCTGCTGATCCGGCAAAACAGCTCCACACGCAGCAGGGAATAGAGCATGGCACAGCCCCTTTCACGGCGGCGCAGGCAGGAAGATGCGCCGTATTGGCCAGGCTTTGTTGACGCCATGGCGCAATTGCTGCTTGTCATCACTTTCCTGCTCTCGGTGTTCATGATCGCGCAGTTCCTGTTGGCGCGGCAAATTTCCGGCCAGGATTCAGCGCTCGGGCAATTGCGTTCGCAGATTGCCGAACTGACCGAACTTCTGGCCTTGGAAAAATCCGGCAAGGCCGAAGTTGAAAGCCAGCTTCTGGCCATGACCGACGACCTGAATGCTGAAAAGGCCAAGAATGCGCAGTTGACGGCGGGCTTGGATGCGGAAAGCGCCAAGGGTCTTGCTGCTGGCAACACCCTCTCGGGATTGCAGTCATCACTGCTGGCGGAAAAGAAACTGTCGTCTGACGCCATGGCAAAGGTTGAGCTGTTGAACCAGCAAATTGCCGCCATGCGCCGCCAGCTTTCCATGCTGAGTTCGCAGCTGGACGCCGCCGAAGAGCGGAATCGCAATTCCGAGGTGCAGATTTCGGACCTTGGGCGCAGGTTGAACACGGCGCTGGCCGAAAAGGTGCAGGAGCTTTCGAAATACCGTTCCGAATTCTTTGGCCGGTTGCGGCAGATCCTGTCGCAGCGCTCTGACATCCTGGTGGTGGGCGACCGCTTCGTTTTCCAGGCAGAAGTGCTGTTCCCCAAGGGCAAGGCTGAATTGAATGATGCAGGCTCTGCCGAGATGACCAAGCTTGCTGACGCCCTGAAGCAGCTTGAAGCGGAAATCCCGCCTGACATCGCCTGGGTTCTGCGGGTTGACGGCCACACGGACTCGGACCCGGTTCAGAATGCCGAGTTCAAATCCAACTGGGAGCTTTCCACGGCACGCGCCATCACGGTGGTCAAATTCCTGGTTGCACAAGGCGTTTCGCCCAAACACCTCGTTGCGGCCGGTTTTGGTGAGTTCCAGCCGCTGGCGGAAGGCGACAGCGAAGACGTGAAGTCGGAAAACCGCCGCATCGAGTTGAAACTGACGGAGCGGTGATCCCCTGTCAGGCTTCGGCTTCAGCGGCGCGCGCCGCAATGCGGCGGCGGCGGATTTCATAGGCCAATGCGCCAATCACCGTAATGGAAATCAGGATGAAGGCGAGCGCATTGATGGTTGGCGTGATGCCGGTACGCACCTTGGACCCGACGTAGACGGTCAAAGTGGTTGATGCGCCGCGCGTGAACTGGGTGGCGTTGAAGTTCTCAATCGATTGGAAGAAGGCGAGAACCGAGCCGGCGGCAAGCGCCGGATAGAGATGCGGCAACAGCACCCGTCGCAACGACTGCCAGTGGGTGGCACCAAGATCAAGGGCAGCTTCTTCCAGCGCGCTATCGAAGCTTTGCAGCCGCGCCAGCACCATGAGCATGACATAGGCGGCGATGAAGCTAACCTGGGCAAAGACCGAGAGATGGAGGCCCGCTGGCACATTGAACTTGAACCAGAACAACAAGGTTGAAATGCCAATGACGGCGCCCGGTGTCAGCACCGGAGAGATCATCAGCGCATAGAGCAGCGTGCGGCTGCGGCCTTTCAAGCTGTTGACCAGAAGTGCGCCTGCCGTGCCGATGGGAACCGACATCACCACCACGGCAATGGCAACGATCAGGGTATTGAATGAGGCCTGCCAGATGGTGTCATCGTTGTAGAGATCGACAAACCAGCGCCAAGTCCAGCCCTTCCAGGGCAACACAGTGGGGAACTTGGAATCATTGAAGGCAGCGCCGCCCATGACAGCCAGCGGCACAAGCATAAGCGCAAGGAAGCAATAGCAGTAGATCAGCAAGGCGGAGTGACGGAACTTGTTGCGCATCACGGCCTCACTTCGCAATGTCGGACAGGCCGACCTTGAACAGCTTCATCATCACCGTGACGAAAATCGTGCAGACCACCAGCAGCAGGAAGGCATAGGCGGCACCCGAGTTCCAGTCATGGCTTTCAAACATCCATTGCTGGATGACTTCGGTGAACCAGCGCGACTTGGGCGAGGCGAGCAGCGAGGGCACCAGCAATGAACTGGCCGCCAGCATGAACACCGTGACACTGCCTGAGGCGATGCCCGGCTTGCAATGCGGAATGATCACCCGCCAGTGTTTGCGGATCCAGCCAGCGCCGAGGTCTTCGGCTGCCTCGATCTGGTTTGAATCGAGTGACGTCATGGCATTGTAAACCGGGAACAGCATGAACAGCACATAGGTGTAGATGAGGCCCACCATGATACCGGAATAGCCGCACAGGCCCCACGTCCAGCGGACGGGCGCGCTCAGGATACCGAGGTCCATCAACAAGGTGCTGAGCGGGCCGTTGAGCGACAGGATGATGTACCATGAGAAGGAACGCATCAACTCCGAGACCCACAGCGGAATGACCAGCAGCAGGAAGAATGTTGGCAGGCTGCGCGGGTCCATGACCTTCGCCATGCAGTAAGCGATGGGATAGCACAACATCAGCACGATCAACGTGACGACGCTGCTGTACACGATGGTCAGAATGAAAATGTAGAGGTGGATCGGCCAGTTCACCACCAGGTCCGGCAGATAAATGGGGGAGCCAGGGATGGTGTCCTTTCCTGGCAGGCAGAGCGTGATGTCCTGCGGGTTGCTGAACAGCGCCATGTAATTGTGAAGCGTATAGTGGTCGTTCGGGCCGCCAATCTCATCCACCGGCAGATAAGGGCGGAACGACTGTTCGAAGAGGCCGAGATAGGGCAGGATGACAAGGGCGAGCAGCCAGAAAGCCGTGAGGCCGATCGACAGCCACGAGAGACCCCGGCCATAACGCTGGATCAGGTCCGTCATGGCCTAATCCCTTTCCGCGTAAGCCACAGCTTCGCTGTCGAGCAGGACAAGCGCCTTGTCCGGGTCGAAGGTGATGGTGGTCGATGTGCCGGGCTGCGGCGGCGGGTTCATCGGATCGTTGCGCACTTCGGCGCTGCGGCGGCGGCCCGCCTTGTCGCGCATCAGGACAACGGCAAAATTGCCTTCAAAGGACACGTCTTCGACCGTCACCGGAATGGCGTTGACATGTGACTTCGACTTGCCGGCAAAGCCGATATGCTCGGGCCGCACATAAAGCCGACACTTTGACTCCTTGCTGACGCCCTGCCCCAGCGTAACAGTGAATTCGCCGACATCGGTTTTGAACTTGCCGGCCCCGTCACTGACAGATGTCAATTCGCCCGTAAACTTGTTGTTTTCGCCGACAAAGGAGGCAACGAAGCCGTTGGCAGGCGTATTGTAGATCTTTTGCGGAACATCAACCTGCTGGATCTGGCCGCGGCTCATGACGGCAACGCGGTCTGACATGGCAAGGGCTTCGCCCTGATCGTGGGTGATGTAAATAAAGGTGACGTTGGTGCGCTTCTGGATGGCGCGCAGTTCGGCGCGCATGTGCTGACGCAGTTTGAGATCGAGGGCTGACAGCGGCTCGTCGAGAAGCATCAATTGCGGTTCAACGGCAAGGGCGCGGGCGATGGCCACGCGCTGGCGCTGGCCGCCAGACAATTGCGACGGGAAGCGATCGGCGACGCCGGGAAGTTCGACAAGCTTCAGAAGCTCTTCAGCCTTGGCACGGCGCGTCGTCTTGTCAACGCCGCGAACTTCGAGGCCAAATGAAATATTCTCCCACACCGTCATCAGGGGAAAAAGCGCAAGATTCTGGAAGATCATGGCCGTGGGGCGCTTGTTGGGACCAATGCCCCGCATGTCCTGATCGCCGATCAGGACCTGGCCGGCGGTCGGCTCGATAAAGCCCGAGACCATGCGCAGGATCGTCGTCTTGCCGCAGCCTGACGGGCCCAAAAACGAAAAGAATTCGCCGGGATTGATCTTGACGGATACGTTGTCGACAGCACGATACTTGCCGAAATCCATCGTGACGCTGCGCAATTCGACGCTTGCGGACATATAACTTTCCCCCGCCCAGAAGAATATTATTGTTGTTCTTAAACAGACATTCCGGGTGGCCACAGGGGCCACCCGGAAGAGCATTCATGCGCTATTGATTAAGCTGACTTCCACTTGTCGGCGTATTCGCCGCGGGTCTTCAGCCACCAGGCTGGCTGGGCGGGCCACCACCACAGCTTCGAGAGGGCATCGCCCGGATAGGCAGCGGCGTAGAATTCCGACACAGCCTTGTCCATGAGGTCGATACCACCCTTGCCGACGGGGTTGGCCTTGAAGGCCGAGGCCCAGGCCGCAGCGCCTTCGGCCGAGGAAATCCACTTGGCAAACTCGTGGGCCTGATCGACGTTCTTTGCGCCTTTGAGCAGCACGAAACCCTGGCTCCAGCCGAAGGCACCTTCCTTCGGGGCGATAAAGCCAAAGCCTTCTGCAGCCATGTTTGCGCCTGTCGAGTCCCATGTCAGGCCAAGTTCGGCACCGTTGGTGCGGAACGCACCCTGGGCTTCATTTTCAGAGCTCCAGAACTGCGCCACGTTCTTCTTGTGCTTGATGGCTTCGGCAAGGGCGATGTCCCACAGCTTACGCATGGTGGCTTCGTCCTTGTAGCTGTCCATCCAGGGCTGCGGCAGCTTGCCAGCAGCGTCGAGCACGCGGCCCATGGCGGAGAGCGAAGAGTGGGCGCGGATTGTCACCTTGCCGGCATACTTGTCGTCCCACAGGTCGGCGAGGCCGATCTTGCCGTAGGTGCCGTCAATTGTGTCCTTCTTGAAGGTGAGAGCTTCCGTACCCCAGCATGAAGGAACCCACATGCGCTTGCCGTCAACGTCGGCGGGGCCACCGGCCTCTGCACCGGGAACGCCGGCAAGATAGTTGCCTGGTGCAAGCTTGCCGAGATCCCAAGCCTGGATCACGCCTTCAGCGCTCCAGGATGGCAGCGAGTTGATGGTTGGCTCCGTGACGTCCACAGCGCCCGACTGCACAGCCGTCTTGGCGTCGGCCAGCATGGTGTCCTGTTCGGCGGCTTCCTTGAAGTTCACCTTGATGCCGGTGGCCTTTTCGAAGGCCGGGAAAACCTTGCCCTTCAAATCATCATAACCAGCCCAACCTTCAAAGTTCATTTCACCTGAAGACGAAAGCGCGTTGGTTGAGTAGATCGGAGCTGCAAAGCCCACGGCGCCGAGTGCCACGGCAGATTTCATCAGGCTGCGGCGCGACATGCGAGCGGCGCGCACCAGTTCCTGAGAGGGTGTCAATCTGGTCATCTGTTTAATTCCTCCAAGTCAACCGGGCACCATGCCCGGCTGAAAACTCCCATTGGGCCGGCGAACCCGGCTTCTGGTTGAGTAGGCATTCAGTATGACGCGTCCGTGACAGCCCGGCAATGGGGTTTTCCTAACTTTTGCGCCAAATTTGCGTGACTCGTTAACGGGCCAAAATTGGGTCCAGTTGCGCCGACCGGGTGAGGCCATGCAAGAGTTGTGGCCGATTGTTTCCCCATTCTCGCTGCTGCAAACGCCACAAAGGCCGGATGCGCATGCACCCGGCCTCACGTGATACTTGCTGCCTTGCGGACTGAATTTTGACCAGGTGGCGCTGACCCACCACGCTACCCGGCGCAAAGATCAGGCTGACGAGCTGTCAGTGCTGGAGCTGCCGCCGCCGCCACTGCCGCCGCCGTTCTGGCCCTTCTGTTTCTGGTTATAGCCCCAGGCGAGAGACGAAGAGCTGTCAGTGCTGGAGCTGTTGCCACCATTGCCGCCACCGCCATTCTGGCCCTTCTGTTTCTGGTTATAGCCCCAGGCCAATTGGTCGCCGCTGCTCATGTGCGAGACAGCCATTGAATTGAACAGAACTGCAGACGCGAGCACCGCTGATGCAGCAAGAGTGGCAAACTTGAAATTCATGGGTCATTCCCTCAATGCGCGAGCCCCCTATTGAACCCGACGCAATGGGAAATACTGATGCGAGCGCCTGTTATTCCGCACCGTGCACGGAGTATATTTTTCTCGGCCTGCGGAATAAATGCGCTGTCAGCGAACTGTCAGACTGAAAGGAAGTTGACAGTTTCCGCCGCACATTTGCAGCGAATTTTAGCGTTTGTTTTTGTAATAGACGTCGAGGAAAACGGCGAGCATCAACACGGCGCCCTTGATGACAAACTGCCAGCCGATGTCGACACCCAGAATCGACATGCCGTTGTTCATCACACCGATGATGAAGGCGCCGATGACAGCGCCCATGACCTTGCCGACACCGCCTGTCACGGCCGCACCGCCGATGAAGCAGGCAGCAATCACGTCAAGCTCAAGACCCTGGCCGGCCTTCGGCGTGGCCACGTTGAGGCGTGCGGCATAGATCATGCCGCCGAGCGCCGAGAGCGCGCCCATGATGGTGAAAATCTGGAAGGTCAGGCGCTCGGTATTGATGCCCGAGAGTTTTGTCGCCTTTTCATTGCCGCCAAGCGCGTAAATGCGGCGGCCGAATGTTGTTCGCGTCGTGATGAAAATGAACAGCGATACCAGAATGCCCATGACCACCAGCACGTTGGGCAGGCCCTTGTAATAGGCCATCAGCCAGCAGAAGCCGACGAAGGCCAGGGCAATCAGCGCATTTCGGCCCCAGAATATCTGTGTTGGTTCTTCGGCAAGGCCGTGGGCCAATTCGGCGCGGCGGCTGCGCACGTTCGAATAGATGAGAATGGCTGCGATGACCACGCCGACGATCACGGCCAACAGGTTGAAGGGACCGCCACCTGCCGTCATGCCGAAGGGATCCGGCACATAGCCGTTGGACAGGCCCTGGAACACCGTCGGGAATGGCCCCACGGATGCGCCACCCAGGACCTGCAGCTCCAGCCCGCGGAAGATCAGCATGCCGGCCAGTGTCACGATGAAGGCAGGGATCTTGTAATAGGCCACAAAGTAACCTTGAACGGCACCGATGGCAGCGCCAAGCGCGATGCAGATTAGTGCGGTGGTAAAAGTGTCAAACTTGAAGGGCAGCGATGCATCCTTGAAGAAGGGCATGGTGCCGGTCAACAACAGTGCCGCAACGCCGCCGATAAATCCTGAAACTGACCCGACCGAGAGATCGATGTGTCCGGCAATAATGATCAGCAACATGCCGAGCGCCATGACGATGATGTAACTGTTCTGCAGGATGATGTTGGTGAGGTTCACGGGCATGAACAGCGTGCCCTTGGTAGTGATCTGGAAGAACACCATGATGGCAATCAGCGCGATGAGCAGCACATAGTCACGCAGATGCGCCTTGATGAAGCTCATGATGCCGGGCTGGCCTTCCGTGCCTGCGGTGGCGTTTGGCGTGCTCATTTCAGTGTCCCCATGATTTCATGATGGTGCGCATGATCGATTCCTGCGTGGCTTCGGCCTTTGGCATTTCGCCGACGATGCGCCCTTCGTTCATGACGTAAATGCGGTCGGTGATGCCGAGGAGTTCCGGCATCTCGGAGGAAATGACGATGACGCCTTTTCCTTCTTCCGCGAGGCGGTTGATAATGCCGTAGATTTCGTATTTGGCGCCGACATCGATGCCACGCGTCGGCTCGTCGAGAATCAAAACCTCGGGGCCTGAGAACAGCCACTTTGACAAAACGACCTTCTGCTGGTTGCCGCCGGAGAGATTGACCGTGGCCTGATAGACGCCAGACGAGCGTATACCCAGGTCCTTGCGGTATTTGTTGGCGACACTCAGTTCCTTGAGGTCATCAACGACGCCGCGGTTGGAAACACCGGGCAGATTGGCCAGCGTGACGTTGTGCTTGATGTGGTCGATTAGGACGAGGCCAAAGGTCTTTCGGTCTTCGGTGGCATAGGCAAGGCCTGCCTCCTTGGCGCGCGGGATGGTCGAGACATCGACATTCTTGCCGTGCAGAAAAACTTCGCCTGAAATCCGCGTGCCATAGGCACCGCCGAATACTGACATGGCAAATTCGGTGCGGCCAGCGCCCATGAGGCCCGCGATGCCGACCACTTCACCTTTTCGGACTGACAAATTGACATTCTTGATCATTTGCCGGTCGGGGTGGATGGGGTTGAAGACGTTCCAGTTCTTCACTTCGAACAGCGTTTCACCAATCTTGGCGTTGCGTGGCGGGTAGCGTTCGGACAGGTCGCGGCCCACCATGGCCTTGATGATGCGGTCCTCGCTGACCTTGGCGGTGTGGGTGTCCAGCGTGTCCACCGTCTTGCCATCGCGGATCACGGTGATGCGGTCTGCCACCTTCATCACTTCGTTGAGCTTGTGGGTGATGAGGATTGAGGAAATGCCCTGGGCCTTGAAGCCCTTGAGCAATTCCAGAAGGGCGTTTGAATCCTTTTCATTGAGCGACGACGTTGGCTCATCGAGGATCAGGAGCTTGACCTTCTTGTTGAGGGCCTTGGCTATTTCCACCAGCTGCTGTTTGCCGGTGCCGATGTTGGTGATCAGCGTGTTGGGATGCTCGGACAGGCCGACTTTTTTCAGAAGCTCCTTGGTGCGGGCAAAGGCTTCAAACCAGTTGATCACGCCTTTGCTGGCGGTTTCCTGGCCCAGAAAGATGTTTTCGGCGATTGAGAGCAATGGCACCAGCGCCAGTTCCTGGTGGATGATGACGATACCAGCGTGCTCGCTGTCTGAAATGGTGCGGAACTGTTGCGGCTTGCCTTCAAAGAGAATTTCACCGTCAAAGCTGCCCGACGGATAAACGCCCGACAAGACTTTCATGAGGGTGGATTTGCCAGCGCCATTTTCACCGACGACGGCATGAATTTCGCCGGGCAAAACACTGAGGTTAACATCCGTCAAAGCCTTGACGCCTGGAAACGTCTTGGTGATGCCCCGCATTTCAAGGATAGGCTGCATTGCCCAATGCTTCTCCCGCCGATCAGGTACTTTCAAGTACTCTTATCATTTCCCTCCCCCTTGTGGGGAGGGATTAAGGGAGGGGGTCTCGCCGAACCCACAGAAATCTTGCGTAGCGCATTCTGTTGGTTGGGAGAGACCCCCACCCCGACCCTCCCCGCAAGGGGGAGGGAGGTCGATATTGGTTACTTCAGTTTGTCAGCGGCGATGTAGCCGGAGTCCACCAAAACCTTCTGGATGTCGTCCTTGCCCACGGCGACCGGCACCAGCAGGTTCGACGGAACAACCTTCACACCATTGTCATAGGTCTTGGTGTCGTTGATTTCCGGCTCCTTGCCCTGCATGGCGGCGTCCACCATCTTGGCGGTGACGGAGGCGAGAACGCGGGTGTCCTTGAACACCGTCGAGTACTGTTCGCCGGCCAGCATGGCCTTGACGGACGGCACTTCAGCGTCCTGACCGGTGACGATCGGCATTTCCGGACCGGCGGCATAGCCCACGCCCTTGAGCGAGGAGATGATGCCGCGCGACAGGCCGTCATAGGGCGACAGCACGCCGTGCACCTTGGCCGAGGTGTAGTTGGCCGAGAGCAGGTTGTCCATGCGGGCCTGGGCCACAGCACCGTCCCAACGCAGCGTGCCGACCTTGTCCATGCCCATCTGGCCGGAACCGATCTTGATGTCACCAGCGTCGATCATCGGCTGCAGGACAGACATGGCGCCGTCGTAGAAGAAGAAGGCGTTGTTGTCGTCCGGCGAGCCGCCGAACAGTTCCACGTTCCAGGGCTTGACGCTGGGGAAACGTTCCTTGAGGCCCGCAACCAGCGAATTGGCCTGCAGCACGCCGACCTTGAAGTTGTCGAAGGTGGAATAATAGTCCACGTCACCCGACTTGCGGATGAGGCGGTCATAGGCAATGACCTTGGCACCAGCATCGTGGGCCTTCTTGAGAATGTCCGACAGCGTGGTGCCGTCGATGGCAGCGATGATCAGAACCTTGGCACCCTTGGTGACCATGTTTTCGATCTGGGCGAGCTGGTTCGGAATGTCGTCTTCAGCGTACTGGAGATCGGTGTCGTAGCCCATGGCGGTGAATTCCTTCACCATGGATTCGCCGTCGGAGATCCAGCGGGTCGACGACTTCGTGGGCATGGAAATGCCAACAAGGCCCTTGCCTTCTGCCAAGGCAGCGCCTGAGGCCAGAGCCACGGCTGCGGCAACCGAGGTTGCCAGGAAATATCTGCGGTTCATCATATAAGGTATCCTCCCTGAAAAGCGGTGGACGCCACGCAAATGAAGGCCTTCCACCGGCTGCAAGTTTCTTACGGTGAAGCCCGGCTTTGATCAAGTGAATTTGTATGATAAATGGGAGGCCATGGTGAACGGCAGGAAGGTCCAGAAGCGCCGCCCGATTGGCAAGTCCAGCGGGGTGAAACTGCATGCAGAAGTGGCACGCAATATCGGTGAACGGATTTTAGGCGGCGAGTTCAAGCCGGGCAGCCTTCTGCCGAACGAGGCGGAATGGGGCGCCACTTTCGCGGTGAGCCGGACGGCTGTGCGCGAGGCCATCAAGGCGCTTTCGGCCAAGGGCCTGATCGCCTCGCGCCCCAAGGTCGGCTCGCGCGTCGAACCCCGTTCACGCTGGAACCTGCTGGACCGTGACGTGCTGAGCTGGCACCGCAGCGCCACGGACCGCAAGGCTTTCCTCGCCTCGACGCAGGAATTCCGGCGCATCGTTGAGCCCGGTATCGCCGAACTGGCGGCACGGCGCAGGACCACGGCGCAGATCGACCAACTGGTTGCGGCCCTTGAGGGCATGAAGCGGGCGAAAACCCACGAAGAAACCGTATCCTCAGACGTGGCCTTCCACGAGGCCCTGCTTGCCGCTTCAAACAATGACCTGCTGATGCCGTTCGGTGTGCTGATTGAGGAGACGTTGGGCAATCTCTTCGACTTCACCACGCAACGCAACAAGCACTACAAGCTGGCGCTGAAGCTGCACGAGAACATCGCGAAGGCCGTTATTGCAGGTGATCCCGAGGGGGCGCGCAAAGCTATGCTGGCGCTGATTGGCGATACCGACATGGTGATCGCCGTTGCCAGCAAGGGCAAGTGAAGACGCCTAGAGTTTGCGCAGGAACACGCTGCGCACTTTGTGGTCGGCACCCTTGCGCAACACGAGGTCAGCACGCGGCCGCGTGGGCAGGATGTTTTCCCTGAGATTGACAAGGTTGACGGTGTTCCAGATGCGCGTTGCCGTCTCCCGGGCTTCCTTGTCCGACAGGGAGGAGTAGCGGTGAAAGTAGGAGTTGGGATCCTTGAACGCACCATTGCGGAGCGTGAAGAAACGTTCAATGTACCAGGCCTTCAGATCTTCCTCGTCGGCGTCGATGAACACGGAGAAGTCGAAGAAGTCCGAGACATTGGGAATGCCGCGGCCATCCTTGGCGGGGCGGCCCGTTTGCAGCACATTGATGCCCTCAACAATCAGAATGTCCGGCTGGTCGATGACCTGGGTCTTGCCGTCCAGCACGTCATAGGTGAGATGCGAATAGAGTGGTGCCTCCACATCGCGTTCACCGGATTTGATGTCTG
Source organism: uncultured Alphaproteobacteria bacterium (assembly GCA_937864985.1). Lineage (GTDB taxonomy): Bacteria > Pseudomonadota > Alphaproteobacteria > Rhizobiales > Aestuariivirgaceae > Aestuariivirga. Next base: position 20,906 of record CALMEZ010000151.1, read on the forward strand.
ACATGAAGCGCAGGATGCGCGGCAGGTCGTAGGATTCCGGAAAACCCTTGCGGCTCATCAAGCCTTCGCGATTCAAGGTCACGTTGGGCATCAAGAACCCATCGGTTGTCACCAGCGCCACGGTGGGGTGCGATGGCCAGCGCGACAGCAGGCGGCGCAGAATACGCGCCGATGTGCTTTTGCCGACGGCGACGCTGCCCGCCACGCCGATGACATAGGGTACTTTCAGATCATGCCGGTGCAGGAACATGTTGGAGGCACGGAACAGCTGCTGGCTGGCCTGCACATAGAGGTTCAGGAGACGCGACAGCGGCAGGTAGATGGCCTCGACTTCCGACAGGTCAATGCGGTCATTGAGGGAGCGCACTTCATCAAGGTCAGCCGCCGTCAACGTCATGGGTGTATCGGCGCGCAGTGCTGCCCATTCCTTGCGCGAAAAGCGGCGGAAGGGGGAGACTTCGCGCGCGAAGTCTTCCTTTGTGAAATCCTCGGACTGGTCGTTCATGGCTTGCGCGCCGCCTTTTCCACAAGGCCGCCGGTGCCCTGCCTGCGCTTCAGTTCAGCCATTACGCCTTCCGGTGAGATGTTTGCGGCCTTGAGCAGGACGAGGAAATGATAGAAGACGTCAGCGGCTTCAGCGGTTGTGTCCTTTGCATTGCCAGACACGGAAGCCAACGCCAGTTCCACGGCTTCCTCACCAAATTTCTTGGCGCATTTGGCGATACCTTGCGAGATGAGCTTGGCGGTGTAGGAGGTTTCGGGCGAGGCCGATGCCTTCGTTGCAATATCCGCAGCGAGTGCGTCCAGCTGACTGAATGTGCTCATTGCATCCTCACTGCGATTCCTGCCTTGGCCATGGCCTGCTTGGCCTCGGCAATCGTAAAGGTTCCGAAATGGAAAATCGAGGCCGCCAGAACCGCCGTGGCATGCCCCTCAGTGATGCCTTCGACCAAATGCTGCAAGGTGCCGACACCGCCCGAGGCAATGACCGGAATGGACACAGCATCTGCAATGGCACGGGTCAGCGCCAGGTTGAAGCCCTTGCCGGTGCCATCACGGTCCATCGAGGTGAGCAGGATTTCGCCTGCGCCAAGTTCCGCGACCTGCTTTGCGAAAGCCACGGCATCAATGCCGGTTTCCTTGCGCCCGCCATGGGTGAAGATTTCAAATTTTTCGGCGGCCACCTGCTTGGCATCAATGGCGACGACAATGCACTGGCTGCC
>CALMEZ010000152.1 GCA_937864985.1 uncultured Alphaproteobacteria bacterium
GGAAACACCTTGGATATGCAGGCCGTGCGCAGGCCAGATTGAGACGCCGCAAGGGCCGCGCGCAGGCCAGAGCCACCAGCGCCAACGACGACGACATCAAACGTATGATCAGTGATCGGATAGGCGGTCATTACACACCCAGATTCATTTTGAGAATTGCATAGAGGCCAAGGCCCGCAAGGCCATAGGCAAAGAAGGCATTGAGCAGCAGCGCCACCAGCTTGGTGGAGGGAACATGAAGGTAATCTTCAATGATCATCTGCAAACCAAGCTTCAGGTGCCAGCAGATGGAAATCATCGCCAGGGCGAGCGCCACGGCAGCGAACGGGTTTTTCACAGAGGCCAGAACCGCCTCGCGCGGGGCACCGATATGCGAAATGATGAAATATAGGAGGTAAAGCACCAGCGGCACATTGGCCACCGCCGTGACGCGCTGCAGCCAAAAGTGATGCGTGCCATCATGGGCCGCACCGAGGCCACGCACCTTGCCGAGTTCAGACTTCATGCTCATGGGCGCACTCCATAACCGATGATCCACAAGAGCAGCGTCAGCACAACAGAACCAATGATGTTGGCCCGCACCAGCCACTCCACTTTGTTGAGGGCAAAGCCATGGCCCGTATCCCACACGAAGTGGCGCAGCCCGCCCAGCATGTGATGGATCAGCGCCCAACTCATGCCGAACAGGATCAGCCGGCCAAACCAGCTGTAGAAAAAGCCCTGCACCAGCGCGAAGTAAGAGTCCGATGTTGCGGCTGCATCGAGCCACCACACCAGGCCGATCATACCCACAACCAGCGCCATGCCCGTGATGCGATGCAGGATCGACATGGCCGTCGACAGCATGGGCCGGTAGATTTGCAGGTGTGGCGACAGTGGTCGGTTGGCAGGTCTTGAATCAGCCATAGTGAATGCCCCATAGAGTTGGCAGGCTTTTAGCTGTTGCAATGCAGCAAAGCAATTGCGACGATGGGCAGTGCGGATACGACAAAAGTGCATGCATGAGGGCGAAATGGTTGGCTACAGTGGTCATTCTGGCCATCATCTGTCTCGTGGGTGCATACGGTGCCGCCCGGCTCGGCGCGTTTGACTGGCCACGGGAATACGATCCGCTCGCCCTGCCGGATCTGGACGCCAAGCCCTACTGGCTGCAACCCCTTCAGGTGAAGCTGCTCGATGCCTCGTCAGACAATTGCGAGTTTGCGCTGGGCCGCAGCCATGCGCTGTTTCGCAACGAAGCACCAAAAGTGTTCCGGGCGGGGTGCTACAAGTATGGTACGGTAACCCTCAGTCGCATGTCGGTGGCCAAGCTCCGGCCCGAGGAAACCCGCTGTGCTGTCGCCGCGCGCCTTTACCTGTGGGAGCGCAATGTGGTGCAGCCCGAGGCGCAACGCACCTTCCATGAGCCGGTGGTGGAGATCACCCATTTCGGATCCTACAGCTGCCGCCTCATCCGCCATGGCGCAACCATGAGCGAACACGCCACCGCCAATGCCTTTGACATTTCAGGCTTCCGCTTGAAGAGCGGAAAGGTCATCAGTGTACTGAAGGATTGGCGTTCATCAGGTGCGGCGAGCAGCTTCCTGCACCGCGTCCATGATGGCCTGTGCCAGAGTTTTAACCTGACGCTCAGCCCCGACTACAACGCCGACCACAAGGACCACTTCCACGTCGACATGGGCCTGTGGCGGCGCTGCCGTTAGATGACGATGACTTTTGTGCCGCGCGGCGTTTCGTTGTAGAGCTTGATCACTTCCTCGTTCAGCATGCGGATGCAGCCTGAAGAAGCGGCGGTGCCGATCGATTCCGGATGGATCGTGCCGTGGATGCGGAAGCCCGTGTCGCCGCTCTTGTTGAACAGATACATGGCGCGCGGCCCCAGCGGATTGATCGGCAGGCCGCCCGGCATGCCATCGGCCCACTTGGCATATTTCGGCGTGCGCGCAATCATTTCGGGCGGCGGCGTCCAGACAGGATTTTCCCGCTTCATCCCAACCTTGGCAACGCCCGACCAGGAGAAGCCTTCCTTGCCCACCGCAACCATGTAGCGCCGCGCCTTGCCGTTGCCGAGGATCTGGTAAAGGGCGCGCTCCGACGTTTTGATGATGATGGTGCCGGGCTTTTCGGCCGAGGCGAAATCAATGATCTTTGCGCCTGTATAGCGTTCGCGGATGCTCCGAGCCTTGCGGTCCTTGGCGGCCAGTTTCTCAACTTTGCCGGCCTTGCCCGTCAGATGCTTCTTGGGGGCCGCCACGGCCAACTTCTTGCGCTTTGGACGCAGAAAGAAAAAGTCAGATACGGTTGCCGCCTCGGCCACAGGTGCTGCCATCGCCGTCACCGCGCCACCAAAAAGCCCCGCCAGAAAATGTCGCCTGTCCATGATTCGTCCCGATGTGAGAGCCGCTGTTTAGCGAGCAGCAAAGAGGCTTGCAAATGGCGGAAGCCCGTTCAAAACTCAAGCGGGACGACGGAGGGGCTGCCATGCAAACCAAGAAGATCATCAATGACGGGAACGAGGCCGTCGACGAAATGCTGGAAGGTCTCGTTTGCGCCCATCCCGACCTGTTGCGGCGGTCCGACCGCAATCCGCGTGCCATCGTCGCGGTGAACGGCCCACGGCCCGGCAAGGTGGGCCTGGTGATTGGTGGCGGCTCCGGCCATGAGCCGACGTTTTCAGGCTTCGTGGGGAAGGGCCTGGCCGACGCTGCCGTGATTGGTGACGTCTTTACGTCACCCACGCCGGATATGGTCCTGGATTGCGCCAGGGAGGCCAGCGGTGGGGCAGGCGTCTTATTCATGTATGGCCATTATCAGGGCGACGTGCTGAATTTCGACATGGCCGCCGACCTGGCCGCGGAAGAAGGCATCACGGTGCGCACCATTGTCTCGACGGATGATGTGGCCTCAGCTCCAATTCGGGAGACCCGACGCGGTGTGGCCGGCAATTTCTTCATCTTCAAGGCAGCCGGTGCAGCTTGCGACCAGATGAAGTCCCTTGATGAATGCGAGCGCATCGCGCGCAAAGCCAACACCGCCACGGCGACCATGGGCGTGGCGCTCGGGCCCTGTTCACTGCCAGCCATCCGCAAGCCGAACTTCGACATCGGCCCCGATGAAATAGAAATCGGCATGGGCATTCATGGCGAGCTTGGCGTGGAGCGCGGTACGCTCAAATCCGCTGATGAGATCACCGACCGCATGCTGGATGCCATTCTGGCGGACATGAAACCGGCGCGGGACGCACAAGTCTCGGTGCTGGTCAATTCCCTGGGCGCAACGCCGCTGATGGAACTCTACATCATGAACCGCAGGCTGAGCGCGCGCCTCAAGGATGCCGGCATTTCGGTGCACAAGACGCACGTCGGGCATTACTGCACGTCGCTCGAAATGGCCGGAGCATCGATCACCCTCATCCAACTCGACGAAGAATTGCGCGGCCTCCTCGATCATCCCTGTGACACCGCTTCATTGCGCGTCTGAGCGGGCTGGCACTGCTCCACATCACAGGCGGTGACTCGTGCCAAGCTTCTCCTTCGCGAGAGCCAGAGAGAAAAGCCGGCAAGCGCCGCAACCGCAAGGCCGAGGCAAACGGCTTCGTCGGTGCCAAGGCCAAGCCAGTTGCTACTACCGGCGGCTCCTGCCCCCAGAAGCGCCGAGCCCGTCACAAGGGGCCATAATAAGGGGGCACAACAGGCAGCACAGGCCACTGTCAGGCCAGTGGCGGCAAGAATGCGTTTGAGGATCATGATGTTCTCGCTTTGCAGGTCACGCATGCGATGCTACATCTTCAAGTAACTTTAAGATCAACAGCTTTCTTTGGGGGTGGCTGAATGACCCTGTCTATCAGCGAGGCCAGCAAACGCTCGGGCTGTCCTGCCCCAACCATCCGCTATTATGAGAGCATCGGCCTCATTGCGGCCCCGGACCGCAGCCGCAAGGGCCGCCGCTTGTTTGAGCCTAAGGACATTCATCGCCTTGTCTTCATCCGGCGCTGTCGCGATTTCGGCATGACCATCGGGCAGGTGAGAAGCCTCATGGCAGCATCGCAACAAGGCACGCGCGCCTGTGCGCCGGCGCGCGCCGTCATCGAGGATCACTTGCGTGCCATTCGCAGGCAGCGCGCGGAACTGCGCCTGCTGGAGGCCAGCCTGCAACAGGTGCACAGCCGGTGTTGCGAGGTGTGCGAAACGGGAAAGAACATCCCGTGTACCATCTTTGATGACATCGGTGGGCAGTCATGAAGCTTTGGCTCATCTATGCGGCGGCGGCCGTCTGCGAGATTGCTGGCTGCTTTGCCTTCTGGGCTGTCATCAAATCGGGCCGTTCACCATTTTGGTATGGCGCGGGCGTTGCATCTCTTGTTGCCTTCGCATGGTTGCTTACACGTGTCGACACGCCCACGGCAGGTCGTGCTTTTGCGGCCTATGGCGGCGTCTACATCGTTGCATCCCTGGCATGGATGGGGCTGGTGGAACGCACCGTGCCCGACTATTGGGATGTAACAGGCGCCGTCGTCAGCCTGGCAGGCGCCGCCATCATCCTCTTCGCCAGCCGCGCTTAAAGTCATTGCCAAGGCTTTAACCAAACTGGGACGATCCGCTACCTGCCTCTTGACTCTCGTTCTACTGTTTCATAAATTTCTGTTATGACAGAAGTATCAGCCAGAACAAGCAAATTGCCAGAAGCCGTGGAAGATTTTGTGCTGCACTGGGGCGATCTGGGCGGGCAGTGGAGCGTCAACCGTTCGGTGAGCCAGATCCATGCCCTTCTCTATCTCTCGGAACAGCCACTGACTGCCGAAGACATTGCAGCCACCTTGGGGCTGGCGCGGTCAAACGTTTCCAACTCCATCAAGGAATTGCTGAACTGGAATCTCATTCGGCGCGCCCCGATCCGCGGCGACAGGCGGGATCATTTCGAGGCTGAGACAGATGTCTGGGAAATTGCGGCACGCATTGCCACGGGCCGCAAGCAGCGGGAGATCGATCCGGCTCTGGCAGCGCTCGAATCCTGTGCCGCAAAAGCCGAGAGCGACGCGCGCATCAGCCCGGTGGTGCGTAAGCGCCTGAAGGCCATGCATGATTTTACGGCTTCTGTTGACCGCTGGTACAGCCAGATGCTGGGCCTGTCGCGCAGCAAGCGTGAAATGCTTGTGAAGCTGGGCAGCAAGATTGCCGCCTTCATTCCTGGCGGCAAGGATTGAGAACAATATCATGGGCCGGCCACATTCCACTCTGAAACATCTGCAGCAACAGCAGATCGGTGCGGCACCCATTCACATCGACAACCGGTTCCGCGCCCTGCTGGGCAAAGAGGAATGGGAGGTCTTGCCGCCTGCCGTGCGCAAGCGCTTCTCGAAGAAACTGTCAGCCGGGGCCACGGCGGTTTACGCTGGCGAGGTTAGACAATTTCGCATTTCACGTCTGGGCCGTGTACTGTCCCATGCACTCCGCATCATCGGCGCGCCTCTGCCGCATTTCGATCATGTCAATGTGCCCACGGTTGTGACGGTGACAGAGGATGTGAAAACCGGTGGCCAGATCTGGACGCGCACCTATGCCAATCGTAGGGGCTTTCCGCAGGTTATCCACTCGGCAAAACGCTTCAGCGGGCCAACAGGCCTGGAGGAGCATGTGGGTTTTGGTGTGTCGATGTTGCTCAAGGTTTCGGCCAGTGACCGTGGCATCACGTTTCGCAGTACAGGCTATCAAGTGAAGGTCGGCCCCCTGCGTTTGCCGCTCCCCGGGTTTCTGTCGCCGGGGAGCGTCACCGTCACCCACATGGCCACCGGAAGCAACCGCTTCAACTTTGAAATGACACTGCACCACCCATGGGCCGGAGAACTCATCCATCAGTCGGCTGAATATGGAGATGTGGTTTGAGGCATGGGTAACGCCGCCATGAAAACTGTTCTGCTTCTGGGGGCAACGGGCGTATTCGGCAGCAGGCTTGCCGCCAACCTGTTGCGCGTCGAGGGTATCAGGCTCATCGTTGCTTCACGTCACTTGCCGCGGGCGCAGGCCCTGGTAGACCAACTCCTGGCACAGCGCCCTGGCGCAACGGTCATTGCCGCAGCTGTGCAACGTGCATCGCTGCAAGATGCTCTCGCGGTCATCAAGCCTTGGGTAGTGATTGATGCATCCGGCCCCTTTCAAGGTGCCGACTATGCCGTGCCAAGGCAAGCGCTCGCCGCTGGATGCAACTGCATCGACCTCGCCGATGCCCGTGACTACCTGATGGGGTTCCATAGGGCGCTTGGTTCGGATGCAACGTCACGTAATTTGGTGGCCCTTTCGGGGGTCAGCTCTTCGCCCGCCTTGTCGTCTGCCGTCGTGGCAGAACTCACCGAGGCTTGGCAGCGCATTGACGCGATTGACATCGCCATCACGCCTGATGGGCGTGGTGACGTGGGTGAGGCAGTGTTGCGCGGTGTCATGTCCTACGCCGGAAATGATGTTCCGCAATTCCGTTTTGGTGCTTTGCGTCATGTGAAAGGCTGGATGGCCGGCAAGGCGATGTTGGTGCCGGGCCTAGGCCGGCGCTGGGTGGCACCCGTGGATACTGTGGAAGCATCGCTGTTTCCGAACGTGTTTGGTGTCAGATCACGTGTCGCCTTTTTTGCCGGCCTTGAATCGCGGATTGAAATGCTGGGCATCGCATGTCTGGCGCGCCTGCGCGCCAGAGGCATATTCAAGAACCTTGCGCCACTGATCCAGCCCTTTGCGCTGGGCCGCAAACTGACGAAGATGTTCGGAAGCGGCACGGGCGGCATGGTGGTGCGTGTTGCGGGCATCAATGCTGGAGGTCAGTGGGCGCAGGCTGAATGGTCGCTGCTGGCTTCAGAGGGAAAAGGCCCACATGTTCCGGGCCTGCCAGCCGTTGCAGCCGTTCGCATGCTGCTTCAAGGGATGCTGAAGCCCGGCGCACGCATCTGTTGCGGTGACGTGCCCTTGCGGCTCATCGCAAGGGAATTCGAACACCTTCCCATCACCACCAGCAGTCATGCGACAGCCAGACCTCGTGGCATTTTTGATGACGCGTTGACGGAAACAGAAAAGGACCAACTGCCTGCGATCATTACCCAGTTCCATGACAGCTCTCTTTCGCCAGTGTGGCAGGGCGAGGCGCGCGTCACCCGGTCAGGCGGGTGGCTGCCGCTGATTATGGGTTGGATCATCGGCCTTCCGCCTGCCGCAGAGAAAACGCCCGTACACGTCACGGTGGAACGCGAGGCAGATGGCAGCGAACGTTGGACGCGCTCATTCGCAGGCTGTGCATTCCACTCCATCATGAACCATGGACCGGACAACAGCTTCTGGGAGCGCTTTAGCCCACTGAATTTCAAACTCAAGCTCCGCGTTGCAGATGGCAGGCTGATCTATCCCATCACATCGGCCCGTTTGCTGAGCCTGCCCGTTCCTCGCTTTCTGCTGCCAAAGACAGAAGCCTTTGAAACAGTGGACGCAGAAGGCCGCTTTGTTTTCGATGTCAAAATCACCCTCCCGCTGGGTGGTTTGCTTGTGCATTATCGCGGCTGGTTGAGACCCAAAAAACGATGATTTGCGCAATTGTGTTGCGCCGCAATATGTCTTATAGGCAGCGCACACTTTCCACGCAAATGAGGCTGCCATGTCGCTCGATTCTTTCAAGTCCCGCAAGACGCTCAAGGTGGGTTCGAAAACCTATACCTATTACAGCTTGAAGGCGGCGGAGAAGAACGGCCTTACAGGCATTTCACGCCTGCCGTTCTCGATGAAGGTGCTGCTTGAAAACCTCCTGCGCTTCGAGGATGGCCGCAGCGTCACCAAGAAGGACATTGAAGGCTTCGTCACCTGGCTTTCCAACAAGGGCAAGGGCGATACCGAAGTGGGTTTCCGCCCGGCGCGCGTGCTGATGCAGGATTTCACCGGCGTTCCTGCCGTGGTCGATCTGGCAGCGATGCGCGATGGCATGAAGGGCCTGGGTGGCAAGGTGGAAAAGATCAACCCGCTGGTGCCTGTTGATCTGGTCATCGACCACTCTGTGGTGGTGGATTATTTCGGAAACATGAAGGCGCTCTCGGCCAACGTGAAGCGCGAATATGAGCAGAACGGCGAGCGCTACAAGTTCTTGAAGTGGGGGCAGGGCGCTTTCCAGAATTTCCGCGTTGTGCCGCCCGGCACCGGCATCTGCCATCAAGTCAACCTTGAATATCTGGCCCAGACCGTCTGGACGAAAACCGAAACCGTGATGAAGGGCAAGAAGGCCACCAAGGCCGAAGTGGCTTACCCGGATACACTGGTCGGCACCGACAGTCACACCACCATGGTCAATGGCCTTGGTGTTCTTGGCTGGGGCGTGGGCGGCATTGAAGCGGAGGCCGCCATGCTGGGTCAGCCGCAATCCATGCTTCTGCCGGAAGTGATCGGCTTCAAGCTCACAGGCAAGCTAAAGGAAGGTGTGACGGCCACAGACCTTGTGCTGCTCGTGACACAGATGCTGCGCAAGAAGGGAGTTGTGAACAAGTTCGTCGAATTCTATGGCGTTGGCTTGCACTACCTCACCCTAGCCGATCGCGCGACCATCGCGAACATGGCGCCGGAGTATGGTGCCACCTGCGGCTTCTTCCCGGTCGACAGCGTCACGCTGGACTACTTGAAGTTCTCCGGTCGCGCCAAGGACCGGATTGCACTGGTTGAGAAATATTGCAAGGCGCAAGGAATCAAAGCGAATTTAACAAACTAAAATCATATTTAGAGACCATTCCTTTCTACAATTTACCCAATCGAAAGGAGTCATACGAAAAAGCGGCTTGTTTGAATGTGCTTTGCAGACAATCTGGCGTAACAGTCAGAAGCACGATAGATTTGCTGATCGTGCAAACTGCCATTGACAATGATTTATATCTATTGCATAAAGACAACGATTTTGTCAATATTGCAAAAGTTGTTCCAAAGCTAAAGATTTATCGGCACGGTCCTAATTAACCCATGCCCATCCCCATCCTCGTCTTCTCCGACTACGTCTGCCCCTGGTGCTACATGGGCCTGGCCGGCCTCGACGCCGTGGCCCGCACGCACGAGATCACGGTGTCGCGCCGCGCCTATGAGCTGCGACCGCGCGAAGCCCCGCAGCTGGATCCCGAGCAGGCGGCCCAGATCCGCGCCAAGATCATGGCGGGCCGCGCGACGGTCGAGAACATCGCGCGCGATCGCTTCGGCCTCGAGCTCAAACATCCCGATCGGGATTTCGGCATCGACACCCGGCTGGCGCATGTCGCGGCGCGGGCGGCGGATGCGCTCG
>CALMEZ010000153.1 GCA_937864985.1 uncultured Alphaproteobacteria bacterium
GATACCCATCGCGCAAGCCTTTGTAATCTAAGCCTCTTTCAGTCTCCTTCTCCGCGCCAGCGGGCTTGACATCTGCCTTCGGAGGGCAGCGCTCTGATCCAGCTGAGCTACGGGTGCTTGTGGTATGAGCTATAGCTGGCCTTGGGGGAGCCTTCAACCGGTCTATCTTGCCGGGTAGATCTGCACGAAGGCCCACCCGCCTTCCCGAAGACATTAACCCTTTGGAAACCACTCGGCCAAGGATTTGGGCGCGGCGACAGCGCGGTCAACGGTTTGGCCATGGCTTTGCTCCAGCCCTGGTAGGGCACGGCACCGTGCCGGAACGGGACAGGCGACATGGTATCTCAAGTTCAAACACTGGCTGGCGCAAAGCCGCAAGCGCAAAAGCCGCGCGTCGAATGGGTCGACTATGCCAAGGGCATCTGCATCATCCTCGTGGTCATGATGCATTCGACACTGGGCGTTGAGAAAGCCTTGGGCACAACGGGGCACCTCAATGCCTTCATCGAATGGGCCAGACCCTTCCGCATGCCCGACTTCTTCCTGATCTCCGGCCTCTTTCTGTCGCGGCGCATTGATTCAAGCTGGCGCAGCTACATCGACAAGAAAGTCGTCCATTTCGCCTATTTCTATGTGCTCTGGTTTACCATCCAATTTGCCCTGAAGGGCTATGGCTTCTATCAGGACCTTGGCCTCGCTGGCCTCCTCCAGCAATATGCCTTGGGTTTCATCGAACCGTTTGGCACACTCTGGTTCATCTACATGCTCGCCGTTTTCTTCGTTGTCGTGAAACTCACGCGTAACATTTCGCCGGTCCTCATCTTCGCGGTGGCGGCAGCACTTGAAATGGCCCACATCAACACGGGCTGGTCAATCATCGATGAATTCGCCCGCCGTTTCGTCTATTTCTACACCGGCTATTGGCTGGCGGCCCAGGTTTTCGAGGCCACAACAGTGATGTGGCAGCGCAATCTCTACACGCTGATGGCCATGCTCTATATCTGGAGCACGGGTCACTCACTGGCCATGATCAACGGCGTCTCCACCCTGCCCGGCATGTCTCTTGTTTTGGGCTTTGCTGGTGCGTCTGCCGTCATCACGGCTTCGATCATCCTGGCGCGCTCCGGCGGTCTGAACTGGATTCGCTACTTTGGTGAAAACTCGATTGTCATCTATCTCGCCTTCGTGTTGTTCATGGGCCCCACGCGAAGCATCGCCATCAAGCTGATGCCCACAATCAACCCAGACATTCTTTCATTACTGACAACAGCTGTCAGCATCTCAGGCGCGGTCCTGTTGTTCTGGACGGTGCGCAACACCAGGGCGTCGTTCCTGTTTAAGCGCCCGGCCTGGGCCAAGTTGAAGCCAGTGGCATCGCAACCGCGCAGCACCTATACTGCCGGGCATGACCTCAAAGCCCTCCCAGACATCTCCTGAAGCAACGCAACTCAAGAAGGGCGATCACGTCTATCTCATCGATGGCTCGGGATATATTTTCCGTGCCTATCACGCCCTGCCCCCGCTGACGCGCAAGAGCGATGGCTTGCCCGTGGGCGCTGTTCAGGGTTTTTGCAACATGTTGTGGAAGCTGTTGTCCGACACATCGGCAACCACCAAGCCCACCCACCTTGCGGTCATCTTCGATTATTCATCGAAGACGTTCCGCAATGAATTCTACCCTGAATACAAGGCCCACCGGCCAGAGCCGCCGGCCGACTTGCGCCCGCAATTTTCCCTCATCCGCCAGGCCACGCAGGCCTTCAATGTGTCCTGCATCGAGATGGAAAACTACGAGGCTGATGACCTGATTGCCACCTACACGCGCCAAGCGGTTGAGGCCGGTGCCACGGTGCGCATCGTCACCTCAGACAAGGATCTGATGCAGCTTGTGAAGCCTGGCGTGGTGTTGTTTGACACCATGAAGGACAAGGAAATTTCAGACCCTGAAGTGCTGGAGAAGTTTGGCGTCACCCCGGACAAGGTGATTGATGTGCAGTCGCTCGCCGGAGACAGTGTGGACAATGTGCCGGGCGTGCCGGGCATCGGACTCAAGACAGGCGCTGAGCTGATCAACACGTATGGCGATCTCGAAACGCTTCTGGCCCGCGCTGGCGAAATTAAGCAAAACAAGCGCCGTGAAAACCTTTTGCAATATGCAGAGCAAGCGCGCATTTCAAAGCGCCTTGTCACGCTGGATGATCATGTTCCGGTGAAGGAAGCAATCGGCAGCTTCGCCATCGACCAGCCCCAAGCCACCCGGCTTATCGGCTTTCTCAAGGCCCTGGAGTTTTCCAGCTTCACCAAGAAGATTGCTTCGGCACTCGGTGCCAGCATGGACGATATTGAACCCACGTCCGTGGAGATAAAGTATTGGCCACCGGAAGGTGGGGTTGAATCTGCTTCGTCGCAGCAGGCTGCAGCGGCCACCGACAAGCCACACTCAGCCTCTGTTGCCGCGCCGGAAAAAAGTAAAGCGTCTGATGCCCACGCCAGCATTGCGGAGGGCACAGACTCATCAGCGAAATTGCAAAGCCGTCTGCGCGCCATCCCCTTCAAGCATGGCGATTATGAAACCGTCACAACAGCTGCGCGCCTCAGGCATTGGATTGCCGTGGTCGAAGGGCAGGGCTTCTGCGCCGTGGATACCGAAACGGACTCGCTTGATGCCATGCAGGCCAATGTTGTTGGCATCTCACTGGCAACGGCACCGGGGCAGGCCTGCTACATTCCCTTGGGGCATCAGGCGCAGGGTGATGGCTTGTTTGGCGGCGGCCTCATGGAGGGTCAGGTCAAACGTGACGAAGCGCTGGCACTCCTGAAGCCGCTGCTGGAATCGCCAGCGGTGCTGAAAATCGGCCAGAACCTGAAATACGACATGCTGCTGTTGAAGCGCCACGGCATCGAGGTGGCGCCGCTCGATGACACGATGCTCATGTCCTATGTGTTTGAGTCTGGCGATGTGGGCCATGGCATGGACGAGCTGTCCGAGCGCCACCTCGGCCACAAGCCCATCGCCTTCAAGGATGTGGCAGGCTCGGGAAAATCTGCCGTCACATTTGACCGCGTGCCCATTGACCGCGCCACCCAGTATGCCGCCGAAGATGCCGATGTCACGTTGCGGCTGTGGCTGCTGTTCCGGCAGAAGCTTCTCGGCATGCGCAAGCAGACGGTTTATGAAACGCTGGAACGCCCGCTGGTGCCCGTGCTGGTGCAAATGGAAAGCGAAGGCATTCTGGTGGATCGTGCTGTTCTCGCGCGCCTCAGCCAGGAATTTGCCACCACGCAGGCGGGCATCGAACAGGATATCTACAAGCTCGTCGGTGCGCCTTTCAACATCGGCTCTCCTAAGCAGCTTGGTGACATCCTGTTCAACCAGATGGGTCTGGCCGGCGGACGTAAGACCGCAACCGGTGCCTGGTCGACGGATTCCGATACGCTGGAAGATCTGGCAGGGCAGGGTGTTCCACTGGCCAAGCGTGTGCTGGATTGGCGCCAGCTTGCCAAGCTGCGCTCGACCTACACTGATGCCCTGCAGGAATACATCAACCCTGTCACGGGGCGCGTCCATACGTCTTATGCCATGGCCTCCACCTCGACCGGCCGCCTGTCATCAACCGATCCAAACCTGCAGAACATCCCGGTGCGCACCGAAGAGGGTCGTCGCATCCGCACGGCCTTTGTTGCTGCACCTAGTCACAAGCTGGTGAGCGCCGACTATTCGCAGATCGAGTTGCGCGTCCTCGCCCATGTCGCCGACATTCCCCAATTGAAGAAGGCCTTTGCAGAAGGCCTCGACATTCATGCCATGACGGCATCGGAAATGTTCAATGTGCCCATCGCCGGCATGGATTCCGCAGTGCGCCGTCGCGCCAAGGCGATCAATTTCGGCATCATCTATGGCATCTCGGCCTTTGGACTTGCCAACCAGCTGTCCATCTCGCGCGAGGAAGCGGGTGAATACATCCGCACCTATTTCAAGCGCTTCCCTGGCATCAAAACCTACATGGACGACACGAAAGCCTTCGCCCATGAGCATGGTTATGTCGAAACTATCTTTGGAAGGCGGTGCCACTTCCCACGCATCAAGTCTCCAAACCCATCTGAACGCGCCTTTCTGGAACGCGCCGCCATCAATGCGCCGATCCAGGGCGCGGCGGCAGATATCATCCGCCGGGCCATGATTCGTATGATGCCTGCCTTGCAGGAAGCAGGCCTCAGCGCACGCATGTTACTGCAGGTCCATGACGAACTGATTTTCGAAGTTCCGGATGCCGAAGTCGAAGCAACACTGCCGCTGGTCAAATCCGTTATGGAAAAAGCGCCAGAGCCGGCACAACAGTTATCGGTGCCGTTGCAGGTCGACGCCCGCGCCGCCCATAATTGGGACGAGGCGCACTAAATTCTATTCACGATGTCAATCAGCAGGCGATGGCGGGACCAGTTCCCGAAATCGCAATTTACCCCACACGCCCAGGACCAGTTCCCAAGCCGCATGTAGGTATAATATGCTATAATAGGGTGTCGAAATTGAGGCTGGATTGGGAATGTTTCAGGGCGCGGCCAGCACGGCGACCCCGCCCGTGATCATCAGGATGCCAAGCCATTGCGCGGCGGAAACCTTTTCCTTGAGAAAGACCATGGCGAAGAGCACCGACAGCGCGCCATAGGCGCTGATTGCCATTGCACCAAGCTCCTTGTTGGGAAAATGGGTGGCGGCATTGATGCTGCAAACCGCAATCACATCACATAGTGCCATGGCACCAACAGCTTTCCACATGCCACGTGGGCCAGTCAGCGCCTGTGCCGGCTCAAGAACACGCACCGCGGCCAATACCAGAAGAGCAGCTGGAAAGCGTGAAATGAATGTGGTTTCAATTTCACCGATGGTTTTCGCAGCGTCTTGTCCGAGGACAATCGACGCCGCAAAACCCAGAACAGCGACAAGCGCACTGACAAGCACAACCCAGATTTTTCCAGGCGGCACAACGGAAAGCCCGCCATCATTCGCACCAAAGCGGCCGACGATCACGGCACCCATGAGAACGGCTGCAATGGCAAGCCATTGCACAAGGCTGGGGGAAAGCCCGTGCAAGATACCCCAGACAACGACCAGTGCCGGATATCCTGCCGTCAAGGGTCCGACGACAGACACGGGTGCCAGGCTGAAGGCCTTCAGCAAGCCGCCAAGCGCCAGCGCATAAGCAACGCCAAACAGGCACGAAGTCAGCAGTGAGCCACCATCCGCATGCCAGATCGTTCCCTGCGAGATCACGATAGGTGCCAGCAGGCCCGCACCGGCAAGCAAGACGAACAGGGCCATGCGCAACGGCCCGACCTGCCCTGCAAAGCTTCGAGCCACGAGATCATGCACTGACCAGCACAGGGCGGCCACCAGGCCCAGGAGAACAGGAACCAACTAGAGCAAGCCCTGCGACTTGGCATGCGCCGCAAGGTTAACCTCGGGCCGCGCTCCGACATGCGAAATCACTTCAGCTGCCGCGAGCGATCCCAACCTCGCGCATTGCGCCAAGGGTTTGCCATGTGTGTAGCCAAACAGGAAACCTGAGGCGAACAGATCACCGGCGCCCGTCACGTCAACAACCTCTTTCACGGGATGGGCAGGAACTTCAATGGTCTCTTGCCCCTTCACAATCACCGACCCCTTTTCCGAGCGGGTGACAACAACGATCGGGCAATCCTTGCGCGCCGCATCAATGGCACCCGAGAAACTTTGCGTCTTGTACATCGCTTTGATCTCGGTCTCATTGGCAAACACGATGTCGATCGAATTGCGGATCAGGTCGAGGAAATCGTCGCGGTGCCGTTCAACGCAGAAGGAGTCCGACAATGTAATTGAAGTGAGGCGCCCGCTGGCTTGCGATATCTTCGCGGCGGCGCGGAAGGCAGCCTTGGCGGCAGGCTTGTCGTAGAGATAGCCTTCCATGTAGGTCACTTGCGCGCGCTTCACGATGTCTGCATTCACGTCAGCTTCATCAAGGTTCACACAAGCCCCCAGATAGGTGTTCATGGTGCGCTCGCCATCTGGCGTGACCAGAATGAAGCTGCGTGCCGTGGCCGGTCCTTCCGTGGCCGCCAGGCTTTCAAACAGCACGCCTTGTGATCGCATGTCGTGGCGGTAGATGCCACCCAACTGGTCGTTCCGCACCTTGCCGAAATAGGCCGCCTTGCCCCCGAAAGAAGCGACACCAGCGGCCGTATTTCCTGCGGAACCGCCGGAAATTTCAATGGCAGGCCCCATGACGGCATAAAGCGCTTCGGCGCGCGCTTCATCAATGAGGTTCATGGAGCCTTTCACCAGCTTCTCCCGCATGATGAAGGTTTCATCTACCTTGGCAATTACATCCACAATGGCATTGCCAATGGTCAGAACATGTATGGCGTCAGTCAAGATTGCAGTCCCCGCTCAATTATCCGTTGGGTAGCTGAGATGCACGTTCGAAACAAGTCTTGCGCCCGATGGCCTCCGACCCTACCTATGCGCCATGCTGAAATCTGCCATTCTCGCTGTGGGCGACCTCATGTCCAAGGACTTCCAGGGCGTCTTGCTGAAATCCATTGGCCTTGCCGTTGCACTCTTCATCTTGATTTTCGCTGGCGTGGAAGCGCTTTTCTGGTTCTTGCAATTCCTTCCCTGGACCTGGGCGCAGGACTTGTTGGCCGTGGCCGCAGGCCTTGGGCTGATCGTACTGTTCTTCTTCCTGATGGCGCCTGTGACCGCCCTTTTTGCCGGCCTGTATCTGGATGACATTGCCGGCAAGGTTGAGGCCCAGCATTACGGAAGGGATGCGGTTGGTGCGGGGCTGTCCGGCCTGACAGCAGTCAAGGTTTCCCTGCAGTTTGGCCTGCTGGTGTTGCTCATCAACATCCTTGCGCTACCGTTCGTCTTGACCGGCGTTGGCGCCATCCTCCTCATCGTCATCAACGCCTACCTCATCTCGCGCGAATATTTTGAAATGGCGGCCATGCGTCACATGGCTGTTCAGGATGCGCGTGACTTCCGCAAGGACAATGCAGCGTCCATCTTCGTGGCAGGGTTCCTTCCCGCCGTCATGGCGCTGTTTCCACTCGTCAACCTGCTCGTCCCGCTTTTCGCCACGTCCTATTTCGTGCACATGTTCAAGGCCCTGCAACGTTCTTCGGTGTGAAGGGACACAGGTCACTAATTGGGCAGCGCCAGCATTCAGGCTTGCGCGCCTTGCAAACATAGCGCCCATGCAGGATCAACCAGTGATGGGCATGACGCAAATAGGCCGGGGGAACTGCTTTCAGCAGCTTTGCCTCAACCTCAGCCGGTGTTTTGCCGGGGGCCAGACCTAGCCTGTTCCCAAGTCGAAACAAGTGGGTATCAACGGCAATGGTGCTTTCACCAAACACCGCATTGAGTACAACATTTGCCGTCTTGCGGCCCACGCCCGGCAGGGCCTCAAGTGCGCCGCGGGAATGGGGCACTTGCGATCCATGAAGTTCAATGAGAGCCTTTGACAGGGCAATCACATTTTTCGCCTTGGTGCGATACAAGCCAACGGACTTGATAGCCTCGCGCAGACCGTCTTCACCCAGGGCGACCATTTGTTCGGGGGTCTGCACCCGCTGGAAAAGTGGCCCGGTTGCACGGTTAACACCTTCATCGGTTGCTTGGGCCGACAAAACCACAGCCACCAAGAAGGTGAAAGGGTTCACCCAATGAAGCTCTCCCTTCGGCTCAGGATTGGCCGAGTGAAAACGCCTAAACATCTCCTCAATGGCAGCAGGTTTCAGCTTTGGCGTCGATTTACGGCTCTTGCTTTTCATAGCCGCCAACATAATCATGTCGGAATGGATCAAGGCAACCCGCTTCCTGAACAGCCGCGCTGGGCCGTGACGCTGACTCCGCACCGGTCGCTGTCACAGCAGAGTTTTGTTATCGTGATGATCATCCTGGTTGGCCTCAACCTGGGTGCGGGTATCATGTTTCTGGCCATCGGGGCCTGGCCAGTCATGGGTTTCATGGGCCTGGACGTGGCCATCGCCTGGTATGCCTTCAAGCGCAATTTCGCCGATGCCGAGCGCAGTGAACGTATTGTCATCGAAGGTGATCGCGTTACCCTCACACGTCTTGCCAAATCACACCCACCCCATGTTTCGACGTTTAACCGTGTCTGGCTGCGCGTTGAGTTGGAGTATGATGAGGCGCGCGAACTGGTGGGCCGCCTGCTTCTGCATTCGCACGGACAGGCCACCGAAATCGCCTCATTCCTCGGCGCTGACGAACGCCGCTCCCTCGCTGCTGAATTGCGTCTCGCGCTTGCGACTTGATTTTCTGCAACGTCAAGAATCGGGTGGATTGGCCCTGCCGCTGCTCCTAGCTTCATCAACATGGAAAACCATTCATCTCTCGACGACTACAACCGTGTTTCATCGGTCATTGCGGCCCTCAGCGAAAACTGGCGTGATCAGCCTTCGCTTGAAACGCTCGCTGATGCCGTACATCTGAGCCCTGAACACCTGCAACGCCTGTTCACGCGCTGGGCCGGGCTTTCGCCAAAAGCCTTTTTGCAGGCGCTCACACTCAATCATGCGCGGCACATGTTGCAGAACAGTGCGTCAATCCTCGAAACCTCATTGGAGGTCGGACTGTCTGGTCCGAGCCGCCTGCATGACCTGTTTATCACCCACGAAGGAATGAGCCCCGGAGCCTGGAAGAACAAGGGCGAGGGGCTAACCATCTTCTATGGCTTCCACCCCTCGCCATTTGGCCTCGCTCTGGTGATGGCCACGGAACACGGTATGTGCGGCCTTGCCTTTGCAGATCCGGGGCAGGAGCAGACGGCGCTCCAGGACATGCGGCAACGCTGGCCGAATGCGGCCTATCTCGAAAATTCGGCGCGCACGGCACCTTTCGCCGCGCACGTCTTCGGTGACGCGCGCCTGCGGCCAGGCCAGCCTTTGCGCATCACTTTCATTGGCACTGATTTCGAAATCCGTGTCTGGGAAACGCTCTTGAAAATACCGGTGGGCCAGGCAACGACGTATGGTGACATCGCCGCTCATATTGGCAAACCTCAAGCCGCACGTGCTGTCGGTGCGGCCGTCGGCAAGAACCCAATTTCCTTTGTCGTGCCATGCCACCGTGTCATCGGCAAATCAGGTGCGCTCACCGGCTATCACTGGGGCCTCACGCGCAAGAAGGCCATTCTCGGCTGGGAGCAAGGCAAACTCGCGCAACAGTCCTAGAGCGGGATGAGATTTGACGGAATCGATTGGGGATTCCCAAATCAGCGATGG
>CALMEZ010000154.1 GCA_937864985.1 uncultured Alphaproteobacteria bacterium
GAGAGGACGCGGAGCACAATGTTGGCGCGATCAGTGATCTGCAGGGCCGTGGCGTTGGCGATGACGCGGCGGATATCGCGCGCGGAAACGGGATTGGCGATGATGCCAACTGTGACGCTTGCTTGTTTTTGACCCCGGCGATGCATCTTATTCAGCAAGACAATACCCCGGTGCCGGGCTTGTCAAGAAAGGTCACCGAATTCAATTCAGATTCCGGCCAGCCATGCACATTTGCTGTGCTCGGTGAATAATTATGAATGATGCTGCGGTGCGGAAATATCTTGGATGAAAAAGGCTATCACGTCTTGAGCTGTTACCCTTTGCGGGAGCGCACGTATTTTTCTTTCTTCGCCTTCTCGCGGGCCAGTTCTTTTTCATCCCAGTAGCCAATGAGAATGCCCGGATTGATGTTGAGATCGTAATGCTTGTAGGCGTTGTCGGTTGAAGTGATGTCTTCGTCCGAGAGCGTCGTCTGGGTGCGCGTGGTGCGGCTCCAGCGGGCGAGGGCCTCGTATAGCCGTGCGCGGGTTTCGCCGTGCTTCCTGCTGCCGCCGAGATCGCGCAGTTCTTGCGGGTCGTCTTCCAAGTCGAAGAGCATGGGGCGGAAGCCGTCGACGTGGATGTATTTCCAGCGGCCGTCGGTCACCATGTAGGCGCGGGCATCGGGCACGGTTGTGCCGAGTGTGATGCGGGCCATGTCGAAGGAATAGTCATATTCGCTGATGGCCGTTGCACGCCATTCCTTGGGCTTCTTGCCATGGAGCAGGGGCAGCAGGGAGCGGCCTTCCAGAATGTGCGGTTTGGCTGTGCCTCCAAAATATTCCAGGAAGGTGGGGGCGAGATCAATCATTTCAACGAGCGCGTCATTGGTTTTGCCGCGGGTCTTGTCTGCCTCCGGTGTGGGGTCGGCGATGATCAGCGGGACGCGGACCGATTGATCATGGAACATGTATTTTTCACCAAGCCAGTGATCGCCGAGGTAATCACCGTGATCTGAAGTGAAGACCACCAACGTGTTGCGGTCGAGGCCACGCTCGCGCATGAAGCTGAAAAGCAAACCAAGTTGGTCATCAATCTGCTTGATGAGGCCCATGTAGGCGGGGAGAACGCGATTCCTCACCTTGTCCTTCGAGAAGGCCCTGGAATAACGCTCCTTTATGAAGGCCTCATACAGCGGGTGCGCGCCTTCTTTTTCCTTTTCACTGCGGATGGGCGGTTGCAGATCATCAGCTCCGTACATGCTGTTATACGGAGCAGGCACAATGTAGGGCCAGTGCGGCTTGATGTAGGAGAGATGCAAGCACCACGGCTGATCGCCAGCCTGCATCATGAATTCCTTGGCGCGGCGCGTCATGTAGGGTGTCTCAGAGTGTTCTTCGGGTACGCGTGCCGGCTTGTCTGCGTGTGACATCAGCCAGCCGTTGAGGATTTCGCCATTTGGCCCTGCTGCGGAATTGGCCCAATGTTCCCAGGGATTGGCGGCGTCAAAACCCTTTTTGCGCAGATAGTCATCATAGCGCGGGTTGGGGTCGTATTTTCCGTCAGGGTGCAGGCCATCGTCGCGTTCGAAGGGTTCGAAGCCGCACTGTGAGACATGAACGCCAATGATCGAGTCCTTGTCGATGCCAAGGCGGTCCATGCCCTCGACATCGGCCACCATGTGCGTTTTGCCAACCAGGACCGTGCGCACGCCAATGCCACGCAGGTGATCACCAAGCGTTGGCTCTCCCACCTTCAGCGGCACACCATTGTTGGTGGAGCCGTGGGTGCGCATGTAGCGGCCAGTATAGGCGCACATGCGAGAGGGGCCACAGACCGTGGACTGCACGTAAGCCTTGGTGAAGCGCAGGCCGCGTGCGGCGAGGGCATCGATGTTTGGGGTCTTCAGGGTCTTGTGGCCATAACAGCTGAGGTAATCCCAGCGCAGCTGGTCACACATGATGAAGAGAACGTTTTTTGTCATGCAGCCTCGCGGTAATGCCAATAGAGCCAGCGCTTTTCCAACTTGAACATCAGCGCATTGATGATCAGGCCCGTCAATGAAATGAAGGCAATGCCGGCGAGGCCCGCATCAATGCTGAAATATTCCTGGGAACGCTGCAGGAAAACGCCGATGCCATTGGTCGACAGCAGCATTTCGGAGGTGATGCTGACGAGGAGAGATGAGGCCAAGGCAAGCCGTGCTCCCGTGGCGATCATCGGAAGCGACGCGGGCAAATCGACATGCAACATGGTTTCGAATTTGCCCAATTGCAGTGACCGAGCCACGCGATTCATCATCGGATGCACCGAATAGGATGCCTCATACGTGTTCATCAGCAACGGCACAGCGGCGGCATAGGCGATGACAACAATCTTTGCGGCATCGCCTGTGCCTGTAAACAACATGACCAGCGGAACGACGGCAGGCGGCGGAAGGGTTGCCAGCATGTCGATGACGGGTTCCAGCAGGCGGCCGATCTTGTGGAAGCGGCCCAGAAAAATTCCGAGTGGCACCATGCTGGCGACCGCAATGGCAAAGCCGATGGCGGCCCGCATCAGGGTATAGCCCAGTTGACCGGCGATCTCACGGAAGTGGCTGCCAATGGCCAGGGCCACCTCGAAGGGCCCTGGAAATAATGGCGAATGCTTGAGAAGTGCCATTGCCTGCCACAGGATGAGGGCAACCAAAGGAACTGACAGGCCCAGCACATCGGTGCGCTTCATTCGGTGCGCTCCATCATGCGAATGTGCCAGCCCGTCACCAGCCAGCGCAGGCCATTGACGAGGGCGTTTAGCGCCACACCGTTGATGGCAACGACGAACATCAGCGCAAAAACCTCTGGCGTGCGGTTGGCAAAGGCTTTCTTGAAGATCATGAAGCCAAGGCCATCCCGGCCGGCCAGCATTTCGCTGACGATGACCGCAATCAGGGCAATGGTTGCAGCATAGCGGATGCCCGTGAATATTTCCGGCATGGCGGCCGGTAGCTTGATGTGCCGCAACAGTTCCAGTCGGCTGCAACCGAGGCTTCGCCCCGCTGCGAGTTGCACAGGCGAGACGGAACTGAGCGCCGCAACGCCATTCATGTAGGCCGGCCAAACAGTGACGAGGATGATCACGAAGGCATAGAGCTTGATGCCGAGGCCCAGGCTGAACACCGCCATCGGTACCACAGCGGCAGGCGGGATGGGCTGCAGCACATCTGAGATATAACGGAAGCCCCGCCCAAACACCGGATAGAGATCAGCGAGAATGGCCAAGGTCACGCCGAGCAGGGAGGCCGCAGATAATCCCAATGCGGCGCGCGAAAACGTCATGAGTTCGCCTTTGGCCAGTTCACCGCTCATGAGCATCTGCCAGAAGGCTGCAAGCAGACTGAGAACCGACGGGAAATATTTTTCAGGGACGATGCCCACTATGTAGACCAGCTGCCAAACGCCAAGCAGGATTGCGACAGAGACGAAGGTTCGCAAGAGGCTTTTCATTGCGGCGATGGCTGCTTCCGCATGGAGCGGATCAATGACAAGACCTCATGCCGGGCTGCCAGAAATGATGGGGATTCGCGCGTGGATATCTGGTCGCGGTCCTTCGGCAGGTCAACCGTGATGTCACGCACCACCTTGGTTGGCCGCGGCCCAAGAACCAGGACCCTGTCAGCCATGTAGACCGCCTCATCAACGTCATGGGTGACCAACACACAGGTTTGTTTGAATTTGCGGGCAAGGTCACGAAGCAGATCCTGCATGTCGGCGCGCGTCTGGGCGTCGACCGCAGCAAGCGGCTCGTCCAACAACAGAAGTTCACTTTGCGACGCCAGTCCGCGGGCAATGGCGACCCGCTGCTGCATGCCGCCGGAAATCTGCCAGGGATGGTGCTTTTCGAATCCCGAAAGACCTACGGCTTGCAGGATGCGCTCGGCTTCGTCGCGTTTTTGGCGTTCATCCAAACCCACAACACGGCGCATGCCGAACAGGACATTTTCGATATTGGTTTTCCATGGCAGCAGCGAGCGGCTGTAATCCTGAAAGACAACGGCAAGGCCATGCGGCGTCTGCTTCACTGCCTTGCCCTTGAAGAAAATCTGGCCGCTGTCCGGGGAGAGCAGGCCCGACAGGATCATCAGCAGGGTTGTCTTGCCGCAACCGGATGGGCCGACCAGCGATACAAATGCGCCTTGGTCCACTTCAAGATCAAACCCGTTGATGATGTTCTGAGCAGAATCGCCGCGCCCGTAACTCTTGGCGATGCCCTTTGCCGAAAGCACTGCATCCATTGCGAAGATGCGCCCCGCACGAAGGCGGGGCGCTCCGATTTCAGTATTTGATGTTCACAACGAAATCGTCGCCATTCAGTGGGCCCTGTTGCATGCCGTTCCTGATCATTGCATCAAGGATGGGCTGAATGTCGGCGCCTGTCACAGAGAGGCCATTGGTCACCATCGGAAGCCTGAATGCCTTTGCGTCCTCCGGCTTCAGTTCCATGTATTTCACAGCAGCGTCTGCCATTTTCTTGTCGTCGGCGAGCAATTCCTTTTCGGCTTTGTCGTACACGGCGGCAATTTTCGAGGCGGCGTCAGCATGTTTGCTCAGCCAATCTTCCGTCGCAAACAAGGCGTCGTTGACCAGCGGCTTCTTCAGGTCGGCGAGCGTTCCATTGGCAATGACGGTTGCGCCAATCTTGGCGTTGCCGGAAATGCTGGCCATGAAGGGGTTGATGGTGCAGGTGGCGTCAATACTGCCTTGTTCAAGAGCCGCTTCCTGTTCCGGGAAGGGGAGAACCACAGGCTGCACGTCTTCAATCTTGAGGCCGGCTGAAGCAAGATGGTCGCGCCAGGCCAGTTCGCACAGGCCGCCATTTGCATTGAAGCCAATCTTCTTGCCTTTGGCTGACTTCAGGTCGGTGATGCCCGAGGCTTTGGAAGCGGCCAGCCAGACATAGACCTTGTCAGGGGCGATCTCTTCGCCGAGGTGCAGAAAAATGCGGATGGGCAGACCCTTCAAATGGCCATTCACGGGCGGTACTACGGCCGCATAACCGACATCGGCGTCACCAGAGGCCAGTGCCGCCACGACAGCGGGGCCGCCTTGCACCGGGATGAACTCCGGATCAATGCCCGCTTCCTTGAAATAACCTTGGTCATTCGCATACAGCGCTGGCAGCATGGAATCGGCCACCAGATATGCGAACTTGACCTTGAGATTTTCAGCAAACGAGGGCGCTGCGGCAGCACCCAGCGCGGCGGCAGACAAGGCGCATAGCAACAGACGTTTTGACAACTTCATAACCTTCCTCCGTATGTCGGTTCTTATGTTGAACCGGTTGAATCTAGGATGCATTTCAAGATCGCCCCATGTCAATCCGCCAATATTTGAGAGAGCCTTGAATGTGAGCTCAGGTTTTTTGTTGGTACTGCCCGCGATGCTGTGGCTAGTAGTCAGACAACGAGCACGCTGGTTTTTTCACGCATCAGATGCGTTTGGAAGGCGGGTGGCAGTTGCTTGTCCGTCACCAGCGAAACTTGCGGCGACCAGACGCCATAAACCGAGAGCGAGCTGCGGCCGATCTTGCTGTGGTCAGCCAGAATCAGCGTTTCTGCCGAGCGGCGCATCATCGCGCCATAGATAAGGCCGGGGCCGGTGCCAGCGTCGCTTGGGCCTTCTTCAGTCACGCCACTTGCTCCGAGAATGGCGCGCGTGGCGCGGTATTTCTGCAAGGCATCGATGGTGTCAGGCCCACTGATCAGGCCTTCCCGCCCGTCGTATTGACCGGGCAGCATCAACACCTTGTGCAGCGGGTTGCTGGCAAGGGCCGTTGCGATTGAGAATGCGTGGGTGATGACGGTGAGGTGACTGCGTTCTGCCGCCAGCCTGCGGGCAAAGTGCAACGTGGTTGCGCCACCGCCAATCATCAGGATGTCGTTGTCCTCAATCAGTTCAACAGCGCGTGAGGCGATGCGTTCGCGTTCAAACACCATCAATTGTTCGCGTTCGGCGAGTGCGGGTTCGAGGCTCATGGGGCGCATGGCACCGCCATAGGTGCGGTTGATCAATCCGCGTTCTTCCAGTTCCGAAAAATCGCGGCGCACGGTTTCCGTCGAAACATCGAGACGCTCAGCCAGTTCGTTGACACGCAGGGCAGGGGCAGCGCGGAGTTCCGCGACGATGCGGGCCTGACGCTCAGACTTGGATTGTCGCATGTCTATTGCCTCCCAAACGCAATGTGCCCGACTTCACAGCCCAAGTGCGAGGGGTGAAACATTGCTTGCTGCAAGTTAATCGGAAAATGCCCACTTGACAACAAATAAATGTTGTGATTGCATCTCTAAATGTATTGATCGGGCAGTTTATGTTGGAAGTGCAACATGTTTGACTATGGCCATTTCCGTTTTGAGTCGAAGCAGGAGCTTTTCGACAAGGCGATCAAGTTCTGGAACCCCGATAAGACGAAGTTCTGGCAGTCGGTGGGCGTTGATCTCGTCATCGACCGGCGCGAGGGCTATTGCCTCTACGACATGTCGGGCCGCAGGCTCATTGATCTGCATTTGAACGGCGGCACTTACAACTTCGGCCATCGCCACCCGGAACTGGTGGAAACGCTGAAAGGCGCACTCGATTATTTCGACATCGGCAATCACTGGTTTCCGTCAGTGGCCCGTGCTGCACTTTCTGAAGCGTTGATCAAGGTCTCACCGGGCATGGCCTATGCGGTGTTTGCACCGGGCGGTGCCGAAGCTGTCGATATTGCGCTGAAGAGCGCGCGCTATGCCACCAAGCGGCGCAAGATTGTCTCGATCATCAAGGGTTATCATGGCCACGCCGGGTTGTCGGTGGCGACGGGTGATGACCGCTTCACAAAGATTTTCCTGTCAGATCAGCCCGACACTTTCATCCAGGTGCCGTTCAATGACATTGGTGCCATGGAGCAGGCGCTCAAGGGCAATGATGTTGCGGCGCTGATCATGGAAACCATTCCGGCGACCTATGGCTTCCCGATGCCGAAAGAAGGTTACCTCAAGGCCTGCCGCGACCTCTGCACCAAGTATGGTGCCATGTACATCGCAGACGAAGTGCAGACCGGCCTGATGCGCACGGGCGCCATGTGGGGCTGGCAGGCTTATGGCATTCAGCCTGACATCATGGTGACGGCAAAGGGCCTCTCGGGTGGCTTGTATCCCATCAGTGCAGCGCTGGTGAATGAGCGGGCCGGCGGCTGGCTGCATGAAGATGGAGCGGCCCATATCTCCACATCCGGCGGGGCTGAGCTTGGCTGTATCGTGGCGCACAAGGTCATCGAGATGCTGGAACGGCCTGAGCTAAAATCAAATGTCGCTTTTGTGACGGAGTTCATGCGCGATGCCATGCAGGAGATGATGGCCCGCCACGGTGACGTGTTCACAGGCGTGCGCCAGAAGGGCGTGATCCTCGGACTTGAATTCGGCGAGTCCGGCGAGAATGCCGTGGCCGTGTCGCGCGCTCTCTATGAGCACGGCGTGTGGGCCATCTTCTCGTCTCTCGACAAGCGTGTGTTGCAATGGAAGCCGGGTGTGCTTCTGTCGGTGGACATGTGCCAGGAAATCATGGATCGCTTTGATGCCGCAATGCCGCGGGCCCGTGAATTGATCCATGCCAAGCGCAAGGTGAACTGAGATGACAACTCTTCTCAAAACCCCTGATGCAGCGCTGGAACAGGCGCGCATGTTGCTGGACAAGGCGCGTTGGGCAGCCTCGCGCCTTCAGAAATCGGATCGCGCGGCTGTGTTGCGCATTGCCGAGGCCGTAGCGAATGCAGGCCATGCCAAGGCGCAAGCCTTTGCCGAACAGGCCGTGCGCGAAACAGGCATGGGCGTTGTGGCGCACAAGAAGTTGAAGAACGAAGCCTGTTCCAAGGGAATTCTTGATCTCTACCGCAACGAGGACTTTGTGGCCCCGCGCATTCATGCTGATCGCAAGATCGTGGAGCTGCCGCGGCCGGCAGGCGTGGTGTTCGCACTGGTGCCCGTGACCAATCCTGTGGCCACCGTCTACTTCAAAACGCTGCTGGCGCTGATGACACGTAACGCCATAGTGCTGTCACCGCACCCGCAAGCCAAGGGTGTTTGTGTCGATGCGGCGCGTGTGCTGATGGAGGCGGCGAAATCTGCAGGTGCGCCAGATGGCATCATTCAGGTCGTCGAAGCGCCAACCATTCCGCTGATCGAGCAGCTGATGTCTGACGAGCGGGTTGATCTCATCGTGGCCACCGGCGGCCCGGCTGTTGTGAAAGCGGCTTATCGTTCCGGCAATCCATCCATCGGTGTTGGCCCTGGCAATGCACCGGTGGTTGTGGATGATACGGCAGATATCAAGCAGGCTGCCAAAAGAATTGTTGCATCGAAGAGTTTCGACAATTCCATTCTCTGCACGAATGAATCCGCCGTGCTGGCCTTCAATGTCGTGGCAGATCGCCTGCTTGACGCCATGAAGGCGGAGCGGGCCCACATCTGCAGCAAGGATGAGACAGACAAGTTGCGTGCGCTGTTGTTTACCAACACAGGGTTCAACGTGGCGATGATTGGCAAGGATGCCGAAGTAATCGCCCGTGCTGCCGGGTTCACTGCGCCTGGCGCAAAGATCCTGGTGACGCCGGTCGATCTGGTGCAGCCTGAAGAAAAAATGGTGCGCGAAAAGCTTGCCCCCGTCCTTGCCTTTGCCCGTGTGCAGAACATTGATCAGGCGATTTCCTGCGCACGCTCGATGATGCGCAAGGCCGGGCAGGGTCATTCTGCGGCGATACATTCCAAAAGTGAGGCCAATGTCATGGCCTTTGCTGCTGCTGTTCCGGCGCTGCGTGTGGCGGTGAATGCCGGTTGCTCACTTGGCGCATCTGGCTTCGAAACCAACCTCGGTCCGTCGATGACGATTGGAACTGGCTTCCATGGTGGCTCTTCACTGGGTGAGAACCTGACGCCCCATGCATTCATGAATTACACACGCATTGCCTACAACAAGGACGCGGCGGAAGTATTCGGCAACTTTGCCGGGCTCGACCCACTGTCGATGCCGAAGCGCAATGTCGCTCCCGTCAGCCTCGCGATCGACAATGATGACCAGAAGCTGCGCGCAGAATTGCGCCGGATCATCCTTGAAGAATTGAAATCGGTGCTGGCGGCATAATGGCAACGCTTCGTTCCCATATTTTTCTCGATCAGCTGCAACCGCAGACCATGTGTTTTCTCGGTTCATGGATCAAAGGTTCGCTGCCGCGCACCGGCATGGCCTCGCAGATCATTGAGGTTGCGCCCGGACTTGATATCGAAGCACTGACGGATGTGGCGCTGAAGGCCGCTTCTGTACAAGGCGGCATTCTCGTGGTGGAGCGGCAATTCGGCTATCTCGAATTTCACTCCCGCGATATTGCTTCCGTGAAGGCAGCGGCTGAAGCCGTGCTGGACGCCATGGACCTGACGCCGGACAAGGCCATGAAGCCCAAGATCCTTGCGTCTCAAATCGTGACGAAGATTGATCCGGGCCATGCCTTCCTCATCAATCGCAATAAGGGCGGCTCGATGATCCTGGCGAGGGAAACTCTTTTCGTGTTGGAGACAGAACCTGCGGCCTATGCGATCCTTGCTGCCAATGCGGCGGAAAAGGCTGCAACCATCAAGATCGTGGATACGCGCATGATCGGGGCCACGGGACGTTTGTATCTGTCAGGGTCTGAGTCCGAAGTGCGCGCCGCCGCAACGGCTGCCGAAGAAGCGCTGGAGCTGCAGTGATGACAACGACATCTTCCCAATTGCGCGATATGGTCAGGGAAATCCTGAGGGAGGTTGTTCCGCAAAAGACCAATGGCCTCGCAGCTGTTGAGAGTGTGCGCATTTCCAATGATGCAGACTTAGCCGGCTTTGTTCAGCGGGTGCTCACGGCGCAGGAGGCCATCAAGGCGGGACGCTTGCGTTTTACACTGGGTGCCGCGCCGATCGCCGCCACTGCCGTTGGGGCTGTGTTGCAAGGCGTCATCACTGAACAGGTCATCGACCGCCATGCCCATGCCGGAACACTTCACCTCGCGGCAGATGCCGTGATCACGCCCTTGGGCCGCGACCGGGCGCGCAAGCTCGGACTTAAGATTGAAAGGAGACGCTAGATGCTGAAGGCAACTGTAACGGGCCGCATCTGGTCCACCAAGAAGCTCAACGAAATGCCGACGGGTTCCATCCTCGAGGTTGTCGTTGATGAATCCAGTTCCAAACTTCTGGCCTTTGATCCGCTGGGCTGCGGCGAAGGCGAGAAGGTGATCGTGGCCACGGGTTCTGTGGCTGCTGGCTGGTTTCCCGGAAAATCACCACCCATTGACGCGCTGATCATCGGTTCCATCGATGACAGCGCAACACGCAAGTAGTTTCAACCATCTGACAGGAGGACAACATGTCAAGCAATGCAATCGGAATGATCGAAACCAAGGGCTATGTGGCCGCCATGGCTGCTGCTGATGCCATGGTCAAGGCTGCCAATGTTACCATCATCGGCCGCGAGCAGGTGGGTGATGGTCTGGTGGCTGTCATCATCAACGGCGATGTGGGTGCCGTGAAGGCTGCCACGGAAGCGGGTTCCGAAGTGGCCGGGCAGGTTGGCACGCTCGTATCGTCGCACGTCATTCCGCGCCCCCATGCGGATGTGTCGAAGCATTTCACGTCTTCGGCCAAGTAAGCTGCAACCATGGCCGCCGAACGACGGGCGGCGAAGGGTGAGCTCCGGGTTTTCCTCAATGTAGAGAACCTGCAGCCGCAATTTGCCGCCTATATGGGAACGCCGACGCGGGCGCGGGGTTATCCGCCCTATGCGGGACAGCATGCGCTGATCATCGAGGTGGCACCAGGCCTGATGATTGAACGGGTGATGGATCTTGCCCTGAAAGCCGATCCTGACCTTGAGCCGGGCATCCTGTTTGTTGAGCGGCAGTTCGGCATTCTGGAGATCCATGGCAGCGACAAAGACAAACTGCTTGCGGCTGGACGCGCGGTGTTAATGGGCATGGGGCTTTCTGAACGCGACCAGCTGGCCCCCAAGCTGTTGTTCACTGATGTGATCGAAAACATTGCGGACCAGCATGCGGTGATCATTAACCGCAACCGGCAGGCGTCGATGGTGATGCCCGGTGAAACCTTGTTGGTGGTCGAGATGGTGCCGGCGCTTTATGCCGCCATTGCCGCCAATGAGGCAGAGAAGGTTGCGCCTGGTCTGACGCTGGTTGACGTGCAGATGATCGGCGCAGCGGGCCGGCTTTACATGTCTGGCACCACGGCTGACGTTGAAAAGGGGCTTGCCGAAATCGAACGGGTTCTGGCAGGAATTGAGGGCCGGAGAACCTGACGGAGTTTCACAGTGGCCGATTTTGACGCGTTGACCCATGAGCAACAGCTTCCGGTGTTGCTGGAACTGGCGGAGGCCGCGACGGCGCTGTATGACTTGCCGCGCGGCGTTTCGGTCAAACTAATCAATCTCTCAGAGAATGCCACTTACAAGGTAGAAGCGCCGGATGGGCGGCGGTGGGCGTTGCGCATCCATCGTGATGGCTATCATTCCAAAACCGCGATTGCCTCTGAACTTGCCTGGCTCATGGATTTGCGTTCCACGGGTGTGGTGACAACACCTGCGCCGGTGAAGGGCAGGGATGGCGAAATCATTCAGCAGTTCGGCCACAAGCGCATGCGTGGTCCACGCAACATCGTGCTGTTTGACTGGGAGACGGGTTCGGAGCCAGGCATCGGTGAAGACTTGTCAGCACCGTTCGAGGTGCTGGGCGAGGTGACGGCGCGCATGCACCTTCACACACGGCAATGGAAACGGCCGCCGTGGTTCACGCGGCTCACATGGAATTTCGAGACGAGCCTTGGCGATGACAATCCCCATTGGGGGCGGTGGCGCGACGGCATGGGCGTTGATGCCGCGAAGGAAAAGCTGTTTGGTCGCACGGTTGAACTGATCGGGAAAAGATTGTCAGCCTACGGACAATCGGCGGAACGGTTTGGCCTGATCCATTGCGATTTGCGGCTGGCCAACCTGCTGATTGATGGCAGGGCGGTGAAAGTTATCGATTTCGATGACTGTGGCTTTGGCTGGTACATGTATGACGCGGCAACGCCTGTTTCCTTCTACGAGCACGAACCGCAGGTGCCGGGCCTCATTGAAAGCTGGAAGAAAGGTTATCGCCGCGTCATTGCCCTTTCGAAGGAAGATGAAGCGGAAATTCCGACCTTTGTGATGTTGCGGCGGTTGTTGCTGGTGGCGTGGATTGGTTCGCACCACGAAACGGACCTGGCGAAGTCCATGGGGCTCCCCTACACAGAGGGCACAGTTGGACTGTGCGAGACGTATCTCAAGCAATTCAGTTGACAATTCAGTTGAGATTTCACAGGAAAACAATCATAGATTGAAATCCTTTGCAGGTGGCCTAACAGCCCCGCACAGAGGATTCTTATCCTCTCCGCTATCCCCCTACCTGCCACCCCCCTGAATCGCGCTGTAGCACCCCTTAAAATGGATTTAAAGCCTATTCTAGGGGTGATGGTTGGTGCTACGCCTGGGCCAAGGCGTCGAGGCTTTCCGGCAGGATCTGCCCGCCATCGACAATGATGGTCTGGCCTGTGACGTAACCCGCTTCCTTCGACGCGAAGTACAAGGCGGCGTGGCCGATGTCATCGACGGTGCCGAGCTTCTTCAAGGGCACAGAATTGGCCATCGACTGCTGATAGGCCTCGCCCATTTCGATGAGGCCTTCTGTCAGGATATTGCCGGGCATAACGGCGTTGACGGTGATGCCATATTTGGCAAGCTCGATGCAGGCGGTGCGCATGAAGCCGAGTTGGCCTGCCTTGGTGGAACCATAATGCGTCCAGCCGGGGAAGCCTGTCACCGGGCCGGTGATCGACGAGGTGATGACGATGCGGCCCTGATCTGACTTTTTCAGAAAGGGCGCGGCGGCCTGCACCGAAAGGAAAGTGCCTTTGAGGTTGGTGTTCTGGACCTCATCCCATTGGGTCTCGGTCATCTCTTCGAGACGGGCGGGGGGGAAGATGCCGGCATTGGCACAGAGAACATCGAGGCCACTGTTGCGTTTGGCAATTTCTGCCAGTGCTTTCTCGATGGAGGCTTTGGATGTGACATCTCCGACAACACCGAAGGCACCATGGCCGATATCCTTGGCGGCTTTTTCTGCGGCATCGCTATGGCGGGCAATGATGCCGACCTTTGCGCCGGCCTGCGCGAAGACACGGGCAATGCCTTTGCCGATGCCTTTCGATCCACCGGTGACGGCCACTGAGCGGCCTTTGAGTGACTGTGTCATTTGTCTTATGCTCCGTAAGAAAGAGGGCAGCAGGTGGCCTGCTGCCCTCGATCGATCATAAACGTGCTGCTCATTCGCCTTCGTTGATCATGTGGCCGATGTTGTTGAAAGCGGTCGGGTTGGATGATTTCAGGATGAAACCCCAGATCAGGCCACCCAAAATCACCACAAGGCCAACCCAGATGAGCCAGACCTTGCCACCTAGCGTGGCGAGGTTCGAGATCAGCAGGTAAACCAGGATCAACTGGGCTACGAACGAGATGATGGGGGCAACGACCGTGCTGAAGCCGTTTCCGCCGCCGTTTTTCTTGAACCAGAAGATGATGGCCAGCGAGACGATGGCCTGCAGCACCAGCAGAAGGCCCGTGCCCAAGACGGCGAAGAGTGTGTAGACGCCGAGATAGGCCTGATTCAGCGGATCACCGAAACCGTTGAAGAGGCCAAACAGTACGACCCAAACCACAGCCAGGATGGACTGCACGACCGAGGCCTTATGGGGGCTCTTGTGATGGTCGTGTGTTTCGGCGATTGACGCCGGCAAGACGCCTTCACGAGCCAGCGAATAGAGATAGCGGGCTGCCGTGTTATGGAAGGCCATGGCGCAGGCAAACGAGCTGGTAATGATCAGGATTGCCATGACCTGATAAGCCCAGCCACCGACAAACTGCTGGATGGGCGAGAGGAAAAAATTGCCCGAGTCGGCAACGGCCTTGGCCAGCATGTCACCTTCGGTGGGATAGGCCGAGACAACGCACCAGCTGACGATGGTGTAAAACACGCCGAGGCCAACCACTGAGATGAGCAGGGAGCGCGGGATGTTGCGACGCGGATCGCGGCTCTCCTCAGCGTAGTTGGGCGCCATTTCAAAGCCCACCCACGACCAGAAGGCCATGAAGACGCCAACGGCGGCGGCACCAGCGGCAATGGCAACATCTCCGACCTTCTGTTCAGCAACAGGTGTCAGTACCTTGAAGACATTGAGCGAGTCGCCGTCGAAGTTCGTTCCACTGCCTGCAAAGATGACGCCGAGCGCAAAGATGATAAGGATGGTGACTTCTGCCACCAGCGCCACGCCAAGGATTTTTGCGGAGAGCTTGACATCTCGATAGGAGAGAATGGCGCATAGCCCGATGGCGAACAGCGCCAGCACCAGCCATGGCACGTTGATGCCAAAGTGCTTGTTCAGCCAATCATTGGCGAAGAAAGCAAAAAGCCCGTCCAGCGAGGCTTCAAAAATCGAATAGCAGACGAGCGAAGTGATGCCGGCTGACATGCCGATTTCCCGGCCCAGGCCCTGCGAAATGAAGGAGTAGAAACCACCCACCGACGACACGCGGCCGGCCATGGCGGCATAACCAATCGAGAAGATGGTGAGAACGATGGTCGCCAGCAGGAAGGCAGCCGGCGCATATTTGCCGATGCCGAAGCCCGCCGCAAAGGGCACGTTGCCCAACATGGCAGACATGGGGGCTGCACCCGTGACGGCGAGAAACAGAACGCCGATGAGGCCGACGGCCTTGGATTGAAGTTTCTTGACGGACTTGTCACCCGATATGTCGATGACTGTTCCCGATGGTTTTGCTTGTGCCATGTTGGCTGTCCCTTCCCTTGTTGCAATCTCTGCATCCACTTCCCTTCTTGCGGAGTCGTTGCATGCAGCCCCAAAGCAGATCAAATCCTAATCTGCGGCACTTGCCAAGGGGACAAAGTCACAGAATTCCCGCGACGACATAATGTGGCAGTAGATCATGTTGATGATTTCCAGTTCCTTGCGGTGGAGATCGTCGTTTGCTGCAGCGCAACAGTCTTCCAGCACGATGACCTGATAGCTTTCATCGGCAAGGCTTCGCACCGTGGAGGAGACGCACTGGTCCGTGAAAATGCCAGCGCAAATGACTGTCTTGATGCCGAGGTTGTGCAGGATCAAACGCAGGTTGGTGCCGGTGAGGGCGGAATCGGTGGTTTTGGTGACGACGATTTCATCAGCCACCGGCTGCAATTCGGGCACCAGCTGGGAGGGCAGGTCGTTCTTGGGCAGCAGCAGATTGTTCCAGCCCGGCATTTTCTGGGAGAGGGAGCGGTCGCGGCCATCCTTGGTGTGACACGCAATGCGCGCAAAAAGGCATTCGATGCCAGCCTTGCGGCACAGGTCCAGTATTTTCGCCGTGTTGGGGATGACCGTGTTGCGCATGCGTTCGTGGAAGGGTGTCCACAGGTCGTAACGGCGCTGTTCTTCTGGCGGGAGTGAGGCCCGATTAGGGCGCTCAAGATAAGTGTTCTGAACGTCGATGACGAGGAGGGCGGTTTCCTTTGGGATGATGACGGGATCAGCGGGCTCTGGCGCGCCGAGGTAGTAGAGTGAGCGGAAATCGGTTTTCCAGGACATCGTGCTTTCCTCAATCGCAGCAGCTGGGCGTCATGGCGCGCTGGTGGCAGAAACATGAGGCACGGATCGGAACATCGGCGCGCGCGGCCGCGATGTTGAGCCGCTGCCTGATCATCGTTGCCTGTTCCTTCTCACCCAGGCGCGTGAGGCATTCGTGCAGGCCGTGCAGACTCCAGACATTGTCCGGGTGCTGGCAGGGCCGCCGCAGGGTTTGGTCGAGGCCAAGGTCGGCGCGATAGACGGCGGCTGCTTCCTCGACGTGGCCCTGTTCCAGCAACAGTGCGCCGAGGGCGTGGCGCGTGGGCTGCATCCAGCCCCAGGGCTCGTCATAGGGGAGGTTGTCATCCAGCTCCACCGAGCGGCGGAGATGGTCGAATGCTTTGGCGTGGTCGCCTTTGCGATAGGCGATTTCGCCAGCCATCATTTCGGCGGCGACGGCGAGAATATCAACAGCGGTGTTGTTGAAGAGATAGCGCGTGGCGGGGACGCGGGCCCGGGCGGCTTCGAAGAGTTCTGCTTCGTCCTCGGCTTTCGAAACCGCGCCGGTGGCGGCATGGGCCACGGCTTTGGCATAGTGGATCATGGCTGTCGTTGTGCAAAACAGGGATTGATCCTTGGGCAGGGACTGCTGCTTGATCTCGGCCCATTTGCCGAACCGGATCAACACATGCTGCTTGATGGGCACGAAGGCTTCCAGCCAATCGGCCATGGGCGGGCTCTCGACGCGCAGCAGTTTTTCGGGAAGGGTGGCAGCCAGTTCCTCGGCTGCCGCCAGCGCCACGGCATATTGTCCCGCGAACATCGCGCCATAGACCTGAAAATGCGAGTTGTGGCAGCGATAGAGCGAATAGAAATTCAGTGCGCCGCGTTCCTTCAGGTATTTGCGGTCGGCGGCCATGGCGTGGCCGTTCCATTCCACAACGGTGGGATAGTGGCCGCACAGCACATCGATATGCGTGGGCATGTGTTGCAAGTGGCCGGCATCGGGCACTAGGCCGCGCAGGGCATCAGCGGCGCGCAAGGCGCGTTCCGGATGCGGCGACATTTCCATCAGGTGAATGTACATGTGCAGAAGCCCGGCATGTTGCATGCCGCCGGGTTGCGCCATGGCTTTTTCCATAACGGCAATGGCCTCCAGCGTATCAGCGCCTTCGGCGGGCTTTCCTGTTGCCGTGTCCCACAAGGCCCATGGCGTGCGGTTCATGATGGCTTCGGCGAAGAGGGCTGCGACGTCGAGGTCTGTCATGTGCTTCTGATAAACGTCACGCATGGCGGCTGCGTAATTGTCGTTCCAAATGGGTGTCACGCTTTCCGTGTTGTCATCAGGGTAGCGTTGCAGCAGGGCGGTGGCGAGATCGCGCTCAACGGGTGTTGCCTTGGCGGCGAGCTTTTGCGCCTTGAGCGTTGCGGCGCGCGCCGTCTTGAGGGAGCGCTTCAAGTCCAGAACGTCGAATGCCTTCCATTGCTTGTTGTAGTTGGGACCAGAGGCATAGGCGATGCCCCATTGCGCCATGACGCAATTCGGGTCTGCCTTTGCGGCAAGCTTGAAGCAGCGCACGGCTTCATCGTGGTTGTAACCGTAACACCAGGCAAGGCCGCGATCAAACCACTGGCGCGCCAATTTGTTCTTGGCCGTTATCTTGCGGCTGTAGTGACCGAGATTGAAGGGGTAAGGCATGGTTCTGTCTCAATAGCGCTTGGTGAACAGACCGCGTTGTTCATAGACGTCTGCGGCT
Source organism: uncultured Alphaproteobacteria bacterium (assembly GCA_937864985.1). Taxonomy (GTDB): domain Bacteria; phylum Pseudomonadota; class Alphaproteobacteria; order Rhizobiales; family Aestuariivirgaceae; genus Aestuariivirga. The sequence goes on from CALMEZ010000154.1 coordinate 17,431, forward strand.
TCCTCGATAAAGGATGCGATGCGATGCGCTTTATGCGTGTCCCGCATGGTTTGCGCCATGGCGATCAGGTCATCCTTCGATTTTGCGCGGCCGGGGCGCAGCAATTCGTAGGCGCGCATCACAAGGTCTTGCGGAACGCCGACAAGATCGGCGGCGCGGAGGAAATTGTCGGCGAGGCGCGGCCGGCCTGCGGCGCGGGCCACATCAGCCTGGGCTTCAAGGGCTTGTGGCGTGATACGCAGGTCTTCGATGGTGACATCGCCGGCCAGCACGGCATCAAGCGTGATGTCAGATAGAGGCTTGCCACGCGCGCCTTTGACCTTGGCGGCATGCTTTTCGGCGATGGGGTAGTCCTTGGCATCAAATGTCATGTGGCGGCTCCCTTGAGCGACACTTCAGTTTCGATGGGCGTTGCACCCTCCGATGTCATTTCTGTTTCGATGGCATAGATCATGGCAACGCGGGCGTGGTGGCGGGAGCCCATGGCCTCGCCACGTGTCGGCACCACGACGGGATCTGGCATTTCGCCCAAGGCATATGCCGCCGCGTTTGCGCCGAAACCGCGATAATGTTCCAGCTTGGTGATGGGTGCGTTGGAGAAAAGTTCCAGGTTGTGGTGGGGCAGGCGGTCCTTCTGGTGGATGACAGCCGTGCCCTTGGCCTGAATGCCAATGCCAATGCCAGAGCCAGCAAGGCGCGCCGCTGATAATCCGAGGAAGGATGTATCAGCCGTATGCCGGAAGCGCACGATGCGGGGTGACAGGCCGCGTGCCTTGATGGCCGCGGTCATGACACCTAATACGTCAGACAGGCGATGCCCGGCGGTGGTTTGGAACAGTTTCAGGCCGAAGGCAGGCGAAATGCCGATCACGACGTCTTTCGGATCAGTGCCGGGGTGGGCTTCGCCTTTGTCGCGATAATCAATGTGGCGCGCCTCTTCCTTCTGGTGCTGGGATTCCGAGCGCAGCACCTCTTTCTGGTCGAGCACGTCACGAATGCCCATCACTTCCCGGCGGCGCTCTTCGCTCAGGCGATAGCCAGAGCCGGGCCCCGCATAGTCATTCGGGTCATTGATGGCGGAGACGATGCGGCCATTACGCACCATGGCGGAGGTTTGCAGATAGTCGCCGGAGACACGGAGCTTCACGACATTGAGCAGGTTTTCCGCTTCCTCCCGGAAGCCGCGATTGGCCAGTGCCTTGATGACACCAATCACCGTGATGCCACGCGCCTTGATCTGCTCGCTGATCATGGCAACATCACGCGGCGTGAAGCTGCGGGTTTCGTCAGACCCGGAGGCCACCAGCACGCTGGCCTTCA
>CALMEZ010000155.1 GCA_937864985.1 uncultured Alphaproteobacteria bacterium
GTCACCGGGATGATGTTCTCGGCGGCATACTGCATGATCAGCCGGCCGGTCGTGGTCTCGCCGGTGAACGCCACCTTGGCGATGCGCTTGTTCTGCGCCAGCGGCTTGCCGGCCTCGACGCCGAAGCCGTTGACGACGTTGAGCACGCCGGGCGGCAGGAGGTCGCCGACCAGGTCCATCAGCGCCATGATGCTCATGGGCGTCTGCTCGGCGGGCTTGAGCACGACGCAGTTGCCGGCCGCCAGCGCCGGCGCCAGCTTCCACACCGCCATCAGCAGCGGGAAGTTCCACGGAATGATCTGGCCGCAGACGCCCAGCGGCGAATAGCCTGGGAATTCACTGTGGCGCAATTCAGCCCAGCCGGCGTGATGATAAAAGTGGCGGGCGACAAGCGGAATGTCGATGTCCCTGCTCTCGCGGATGGTCTTGCCATTGTCCATGGTTTCGAGCACCGACAGAAAGCGCTCACGCTTCTGGATGTGGCGGGCCAGAGCGTAGAGATGGGTGGCCCGTTGATGGCCTGACAGCCTTGACCAGGATTTGAAAGCCTTGCGTGCAGCTGATACTGCAGTGTCAACATCCTTGGCAGAACCGTTCGGAACGGTTGCCAGCTTTTCGCCATTGGCCGGATTGAACACATCAAGCCGTGGCGCAGACGACGCCACAAAGCCCCCATTGATGAAATGGCCAAAGCCCTTGGCGTGGGCCGCGAGCCATTCCTTGATGTGGCCATTGCCTTCTGGCGACGGGCCATAGTCCATGGTGTTCAGAACTTCTGTGACGGTTGGCATTTGAATTCCTCAGGCAGCCGCATGATGTGACAGGGCGGAATAGCGGCCTGTGACGTAGTGTTCGAGCTGGCGTTCGATATCGGCCAGCATGGATGAGGCACCGATGCGGAACAGGTCAGGCTCCAGCCAGCGGCGGCCCATTTCCTCTTTCATGAGGATAAGCCAGTTCATGGCATCTTTCGCCGTCTTCAGGCCACCGGCCGGCTTGAAACCGATTTTCACGCCCGTGTGCTCGCCATAATCGCGCAAGGCCCGCAGCATGGTGAGGCTCACTGGCAATGTGGCGTTGACGTCTTCCTTGCCGGTCGACGTCTTGATGAAATCAGCGCCGGCCTGCATGGTCACCATGGAGGCCTTGTAAACATTGCGTAGCGTCTTCAAGTCACCCGTGGCGAGAATGGCCTTCATGTGGGCTGGCCCACACGCCTCGCGCATGGCCGCCACCTCATCGTAGAGCGCTGACCAGTCCTGGGTCAGCACTTGGGCGCGATGAATGACGATATCAATTTCGTCGGCGCCCTCATCGACGGCATATCTGATTTCAGCGAGGCGCATGGGCAAAGGCGTCAGGCCAGCCGGAAAACCTGTGGCGACGGATGCAACCGGTATGCCCGAACCGCGCAGGGCCTTTACGGCAGGAGGCACCATACTGGGATAAACACAAACGGCACCAACCCTGGGCATGTCAGGCAGGCCAAGGCCTTTCACAATATCATCGCGCAAGGGCCGCATGGCCTTGACGCAAAGGCGGTGCACACGGCCTGCCGTGTCATCGCCCGACAAGGTTGTGAGGTCAATGCATTGCAGGGCCTTGACCAACCATGCCGCCTGATATTCCTTCTTCACGCTGCGGCGTGTGGGCAAGGTGGCGGCGCGGCGCTCCGCCGCGGTGGTGTTGACCTGATGGCCTTCGAACCACTCAACCGTCAAAGGTGTTCCCGGATTGCGGGGCAAGGTGTTGCTGCCATGGCGGGCAGAGGTGGCGGACTCAAGCATGTGCAAACTTTCAGATCACTGAAACGCTAGGTTCTGAAATGCGCGGCATCAAGTCAAGGGCGCGGCTGGTGTCTCAGCAATGCCTAATGTGCCGTCGTCGGCTACGGCCACCGGGACAGGATCAGAGAGGGCACCGATGAACTTTCCGTCTTCGCCGTAATAGAGGAAGGCCATCAGAAACAGTTTTCGTTCAATCTCCACGATCTTGCCGGCATAGCGGCGGCAGGGATTGGCGCCATCAAGGAATGGTTTTGGCGAAGTCCATGGGCCCAGGTGGCTTTCGGCCATGAGATAATGATTGCCAGTGACGGGCGCTTGCGGATTGAATGCGCAATAGGCTTCCGACCAATGTTCCGCTGCCGTGCAGAAGGTCATGTACCAGTGTTTGCCGTGTTTGAAGACCTGCGGCACTTCCAACTGGCCAAAATCACCACCCTCATAGACGGGTTTTTGCAGTGTCCAGCTTTTCAAATCTGGCGAGGTTGCAAAACCGACCGCTCCACCGGCATTCGGCTCTTTCCGGCCGGGAACGCGCGCCGTGAAATACATAATCCAGCTATTGCCATCGGGGTCTTTCATCACCCACGGGTCGCGCATGGCGCGGTCTGGCCAATGGTTTGGCGTGTATTCCTCATATTGCTGGGCCAGCGGCCCCTCGAGATCGAGGCACAGCCCATTGCCTACGCGCTTCCAAGAATGCATGTCCTTTGAGGTGGCATGGCCGATGCGCTGGTGCAGGCCTTGGCGTTCATGTTGCGTGCCAGTGTAAAACAGGTGCCACAGGCCCTTGCCATCTTTCACGACGGAGCCAGTCCACGTCGTCCAGTCGTCCCAGGCGGGAACCGGAGCGGGTGCAAAACAGGTGCCGCGATACTCCCAGGAAATAAGGTCAGTTGAGACAGCATGGCCCTGGGTCACGTTGCGGTGGCGCAACTCCGGGTCGCCCAGCGTCTTGTCGGCCTGAAGGAAATAGCAGTGCCATTCCCTGCCCTTGCGGGCCAGCCAGAAATCCCAGATCCATTTGTCTTCGAGTGCCAGGACCACGTGCCCGTTCATCCAAAATGAAGTGAAGTGCAGCTTTGCACCTGCATCTTGCCGTTGCAGGTGCTGAGGCAGCCTTTCCAATATCCGGTCCGGCTTGTCAACCGCACGAAAGGCTCAAGACCCTTCCCCAACCATATGAATTACAACCGTTTTTTGTGAAAGGTCTGGACCCTTGCAAAATCGGCCACTTTGTATCACATTATGGCTTGCCCGGCTGTGAGGTCACTCCTCCAAGCCGGGTGTTTTCTTGACCAGCCAGATGTGGGTTAGGCCTCTCTTTGGGGCACCGCACACCATGGCAGAAGTGGATTGACGACGATGGAAAAAGTGCCAATGACCGCCGGCGGTTACCAGAGCCTGGTTGACGAGGTGAAGCACCTCAAGGCCGTGGAACGGCCACGCATCATCCGTGCCATCGAAGAAGCGCGTGCCCACGGCGACCTGTCGGAAAACGCCGAATATCACTCCGCCAAGGAAGCCCAGGGTTGGAATGAAACGCGTGTTGCCGAACTGGAAGACAAGATTTCGCGCGCCGAAGTGATCGATGTATCCAAGCTTTCCGGCGACACAGTGATGTTTGGCGCCAAAGTCACGCTGATCGACGAAGACACCGAAGCGAAAGTCGTCTACCAGATCGTCGGTGACATGGAAGCCGACGTGAAAAAGGGCCGCATCTCGATTTCGTCGCCCATCGCCCGTGCCATCATCGGCAAGAAGAAGGGCGATAGTGTTGAGGTCAACACGCCCGGCGGCGGCAAGTCCTATGAGATCGATAAGGTGACGTGGGGCTGAGGCCCTGCCCTCCTTGCGAATGTATTGACCCTGTTGCCGCTTCATCGGAATATGCCGGTGAAGGTCGGAGATTCACATGGACACAGGCTTCACGGGCAAACGCAACAAGCGTGGTGATTGGCAGCCGGACAATCCACTGACTGTGGCCCCCGTGCTGGTGTGGCCGCTGAAACCAGCGGCGATGCTGAAATACCTGTTCGGCTATCCCGGCTATTTCATGCCCTGGGGCCTGTTCTACATGGCCATTCCGGTGATCACCTGGCTGTGGTTGACACCGCCACTTGAAAGCATGGCGACTTTCGAAGCGGGCTGGATCACCTATATCTTCCTGCGCAACCTGATTATGACATTGGTGATCGTTGGCGCCTGGCATGCCTGGCTGCACCTTTGGCGCATGCAGGGCACGGATTACAAATACACCAACAAGTGGTTTGCGCGCGACAACCCACTGTTCCTGTTCCGCAACCAGTTCTTCGACAACCTGTTCTGGACCGTGGCCAGCGGCATTCCGATCTGGACGGCCTATGAGGTCATCACCTGGTGGCTCTATGCCAACCACATGATCCCCTATGTCAGCTGGGCGGATCATCCCATTTACTGTGTCATCATGATGTGCCTCATCCCGATCATGCGCGAGGTACACTTCTACCTCATCCACCGCCTGATTCACTGGGGGCCGCTCTATAAGTGGGTGCATTACCTGCATCACAACAACGTCGATGTTGGGCCGATCACCGGCTTGTCGATGCATCCCGTCGAACATCTGTTCTACTGGTCAGGCGTCATCATCCACTGGATCATTCCCTCACATCCGATCCACGCCATGTTTCACATGCAGCATGCCTCGTTCTCGCCGGCCCAGGGCCATGCCGGTTTTGAGACAGTGGTGCTGCACGATGGCATGAAATTGAAAACCGGCGACTATTTCCACTATCTGCACCACAAGTATTTCGAGGTGAACTACGGCGGCGACGGGCTGATCCCGCTCGATAAGTGGCTGGGCACCTGGCACGACGGTACCCGCGAGGGCGACGCGCTGATGCAGCCGCTCGGCGGCGGCGCGGTGACGTTGATGTCGGTGCACAAGTCGAAGGGCCTGGAG
>CALMEZ010000156.1 GCA_937864985.1 uncultured Alphaproteobacteria bacterium
TGTCGCAAGGCGCCAAGCCGGGCCACGGCGGTGTATTGCCGGCTGCCAAGGTGACGGAAGAGATTTCACGCATTCGCGGCGTTCCCATGGGGCAGGACTGCATTTCGCCAGCCCGCCATTCGGCTTTCTCGACGCCTTTGGAACTGATGGCTTTCATCGACCTTCTGCGGGAGACATCGGGTGGCAAGCCGGTGGGCTTCAAGCTGTGCATCGGCCACAAGCCGGAATTCCTGGCGCTGGTCAAGGCCATGCTGGCCAGTGGCAGCGCGCCGGATTTCATTGTGGTCGATGGCAAGGAGGGCGGCACGGGGGCAGCACCTGCGGAGTTCATCGATAATCTTGGCATGCCGCTGCGCGATGGCTTGGCATTTGTGCATTCGGCCCTGACGGGTGCGGGGCTTCGCAGCCAGATCAGGCTTGGCTGTGCCGGGAAAATCATCACGGGCTTTGACATGGCGCGGGCCCATGCGCTGGGGGCGGACTGGTGCAATGCGGCGCGCGGTTTCATGTTTGCCGTTGGCTGTATTCAGGCGCAGAGCTGTCACACCGGCCACTGTCCGACAGGCGTTGCCACGCAGGATGATCTGCGCCAGCGCGCCATTGTGGTGGGTGACAAGGCTGAGCGGGTGGCGAGCTTCCACCGGGAAACAATCAAGTCCTTGGCAGAACTTCTGGCTGCGGCCGGGCTTGAACGACCGAGCGATTTGCAGCCCGGCCATATTTTCCGCCGGATCGGCGACGGACGCATTGTTTCGCTGGCAGAGCAATTCGCGTTTCTGAATGATGGCGACCTGTTGACGCGTGCCGTTCCACCACCCTGGGCGGCGGAATGGGCCATGGCACGGGCAGAGGCGTTTTGATTGTTGTAACGTACGGCATGGATTCTTCTGCTTCAGAATTTTTGACACTTGGTTATCGGCGCTTTGCCTTTGATGCCTCGCTCATGGAATGGGCGCGGGCCGCGGCGTTGGTTGCCCCGTCTGTGCTTGCTGATCCGGCGTTTGACCACTGGTATCGCCACAAGCGCACATGGTTTGTTGGTGTTAATGCTTTGCCCAACGATGATGAAGGGCGCTTGCCCGGTGGTCCGCCGCTGCAAGGTGAGATCATATCTTTCATTGCTGACCATCTGAACTTCAAAGGCCCGTGGCACAGGGCTCAATTTTCGGTGTGCTTTCCCGGTTATCCGCAGCGCGATGACAACGAGTCAGAGTCGCAGCATCGATTCCGGCTGATGCGCGATGCCGCCCATGTTGATGGGCTGCACGGGGAGGGGCCAGCCAAGCGCCGCCACCTGCGCGAGGTGCATCATTTCATCCTCGGCATTCCCCTCAATGAGACGCCATCTGATGCCGCGCCACTGGTGGTGTGGGAGAAGTCACACCTCATCATGCAGGCGATGTTCCGTCGTGAACTCGGGTATGTTGCTCCGGCGCAGTGGGGTGAAGTGGATCTGACCGAACCTTATGCCGAGGCGCGCCGCGAGGCGTTCACGGCTTGTGAGCGCCGGATCGTGCATGCCGCGCCGGGCGAGGCAACGCTGTTGCATCCCATGCTGCTGCACGGCGTGGCGCCATGGCCCAGCAGTGGAGCGCCGGCACATGCCAGTCGGATGATCGCCTACTTCCGGCCGGAATTGCCTGCAGTGACCCGGTGGCTGAGCAGTGTGACGAACAGCAACAACCAGTTAGATTAGGATTGCTGCTTGTCCGCCCGGGATTGTCATTTCCCGTAATGACAAGAACGTGATTTGTTTATCTACCTGTCGTAAGGTAGATAAATATTTGCCTCTTGAGGCAGAAAGCGAGAAATCATGAAACATATTTTAAAAACAATGGCTTGCGGCGTCATCTTGTTGGCCACAAGTACTGTATTGGTGCAGGCTGAAGAGCCAAGCACAAGCCGAACACCCGCAGCCGACGTGAAATGGCTGGACACGGGGTTTGGGCCGCAGGCCGCGCCGGTCGTCGGTGACTTTACGAAGGGAAAGCACCTGTCCTTCATCAGGTTCAAAGCGGGTTTCAAAACTCCACTGCACACTCACAGCCATGACTATGTGGGCATTGTTGTCGTCGGCCAAGCCCGGCACTACGAACCTGGCAAGCCCGAGACGGAAACGGTGCTTGGCCCCGGCTCATATTGGAGTGTCAAAGCCAATGTGCCTCACATCAGCGAATGTCTGGATGGGCAAGACTGCATCTTTGCCCTGTCGCAAGACGACTCTTTTGACATCAAGCCTGTGCAGTAGGCTGCCGTCATATCAAGACGATGTTCTCTCCCTGGCATCTGTTCAGGGGGAGACCTGTTGCGCTAGTGTCGCGCACATGGAAACGCGCGACGCAATTCTGAATTCAGCGGAAAGACTGATCCAGGCCAAAGGCTATAGCGGCTTCAGCTTTCAGGACATTGCGGAAGAGGTCGGCATCCGGAAGGCCAGCATCTATTATCACTTCCCGGTGAAAGGCGATCTTGGCCGGGCTGTCGTGGCGCGTTACCGCGATCGCATGCGCGCCCATTTTGATCGTCTGCCCGCCGCGTCCGCAGATGATTTTTGGCCGCTGTTCGACAGCTACCTCGGGCCCATCATGGATTTTGGCCGCAGCACCGGGCTTGCCTGCTTGTCAGGCGTGATGGGCGGGGAGTACCTCAACCTGCCGTCCGAACTGCAAAGTGAACTCAAGGCGTTTTTTATGGAACATGAAGAGTTCCTGACAGACCTGCTGGAGCGTGGGCGCGCCGCCGGGCAATATCGGTTTGCAGGCGAAGCGCGGCAGATGGCCCGCCTGCTGTTTTCCACCATTGAAGGCGCGCTGCTGATCAAGCGCATCAAAGGTGATGAGACATATGTCGGGCAATTGTTCCAGCATGTCTCCCGCATGCTGGGGCGGGCGAACCCGGCCTGAAAAGTGTCCCGCCCCCTGCAAGAGAGGGCGGGAGCAGGCAGATTATTTCACAGTGATGACGGTCCACATGCCAGCGGCATAGTGGCCTGCCACGTTGCAGTAGAGCACATAGGTGCCGGGTTTCATTTCAACTGTCAGCGATCCGGATTTGCCGGGATCCAGTTCGGAGACCTCGCCGAGGTGGCCTGCGCCTTCTTCATCAACTTCATTGTCTTTTTCGACAAATGGCAAAGTGGCATCGGCATTGGCCAAGGGTGCTACCACCATCTCGTGGATTGTCTCTTTTGAATCGTTGGTGACGTCAAATGTCACCTTGCCAGCTGCCACTTCAGCGGAGTCAAGCTTGATGCCCATGGGGGCTTTGCTCATGTCCATCTTCGAGCCCATGCCCATGCCCAGGTTCTTGCTCAGGTCCGGATTGCTGGCATTGTCCCACAGGGACACTTTAACGGTGGCATCTGCCAAAGCATGGCCCGTCGTCAAGACGGTGCCGGTCAAGACCATAGCAGTGAGTGCAAGTGCGCGGAACGTGGACATGATGTTCTCCCAGATCAGGTCCGCTTCATTGCGGCTTCCTGTTATTGGGAAACTTAGGCTTTGCGCAGCGGGCGCACCTTGATCTGCATCAATTGTGGATACATTTTAATTTTCCAGGTGACGCGGGATCAGAGGGATCAGCCGCGGACTGCGGCCTCAATGGCTGCCACATCAATCTTGCGCATGGTCATCATGGCATCGAATGCGCGCTTGGCTTCGCCGCCGCCCGCGGCCATGGCCTCCAGCAACACACGCGGCGTGATCTGCCAGGAAATGCCCCATTTGTCCTTGCACCAGCC
>CALMEZ010000157.1 GCA_937864985.1 uncultured Alphaproteobacteria bacterium
GCACGTTGCTCTTGATCGGGGTGCGGCCGCCGACGGTCGTGTATTCGCCCTGCTGCAGCACGCGCAGCAATCGGGTCTGCGCTTCAAGCGGCATGTCCCCGATCTCATCGAGGAACAACGTGCCACCCTCAGCCTGTTCAAAGCGCCCGGCCATGCGGCCTGCAGCACCTGTGAACGCCCCTTTTTCGTGGCCGAAGAGTTCAGACTCGATCAAGTCCTTCGGAATGGCCGCCATGTTGATGGCAACAAACGGCCCCTTCTTCCGTTTGCTGTAATCATGGAGCGCCCGGGCCACCAGTTCCTTGCCGGTGCCACTTTCACCGATGATCATCACTGTAAGGTCTGTCTGCGTCAGGCGGGCAATCAACCGGTAGATATCCTGCATGACGGCAGAGCGTCCCACAATCGGCAGGGCCTCGCCACTTCCTTCGACTGCAGGGCGAGCCGGCTTCGATGTCGTATCAAGCGCACGGCCCACCGTCTGCACAAGGCCATTCAGGTCAAAAGGCTTCGGCAGGTAATCATAGGCACCCAGTTCCGCAGCGCGGATCGCCGTCATGATGGTGTTCTGCGCACTCATGACAACGACGGGCAGCATCGGCCGCATCTTGCGGATGCGCGGCAGCACGTCGAAAGCATTCTGGTCCGGCAGCACCACATCGGTAACCACAGCATCTCCCTCACCTTCGCTGATCCAGCGCCACAGCGCCGCCGCCGTGCCCGTGGCGCGCACCGCATAGCCCGCGCGAGTCAAGGCCTGCGAGACCACCGTGCGGATGGCACTGTCATCATCCGCCACCAGAATGGTTTTGTTGTTCATCGCTGTATGCCTCCGGCAATCTCGTCTTCACTGTCCATGTCGGGCGCAATCATCGGCAGCAAGGTGCGGAATGTCGTGCCCCGCCGGCCTGCTTGGCATTCGATGGTGCCGCCGTGATCTCGCACCACCTTCGCAACAAGCGCAAGCCCAAGCCCCCGTCCTTGCGGCTTCGACGTCACGAAGGGTTCAAAGATGTGCGGCAGCAGGTCTTCGCTGATGCCCGGGCCATTGTCGCTGACGCAAATTTCAAGCGGCAGCGAAACCCGTTCGGTTGAACCTGCCACCTGCAACTTGATGCCGGGCCGGAAGGCCGTGGTGAACAGGATCTCCGCAGATTCACTGTTCCGCCCACCCTGCTGCAGGGCCTCGGCAGCGTTCTTGCCAAGATTGAGAAATACCTGCACCAACTGATCAAAATTGCCGAGCACGAAAGGAAGTGATGGGTCATATTCCTCACGGATGCTCAACGATGCACCATGTGAGGCGCGCAACAGCTTTTTAACATGGTCCAAGACCACATGGATATTTAGCGGCTTGCGTTCCAATGGGCGTTCATCGGAGAACACCTCCATTTGGTCGACAAGCTTGTGAATGCGGTCTGTTTCATCGCAGATCAGGCGCGTCAAAACCCGGTCTGAATCAGTGACACTGGGTTCCAGCAGTTGTGCCGCACCACGAATGCCTGCGAGCGGGTTCTTGATCTCGTGGGCCAGCATCGCCGCCATGCCCGAGACTGATCGTGCCGCACCTTGGTGGCTCAACTGATGCCCGAGCTTATGCGCGACTGACCGGCGCAACAGCAGCATGATCACAAATTGCGCGTCCTCACCAAGCGGCGCCGTTTGCAGGTCCACGGTGCGTTCGCCTCCCAGGCGAGGTGTTCCCATGCCCACCGCATATTCATTGACCACGCTGGACGTTTCACGCACCTGCCGCACAGACTGCAGCACCGGACTGGAAAAGGGCACAAGATCACTCAGCTTGTGCCGCAACAGCACCTGTGCGCCAACCTGGAAGAAATCTTCGGCCGCGCTGTTCACCATGCAGATGCGGTCTTCCCTGTCCAGCACCACCAACGGGTCCGGAAGGGCATCAAGCACCAGCTGCGGTGCAGGAAGGGCCACGGGCGATTGCACGTTCATGCGGCCTCCTTCACGGCGCGCTCACCGGCCATGTCGAACAGGCGTGTGATGGCAGCGCTGACTTGGCCATTGTCGCTCGACGGCAGGACACTGCGCCGCACTTCCGTCACAACCTCAACACTCAGAAGGCCACGTTCCTGCAGCCGATCCACGGTCCAACCGAGATGTTTCCGGAAAGTGCGATTGCCAAGGCTAGCGCCATACAGCGTTAGAGTTTCCGCCTGCAGCCATAAGAGCAGATCCCTCTCCGCCGTCAACGTTGGGGCCGGCTTGCCCTGCCCCGGTGCAAGATCATTGGCCACCGTTCCGGGCCACCACGGCCGGCCATAAGTTGAGCGACCGAACATCACCGCGTTGGCACCTGACGCAGCCATCATGGCCCGCGCGTCATCGGCGGATGCGCCGTCGCCATTGGCGACCAACGGAATCGAAATCGCCTCACGAACCATGCGGATTGCGGCCCAATCGGCCTTGCCTTTGTAAAATTGGCAGCGCGTGCGGCCATGCACCGTCACCATCTTCACACCCGACTCTTCGGCACGCTTTGCGATGTGCGGCGCGTTGAGTTGTCCATGGTCCCAGCCCAGCCGCATCTTCACGGTAACTGGCACCGCCGTGGCCCTGACCGTCGCATCAATCAAATGCAGCGCATGATCAGGATCGCGCATCAATGCAGAACCGGAAAGACCACCCGTCACTTGCCGGGCCGGGCACCCCATGTTGATGTCGATGATGTCAGCCCCAAGGTCTTCGGCAACCTTCGCGCCTTCAGTCATCCAATGCGCCTCTCGACCAGCAAGCTGGATGACGAAGGGCGAGATCTTTTCCCTGCCGCGCGCCCTCCGAACCATGTCACGCCGTTCCCGATACAGCGCATCACTTGCCACCATTTCCGACACCACAAGCCCGGCACCGCAGGCATGTG
>CALMEZ010000158.1 GCA_937864985.1 uncultured Alphaproteobacteria bacterium
GCTTCCCCGTTGTACTTTCATTTTATGAGCAGTTTGCCAAGTACGTGTGATTACTTCTGCTACTCTTCCCATCGCTTGAGAGTCACTGCTCATCATACTAAACACACCCATGTCATGCAAAATATCTTCGGCTGCAATGGTTTCCGGACGAATGCGGCTGTCTGCAAATGAAACATCTTCCGGAACGCTTTTATCGAGATGATGGCAAACCATTAGCATATCCAAATGCTCATCTATTGTATTTACCGTATAGGGTCGTGTGGGATTGGTAGATGATGGTAATACATTAGGGTACATAGCAGCTTTGATAATATCAGGAGCGTGTCCACCCCCGGCACCTTCGGTATGGAAGGTGTGGATGGTGCGGCCCTTGAAGGCGGCGATTGTTGCTTCCACGAAGCCTGATTCATTCAATGTGTCCGTGTGGATCGCCACTTGCACATCATGGGCGTCGGCCACCGACAGGCAGCAATCGATGGCGGCTGGTGTGGTGCCCCAGTCCTCATGAAGCTTCAGTCCGCAGGCGCCGGCCAGCACCATTTCCTCCAAGGCTGCGGGCAGTGAGGCATTGCCTTTGCCCATCAAGCCCAGGTTCATGGGGAAGGCGTCAAAGCTTTCGATCATGCGTTCGATATGCCAAGCGCCGGTGCAGGTTGTTGCAAGTGTTCCGTGCGCAGGGCCTGTGCCTCCTCCCAGCATTGTCGTGATGCCGGAATTCAACGCTTCCTCGATCTGCTGGGGTGCAATGAAATGAATATGGCTGTCGATGCCGCCCGCCGTGATGATCTTGCCTTCGCCGGCAATAATTTCCGTGGAAGGGCCAATGATGATGGTGACGCCATCCTGTGTGTCAGGGTTGCCCGCCTTTCCAATGGCGGCAATGCGGCCATCGCGCAGGCCAATGTCAGCCTTGATGACGCCTGAATGATCGAGGATCAATGCATTGGTGATGACGGTGTCCATGGCGCCTTGCGCGCGGGTGACCTGGGACTGGCCCATGCCATCGCGGATCACCTTGCCGCCGCCGAATTTCACTTCCTCGCCATGCAGGGCGAAATCCTTCTCCACTTCGATAATGAGGTCGGTGTCGGCCAGCCGCAGCTTGTCGCCCACTGTCGGGCCGTACATTTGTGCATAGGTTGCGCGGGAAATGCGGGCCATCACAGCGCTCCCATGATCTTCTGCTGAAAGCCGAACACCTTACGCGCGCCGCCCAACGGCACCAGCGTTACTTCGCGCTTCTGGCCAGGCTCAAAGCGCACGGCTGTTCCTGCCGCAATATCAAGGCGCATGCCGCGGGCTTTTCCGCGGTCGAAGCGCAGCGCCTCATTGGTTTCAAAGAAGTGATAGTGTGAGCCGACTTGCACCGGGCGGTCGCCGGTGTTTGCGACCTCCAGCGTCACGGTCTTGACACCCTTGTTGAGCTCGATATCGCCCGTTGGTGTAATGACTTCTCCAGGAATCATGGCTGCCTCAGCGGATGGGGTGGTGAACGGTGACAAGTTTGGTGCCATCAGGGAAGGTTGCTTCCACCTGCACATCATGGATCATCTCGGGCACGCCTTCCATACAGTCGGACTTGGCCACAACATGAGCGGCGGCCTCCATCAAGTCTGCCACGCCGCGGCCATCACGCGCGCCTTCCACCACATATTCCGTGATGAGGGCAATTGCTTCAGGGTGGTTGAGTTTGACACCTCTCTCCTTGCGGCTTCGCGCCACGATGGCGGCCATGGCCACCAGCAGTTTGTCTTTTTCACGTGGTGTGAGCTGCATAAATTTTCCTCAGAATGTCCAACATTTCGGCAGTTGATCGCGGCCAGCGCAGGCGGAAAGCACCTTTATCAAGGTTTTCCGCAAGTCAAAGCCGTCGTTAGCCATTAATCTAGCAACAAACTTGCCATTCCAAGCAGATGCGCCGTCATTGGGCGTGAGGAGGGGCCGCACAGTTGCAAGCACCCGATCTGCGTCTTCGGAAATCAATATGATCGTTGCTGTCGCCCGGAATGCGCCAAGTGTTGCGGGTGTTGATGGCCGGTCCGGCCCAATGGTCAATGCCTCGGCATGAATGAGGTGGCCATTTTTTCTGATGCTCCACCGGTCACGAATTGACAGGCGATTGGCGTGTTCGCCCATTTCCGTGCGGCCGAAAATCAGGGGTTCCACTGCAAGGAACCTGGCATCGGCTGCCAGTTCGATGTTCAGCGTGCGGCTGAGCGCACCCTGCTCAAACAAGATCGTTTCCTGTGGCATCCACAGGAGCGCGCTTCCTGGCGATGCGCGGAGGTTCACGTCCACGCAAGCTGCGGGCCCCAACGAGCGGTAAACACGCTCAGCCGTTTGACTCGTGAGTGTCAATGTCGCGCTGGGTCCCACTTCCGCCTCGATGCTGACTGAGTCTCCGCCGGCCAGGCCGCCGCTGGTGTTGATCAGAATGGCTTCTTGGCTTCCGCGTGGCATCCGGCATTTCAGTGATCCCGCTTCCCGCATCACGGCAATACCATGGGATTCCATGCGGATGCGGACATGGCCTGCACTCCGTTGTTCATGAAGTCTTGCAATTGCGGTCATTGTTTCATGATGAAAGACACTCCAGGGCAAGTCAAATTGCTTCGCTGCCTGCCCCTCTCCGCCGCACTGCACCCGTGTCACAATTCTGGCGTTTGTCGAACATCTCCCCACCACCAGGCACGATGGTGGTTCCGAATTTTTATGGCTCGGAAGGACCATTTCGTCTAGGGAAGGAAACGCAAATTTGTGGATCCTCCGATGAAGAAACTTGCTGCATTGCTGTCACTTCTCCTTATGGCCGCTCCGGTACGCGCCGCAGCACCCGAAGAAGTCATGGCGAATTGGTATACCTTGCTCCTCAACCTGGTGCGGCATACGGCGACCTATTCGCCTCCGGTTGCCAGCCGCGCCTTTGCCTATGTCGGCGTGACGGCTTATGAGGCCACGGCATCCGGTGATCCTCATCTGGTGACCCTTGCTGGTCAATTGAATGGCTTAAAAGAATTGCCCCAGCGCGAGACGGGCAAGGCCTATGATGAGGCTGTGGTGTTGAACGCGGCGCTGGATGCTGCGATCAAGGATTTTTTCGCCAACACCGGACCATCGGGTCAGCATGTGATGGCGGCGCATTCCAAGAGCATGAAAGCGGAGGTTGCCAAGGGCGTGGCACCCGACGTGGCGAGGCGAAGCGCTGCATATGGTGTGAAGCTGGAAAAGGCCATCCTCGCCTGGTCGAAGACAGATGGCGGCGCTGTCATCGAAAACCTCGGTTTCCCGAAAGTCTATGCGGTCAGCAAAGAGCCGGGGCACTGGGTACCGACCAACACTTATCAGATCCAGCAACATCCTCTGCTACCCGCCTGGGGTAAGAACCGCAGCTTTGCGATGCCGGATGGCACGAGTTGCCCGTTGCCGCCACCGCCCGCTTATAGCGAGGATCAGCAGTCGGCATTTTTCCTGCAAGCCAAGGAAGTCTACGATACCAAGAACAATCTCACACCCGAACAAAAGACCATCGCCCGCTTCTGGTCAGACGACCCGGGCCTGAGCTGGACGCCGCCCGGACATTGGGTCGGCATCGTGCTTGACCTGATGCAGGAGAGGCACCTCCCAGCTGCCAAGGCCAGCGAGGCTCTGGCCAAGGTGGGCATTGCCATTGCTGATGGCTTCATCGGCTGCTGGCGGGTGAAATACCAGTTTGACTACATTCGCCCAGTCAGCTTCATCAAAAAGAAGATCGACCCGAAATGGGAAACGCTGCTGATCACGCCGCCGTTTCCGGAATATCCCTCCGGACATTCCACACAGACCGGGGCTGCGGCCGTGGCGCTGGCATCCGTCTTTGGAGATGCCTATGCGTTCGATGACACCACACATGAGCGTGACGGCCTCGGCGTGCGACACTTCACAGGATTTTGGCAGGCGGCGGAAGAAGCCGGCATCTCTCGGCTCTATGGCGGCATTCATTTCCGGGCAGCTGTGGAAAATGGATTGCAGCAGGGGAAATGTATTGGTGCCTATGCAGCCAAACTGCGGATGGAAAAATGAGATACAGCCTCATCGTTACCGCAATCCTGGCTTTCTCGGGGTGGGCCATGGCCGCTCCTGTCATTCCCTCATTCAAGGAGGAGACTTCGTCCGGCCTCATGTCCGTCTACAAGGGTGACTGGCAATATATGGTCGGCGGCGGTGTTGCCGCCTTCGATTGCTCCGGTGACGGTCTGCCTGAGCTGTTCTTTGCCGGCGGGGAGAACAAGGCAAAGCTGTTCATCAATCAGTCCAAGCAAAGCGGCGCGCTGCACTTCGCGCAGGCAAAATCGTCGGGCCTGAATCTTACGCACGTGACGGGAGCCTATCCGATTGACATCGATGGCGATGGCATCATGGATATCGTGGTGCTGCGGGTGGGCGAAAGCAAGGTGATGAAAGGCCTTGGCCATTGCAAGTTCAGAGAGACGAACGCAGCATGGCGCATTGACGGGGGTGACGCCTGGGGCACTGCCTTTTCTGCCACCTGGGAAAAGGGCAACAGCCTGCCGACACTGGCTTTCGGCACCTATATCGACCGCAAGTTCGAAGATGATCCGTGGGGACACTGCACTGACAACTGGCTGCTGCGGCCAAATGCCGATCAGAAAACGTATGGCCCGCGTATAACCCTGAAGCCCAGCTTCTGCACGCTTTCGATGCTGTTCACCGACTGGAACCGTTCGGGCACGCCGAGCCTTCGCGTCTCCAATGACCGTGAATATTACATGGGCGGGCAAGAGCAGATGTGGCACGTCAACCCCGGAGAGGCACCGAAGCTCTACACAGAAGCTGAAGGTTGGAAATACATTCGCCTATGGGGCATGGGCATTGCCACAGCAGACTTCAACAGCTCCGGCTATCCCAGCTACTTCTTGTCCTCGATGGCCGACCAGCGCATGCAGCTTCTCTCAGACGGCCCATCCAAGGCCAGCTACAAGGAAGCCCAGTTTGCCATGGGCACCACCGCGCACCGGCCCTACACGGGCGGTGACGAGCGTCCCTCCACAGGCTGGCACACGCAATTTGAAGATATGAACAATGATGGCCGCTACGACCTGTTCATCGCCAAGGGCAATGTCGACGCCATGCCGGACTTTGCGCAGAAAGATCCCAACAATCTCCTCCTGCAGAAAGAGGATGGCACGTTCATGGAGGCAGGTGACAAGGCGGGCATCGTCAGTTTCCGCAACCATCGCGGCGCACAGGTTGTTGACCTCAACAACGACGGCAAACTTGATCTTGTGGTCGTGGCGAGGCGCGAGAATGTGCAGCTGTGGCGCAACTCCTCGGAAAGCCTCGGTCATTTCATCGAGGTGAAGCTGCAGCAACCTGGCGGCAATCGCAATGCAATCGGTGCCTGGGTGGATGTGAAGCAGGCAGACGGCAAGATCATGACCCGTGAGAACTATGTTGGCGGCGGGCATGTGTCTGGCCAGGCCGGTTATCTGCACTTCGGAACAGGCTTGCAAACCAAAACCCAAATCCGAGTGCACTGGCCCGAAGGAGAAACCAGCGGCTGGCAAGAAGTTGATGCCGACGCTCACTATCTCATTGACCGCGAGAAAGGCTTGAGCAAAGTCAATTGATTGATGCGGCCGCACATAACAAAAGCGCCACCCCAAAAGAGGTGGCGCTTTAATTTTGGTTGCGGGAGCCAGATTTGAACTGACGACCTTCAGGTTATGAGCCTGACGAGCTACCGGGCTGCTCCATCCCGCGTCAAATTGCCGTATGATTTGAAAATCACGTGACGCTGGCAGTCATGTAGTCGGGACGGCGGCGAAATACAACCCCAAAAGCGCTTCATTTTTCGGGTTTTGCGCCACGCCGGAACAGTATGGCAAGACCTTGTTAAGACAAAACTTTTGCGCCGGCCCTTGAAAGAAACTCTTTCGAAACCTCGTTTGGTTACCTTGACCGCCATGACATGCGTTTCCCGAGCGGGGAAGTGTCAAGGATCTTCCGGGATTGGGTACTGCGTACCCGGATGCCAGTGTGTGATGGGGAGCTTTCCTTGCGGAAAGCTCCCCATTTGTTTTTGAAAGCCCTCAGACCTTCACAGGCTTGCCTGTCTGCCATGATTGCGTTGCAGCGTCTGCCAGGATGCCGGCCTGCAGTCCGTCGAAGCCCGATGGCTTGGGATTGCGGTCACCTTTTTCGACAGCGCTGATGAAGGTGTTGAGTTCGTTGGTGTAGGCTTGGAAATAGCGCTCGAGGAAGAAGTTCTGCACGGGGTCTGCCTGCGTGCCGTTGCCATTGTGCAGTTGCACCGTGGTGTTGTGCACGTTGGCAGCCGACAGCATACCCTTCGCGCCATGCACTTCCATGCGCTGGTCGTAACCATAAGTGGCGCGGCGCGAATTGGTGATGACGGCGATGCGGCCGGACTTGGTCTGCATCTGCACCGCAGCGGTGT
>CALMEZ010000159.1 GCA_937864985.1 uncultured Alphaproteobacteria bacterium
CCTGCAGCGGCACGGTTACCGGATCACCCCCGTGAACCCGCGCGAGCCGGCGATCCTGGGAGAACGCAGCTACGCCTCGTTGCGCGAGGTGACCGAGCGCATCGACATCGTGAACGTCTTCCGCGCTCCGGATGCCCTGCCGGACATCGCGCGGGATGCCGTGGCCATCGGGGCCCGCGCCCTGTGGCGGACGGACACCTTCCGCGAACTCTTTGTAACCTTCGCGGATCCCGAAGTCATCGGCATGTCGGCGATCGCTGGCCTGCTGAAATCCGTGACCCGCGCTGACCCGGATGGACTGCATGTTAAGCTGGGTGGCAGTTCCGAGGCACGATATACTGTCAATACGCCCATTGCGCCCGGTTTCATGCGCGGCGTCGGCATTCGCAGCTTTTCAAATCTGAAAGCCGGAAGGATCATTTCACCGGAAATTGGTGCCGGCTCCATCGCGTTGGATGGCGAACGTGAATTGTCTTTCAATGAATTGGACGACGTCACCATCACACTCGAACGCAATGCCTTCCGCACCGTCGATGTCGGCGCCTGCATGCAATATGCAGCCCGCCACGGGCTGATGCGGAGCAAGAAGAAAAACGTCAAACGCTGAAACTGAACCCAGGAGGAGGAACCATGGCCAAGAAAGCAGCGAAGAAAGCAGCAAAGAAAGCTCCAAAGAAAAAGGCAGCCACCAAACCTGCCGCAAAGAAGGTAAAGGCGAAATCTGCCGTCCGCAGTAGCGCAGTATCTGCCTTCCCCTTGGGAAAAGCGGGCCTGTTGCAGGCCTATCGCACCATGCGCACCATCCGCGAGTTTGAGGAAACGCTGCACACCGAATTCGCCAAGGGCGAAATTCCGGGCTTCGTTCATCTCTATGCCGGTGAAGAAGCCGCAGGCACGGCCATCATGATGCACCTGCAAGACAAGGACCGTGTCGCCTCCACCCATCGTGGCCATGGCCATTGCATTGCCAAAGGCGTGGAAGTGCAGGCCATGATGGCTGAAATTTTCGGCCGCGCCGCAGGGCTCTGCAAAGGCAAAGGCGGCTCCATGCATGTGGCTGACCTGTCCAAGGGCATGATGGGTGCCAACGGCATTCTCGGCGCCGGAGCGCCGTTGATCTGCGGGGCGGCACTCGCTGCAAAATATCGTGGCGATGGGGCGGTAGGCATTTCCTTCGTCGGTGATGGCGCGTCCAACCAGGGCACCTTCCTGGAAAGCCTCAACCTCGCAGCGGTCTGGAATCTGCCAGCCATCTTCGTGGTCGAAAACAATGGCTATGCGGAATCAACCTCGCGTGACTATGCCGTCGCCGTCGATTCCTACGTTGACCGCGCCGCAGGCTTCGGCCTGCCCGGCGTCACCGTTGATGGCCTGGATTTCTTTGCCGTCTACGAAGCGGCAGGCGAAATCATCAAGCGCGCCCGCGAAGGCGGCGGACCTGCCCTCTTGGAATGCAAGATGGTGCGTTTCTACGGCCACTTCGAAGGTGACCAGCAGCTCTATCGCGCCAAGGGCGAACTTGACGACATCCGCGCCAACAAGGACTGCATCAAGCTCTTCGCTGATCGCGTCGTAGATGCCGGTGTCATCAGCCGCGCCGAAATTGAAGCGATCGACAAGGATGCGATCAGTTTGGTCGCGCAGGCACTTGCCTTCGCCAAGGCAGCACCCCTGCCCACGGCGGCCGACCTGACCACCGACGTTTACGTGAAATACTAAGAGCTGGAGGAAACAACATGGCTCGCAATATCAGCATGCGCCAGGCAATCAACGAGGCGCTCGACCAGGAAATGACCCGCGACCCCAGCGTCTTCATCATGGGTGAAGACATCGCCGGCGGCGCCGGCGGTCAAGGTGAAGACGATGCCTGGGGTGGTCCCCTCGGTGTCACCAAAGGCCTGTTCCACAAACATCCGGGGCGTGTGCTCGACACGCCGCTGTCGGAATCGGCCTTCGTGGGTGCAGCAATCGGTGCTGCCGCCTGCGGCATGCGCCCAGTCGCAGAACTCATGTTTTTGGATTTCATGGGTGTCTGCTTCGACCAGATGTTCAACCAGGCTGCCAAGTTCAAATACATGTTCGGTGGCAAAGCACAGACACCCGTGGTCATCCGCGGCATGGTGGGTGCGGGCTTCCGCGCCGCCGCCCAGCACTCGCAAATGCTGACGCCCTTGTTCACGCACATCCCCGGCCTCAAGGTTGTTTGTCCGTCAAATGCTTACGACGCCAAAGGTCTGCTCATCCAGTCGATCCGCGACAATGACCCGGTGATTTTCTGCGAGCACAAGGTCCTCTATCCCCATGAAAGCGACGTGCCCGCAGAATCCTATGCCATCCCGTTCGGTGAAGCGAATGTGGTACGCGAAGGCAAGGATGCAACCATCGTGACCTATGGCATGATGGTGCATCGCTCCATGGATGCCGCCAAGGAATTGGCCAAGTCCGGCATCGAGGTTGAGGTGATTGATCTCCGCACGCTCTCGCCGATTGACATGGACACTGTGCTCGACAGTGTTGAACGCACCGGACGTCTCGTTTGCGTCGATGAGGCAACACCGCGGTGTTCGATTGCAGCAGACGTGTCCGCCGTCGTCAGCCAGGAAGCGTTCAAGGCCCTGAAGTCCGGCATCCAGATGGTCACACCGCCGCATGTGCCGGTGCCCTTCTCGCCGACGCTTGAGGATCTCTACATCCCGACGGCCGACACCATCGCCAAAGCGGTGCGCAAGACGATGGCGAACTGAGGAGCAAACAAGATGAGTGATCCGCGTATCGTTCCCATCGTCATGCCCAAATGGGGCCTGTCGATGAAGGAAGGAACCTTGACCAGCTGGCTCGTCCAGCCGGGAAAGGACATCAAGGCAGGCGAACCCATCCTTGAAGTGGAGACCGACAAGATTGCCGGCGAGTTCCAAAGCACAGACTCCGGTCTGCTGCGGCGGGCCGTCGGCATCGTCGGCACAACCTATCCGGTGAAAGCCTTGCTTGGTGTGCTCGCGCCACCAGAAGTGCCTGACTCGGCCATCGATGAATATGTCGCTGGCTTTGTCATGCCAGTGGCTGGGGAAGACGATGAGGACTCAGGCCCGAAATACGAATGGGCCGACACCAGCCTCGGCAAGGTCCGCTATGCTAAGCGCGGCGAAAGCGGAGATGCGGTGATCCTCATTCACGGCTTCGGCGGTGACCTCGACAACTGGCTCTTCAACATTGACGCGCTGGCCGAGAAGAATACCGTCTATGCCCTCGATCTGCCGGGACATGGCCAGTCCACCAAGAACCTGCCCAATCCCTCCTTGAATGTGCTCACCAAATCGGTCAGCGAATTCATGAAGGAAGCGGGCATCACATCGGCGCATGTCGTGGGTCATTCCATGGGCGGCGCAATCGCGATGCAACTGGCAGCAGACGACCCGTCCAAGGTCAAAACCATGTCGCTTATCTGCTCAGCAGGCCTCGGTCCGGAATTCGGCACCTATGTCAGCGACTATGTGGCGGCTGAGGGCCGACGCGACTTGAAGCCGGTGCTTGAGATGCTGTTCGCCGACAAGAGCCTCGTCAGTCGTCAGCTTGTTGACGATGTGCTGAAATACAAGCGTCTGGATGGCGTCGAACCTGCGCTCAAGGCACTGGCCGAAGCCCTGTTCGGCGGCAACAAGCAGCATGATCTTCCGGTGAAGGCTGTGGCCAATCGTGCGGGCGATACGCAAATCATCTGGGGCAAGGAAGACCAGATCATTCCGGTGGCGCACGCCAACAACTTCCCCGGCGCGAAGGTTCACGTGCTTGAAAGTGCAGGCCACATGGTCTTCATGGAAAAGGCCAATGACGTGAATGCGTTGTTGAAGGGGCACTTCGGAGCGTAACGCTCCCGAAGTGCCATCACGCTGCCTTGCGCAATGGCAGTCCCAGGATGTGGCGCGCTTGCTGCCAAGAGGCCACAGGCCGTCCGTACCGTTCACACAAATCTGCGGTGCGTTTGACAAGTGCGGCATTGGACGGTGCCAGCGTGTGCCGGTCGAGGCGCACATTGTCTTCAAGACCCGTGCGTGTGTGTCCGCCTTTCATGATGCACCATTGATTGACTGTCGCCTGCGCCGCGCCAATGCCTGCTCCGCACCATTGCGCATCAGGCGCAAACCGCTTCAGGGTTTCAATATAGAAATCAAAAATGCGCTCATCGGCGGGCATGGCATTTTTGACCCCCATGACAAATTGCACGTAGAGCGGGCCTTTCAGGCGCCCGTCCCGTTGCATCGCCGCTGCTTGCAGGATGTGCGAAAGGTCAAAGGCCTCGATCTCTGGCTTGATGCCATGGGCAATCATTTCCGAAGCCAACCAATCAACAAGGTCTGGCGGGTTCTCATAAACGCGCGTCGGAAAATTGTTGGAGCCAACGGTGAGTGACGCCATATCGGGGAGCAAGGGCAACATGCCGCCGCGCGCCCTGCCGGACCCGGAGCGGCCACCCGTGGACAGTTGCACAATCATCCCCGGACAGGCCTTCTCAATCCCCTCTTTCAAACGTGCAAACCGCTCCGGATCTGACGTCGGCTTGCCCTCCTCATCACGCACATGACAGTGCGCAATGGATGCGCCAGCTTCAAAGGCTTCATGCGTACTTTCAACCTGTTCGACAATGGAAATGGGAACCGCTGGATTGTCGGCCTTCGTGGCAACAGAACCGGTGATCGCCACGCAAATGATGCAGGGCGAAGGTTGCACCGCAGTCATCTTTAGAAACCCACCTTGTCTCCGCCCTTCAGCGCCAGCATCTCACGCGCCTCCGTTGGCGTGGCCACCTCAAGCCCGAGTTCTTCAATGAGGCGACGGATCTTGGCCACTTGTTCGGCATTCGAGGAGGCAAGCTTGCCCTTGCCGATGTAAAGCGAGTCCTCAAGACCGACACGCACATTGCCACCCATCATCGCCGCCTGCGTGCAGAAGGCCATCTGGTTCTTGCCCGCTGCCAACACCGACCACTGGTAACTCTTGCCAAACAGCTTGTCGGCGGTTTCCTTCATAAACATCAGATTGCGCATGTCGGCACCAATGCCGCCAAGAATGCCAAAAATCATCTGCACGAAGAATGGCGGCTTCACCAGCCCGCGATCAACAAAATGCGCCAGCGTGTAAAGATGCCCGACATCGTAGCATTCATGTTCAAAGCGTGTGCCGTGCGTCTCGCCCAATTCCTTCAGGATGCGCGCAATGTCGCCAAACGTGTTGCGGAAAATGAAATTCTCGGTGTTGCGCAGAAACGGCTCTTCCCAGGGGTGCTTCCATTCCTTGTAGCGGTCGGCAAGCCCGAAGATGCCGAAATTCATCGACCCCATATTGAGCGAACACATCTCGGGTTTGGCGCGCAAGGGTGCTGCCACGCGATCATCAACCGTCATGTTCGAACCACCACCCGTGGTGATGTTGATGACAGCGTCACAGTTCTGCTTGATGCGCGGCAGGAACTGCATGAACACATCCGGATCCGGCGTCGGCCGGCCGTCCTTGGGGTCACGGGCATGCAAGTGGATGATCGAAGCACCGGCTTTGGCGGCAGCGATTGACTGTTCGGCAATCTGATCTGGCGTTATCGGCAGGTGCGGCGACATGGTAGGGGTATGGATCGAGCCCGTGATGGCGACCGAGATAATGACTTTGTTGGCCATAATTGTTCCTTTTGGCATTCGGACTCTGGGGGTTTAAACGGAGCGTAGCAAGTGAGGACCGCCAAAGACAATGCCCGGCAACGCGCATCCTGTTGCAATCATTTGCATATCCTATTTCAGGAAATAATACTTGACAGCGCGCGGTACTTCAGCTATATTCACCTATGTTCCCGGATTTTGTCCGCTTCCCCCAACAACAGTTTTGAGCCGACCATGAAAACGACGTTGGGCGCGACAGTGCCACCTTTTCCGTGGATTTCGACCACATTTGCCGCAGCACGCCAGCCATGTTCGCATGGTTGCTGCTCTCCCTTGCCGAATGCCTGCAATCAAGGGCATGTTCAAAAAAAGAGGTATCAATGATGCAACAAACAACTTTCTGTTCGCGTCACAAAATGGAGCTGACGCATGTGTGACAAAGCAAACCTGCTGCGCCGCCGCGAGCGCCTGCTCGGTCCCAATGTGCGCCTTTTCTATGACGACCCCGTGCACATCGTGCGCGGCGAAGGCGTGTGGCTCTACGATGCTGATGGCCGCAAATATCTCGATTGCTACAACAATGTTCCCCATGTCGGTCATTGCCACCCGCATGTGGTCGAGGCGATCAGCAGGCAGGCGGCAACCCTCAACACGCACACGCGCTATCTGCATGAAGGCATAATTGATTATGTCGAGCGTTTGGTGGCGACCTTTAACAGCAACATTTCTTCCGCCATCATGGTGTGCACCGGAAGCGAGGCCAATGATATCGCGCTCCGCATGGCCCAGGCCTTCACCGGCAAGACGGGGCTCATCGCAACGAACCACACCTATCATGGCAACACGTCGGCCGTGTCGCAGCTGTCCACCACCAAGCCACCGATCGGCGGCTTTGCGCCCTACATCCGCCATGTGACGGCGCCCGACAGTTATCGCCCGCAGGGCGGTTCGGCGGAGGCCCACGCCTTGGCATTTGCACGCGAAGTTGAAGAGGCATGTGATTCCCTGACGGCGGCGGGCCATGGTGTGGCCGCACTCATCATCTGTCCGGCTTTCGTCAACGAAGGCTTTCCTGATCTTCGGCCGGGTTTCCTCGATGGCGCAATTGCCGCCGTGCGCAAGGCAGGTGGCATTGTCATTGCCGATGAAGTGCAGCCCGGCTTTGGCCGCATCGGATCGCATTTCTGGGGCCACGAACGCGCCGCCTTCGCGCCCGATGTCGTGACCATGGGTAAACCCATGGGCAACGGCCATCCCGTTGCTGCTGTCGCGACATCGCATGACATCATGGCGGCCTTCCGCAAGGCCTTCGGCTATTTCAACACCTTCGGCGGCAACCCGGTCTCCTGTGCTGCTGCCAATGCCGTGCTGGACGTGATCATCGCAGAGAAATTGCAGCAGAATGCCGAG
The DNA here is from genome assembly GCA_937864985.1 of uncultured Alphaproteobacteria bacterium. Taxonomy (GTDB): domain Bacteria; phylum Pseudomonadota; class Alphaproteobacteria; order Rhizobiales; family Aestuariivirgaceae; genus Aestuariivirga. The sequence goes on from CALMEZ010000159.1 coordinate 7,056, forward strand.
GACACCGGACGCTACACGCGCGATGGCTTGACGGCGTTGGCACAGAAGCACGCGATCATTGGCGACGTGCGTGGCTCCGGCCTTGCCATTGGCGCCGAACTGGTGACGGATCGCACCCGCAAGACGCCTGCCACCAAGGAAGCAGATCGCGTTGCCAACCTGATGCGGCAGGCAGGCGTGCTGATGGGAACCAACGGCATCGCCTACAATGTCCTGAAAATCCGTCCGCCCCTGCCCTTTGGCAAACGCGATGCCGACTTCATGTTGCAGGCGCTTGATAATTGCTTGCAAGCCCTATGATCGACGAACTGCAAGCCATTGCCGATCAGGCGCATGCTCATTGGTCCGTCATTACGGGCACGCCACGTCTTGTGGTGCGGCGCGAGAATGCTGTGTTCAAGGTTGAAACCAACCATGGCACGGCAGCGCTGCGTGTTCACCGAAAAGGCTATCACAACCAGGCAGAAATCGAATCCGAACTGCAATGGATGGCGCATCTGGCGCAATGCGGCATCGTTGTGCCGCAACCCTTTGCCACGAATGGCGGCCCCTTCCTGGCGCAGGTGCAGGATCACGATGGCGAGAGCGTCATTGTCGATCTGTTGTCCTGGCTGGAAGGCGATCCACTTGGCAATGCCGGCAAGCCGCTGTCACAACCGGAACAGCGCATCACCAGCTTGTTCTTCACCATCGGTGCAAAGCTTGCAAAACTGCACATGGCATCGGATGCATGGGCCATTCCCGCGGACTTCAAACGCCATGCACTGGACCGAGATGGGCTGGTCGGTGAACGACCAGCCTGGGGCCGTTTCTGGGATGCCGCCTGCCTGACGTCAGATGAGCAACAGTTGATGCGGCAAACGCGTGAGCACACCGCAACATTTCTTGACGGCTTCTCGCGGACGCCTCTCGACTATGGTTTGATTCATGCCGACCTGGTGCCGGAAAATATTTTGATAAACGGCAGCCACGTCAGCTTCATTGACTTTGATGACGCGGGCTATGGCTTCAGGTCGTTCGATCTGGCTGTCGCCCTCAGCAAACACCGCGCCGAACCTGCTTATGCGGCCATCCGGCGAAGCTTGATCAGTGGCTATCGTTCTGAGCGGCACTACACCTCAGAAGATGAGCGCGCCATTGATGTGTTCATTGCCATGCGTGACCTGGCACTTCTGGGCTGGGTCGATGAACGCAGCAGCGAACCCGAAACAGCGGCGCGCGTGCCCCGCGTGCGAGCCGCAGCTCTAGCCTCAGCACAGTGGCTGCTCAATCAATGAACACGTTGACGCTGGCTGTCTGCCCCGTGGCATCAACCACCGTGAGCTTGGCATAACCAGACGCGCCGGGATCAACATCCAGAAGCCCGGTACGGAAATGCTTGTCCACCGGCTTGCCGTTGACCAGCACCATATAGGGCGCCGTGCCGCCACTCATTTTCATGACGATGGGGCGCGCATCACCGTTTGCGGCAAAGGCGCGATCCAGTTTCGCACCATCCGGCGGAAACATGATTTGCGGCATGCGGGAGTTCAAATCGCGCACAGCCACTTCCGGGCCGAAATGGCGCAAAGTGGGCGGCAAGAGACGCGCATCGGCAATGACTGTCTTTGGCGGCAGTGGCTTGGCCAATGGGCTGGGCTGCTTCAACACTTCAAACAACCGGAACAGCAACGGCGCCGCCGCATTGCGGCCCGTCAATTCCGCAACCGAAGTGCCATCGGCCCGGCCAACCCATACGCCAATCACATATTTGGTGTCATAGCCAACAGCCCAGGCATCACGTCGTGAGGTATCGCTGTTTCCAGCGCCACGATCCGCGGGCCACGTCGAAAGGCATGCTCCTGCACAGGACTCGAAGCGCGGCGAAGAAAGGTATCAGGGGATTCCTGGGTCATAGCTTGAAG
>CALMEZ010000160.1 GCA_937864985.1 uncultured Alphaproteobacteria bacterium
CAAGTGGAACGATGCGTTGGAACAGCGCCTCGTCGAAGGCTGTGAAGCACAAGCCCAAGGCCGTACGGTGCGCGAGATCGAAGCCAAGCGCAACGCCATCCTTGTTGATATGATGAAGCTGTTCAAGAAGCACAAGATTGGTGCGGGTTTGGTGCTAGAGCGGGAGTTGAAGGGCAAGAAGAAAACGTCCTCTCCCGCCAAGCGGGAGAGGAAAGGGGCCCGCGCCGCAGGCGTGGGAAAGGTGAGGGGAAGTAAAAAGAAATGAATGGCGTTGACCCTCACCTCCCCCATCGCAAGAGCGATGGGTCCCCCTCCTCTCCCGCTGGCGCGGGCGAGGACAGATAGGAGCGAACCATGCAGCAACAGCGCGTCATGATTACAGCGGAGGCCACTGGTATTGGCCGCGCCATCGCCAAGGCCTTTCACGAAGAAGGAGCCGCGGTGCATGTCTGCGACGTCAACGATGAGGCGCTTGAATTGTTCCGCGAAGACTTCCCGGAGATCGCCGCAAGCAAGGTGAATGTTCGTGATGAGGAAGAAATCGACGCGTGGTTCGATGAGGCGCTGGAGGATCTGGGCGGTCTTGACGTGATGGTCAACAACGCCGGCATCAAGGGCCCGACAGCGCCCGTCGATGATATTGAACTGGATGAATGGAAAGAGTGCATTGAAGTGTGCCTTGATGCACAATTCCTCTGCGCCCGCCGCGCGGCGCCCGTGATGAAGGCGCAGAAATCCGGGCTCATCATCAACATGTCATCAAACGCCGGACAATTCGGCTTTGGCAACCGAACGCCCTATGCCGCGGCGAAATGGGGCGTGATCGGGCTTACCAAATCGCTGGCCATTGAACTTGGCCCCTATAATGTGCGCTGCAATGCCATTTGCCCGGGCGCTGTGGCCGGTGACCGCATCAACCGCGTCATTGACGGCGAAGCCAAACTGCGCGGTGTTGACCCGAAAGTCGTTGCAGCCGAACTGGTGGGCCAGCAATCACTGACACGCTTCACACAACCAGAGGAAATTGCCGCGCTTTGCCTGTTCCTCGCCAGCCCGCAGGCCTTCATGATCAACGGCCAGGACATCGCCATGGACGGCCATGTCGAAACGTTTCATATCAAGTGAAGTCTTTTGCGCTTCACCAGACGGCTACATCCAGTTTCCTTGGAGAGATCATGAGCAAAATTCCAGTTGTCCCAAAGCTCAGACTGCTTTCAAGTAGTGACTTTGATGTCGAAACTGGCCCACTACTAGATGCCAACAATGCTTTTTGCGCTCCAATACGCGCGATATTTGGCCCTCACGCCGGAGACGGAGAGGAGTCATTTGATTTCTTTGTCTGCAATGCGAAAGGCCTAGAAAGAGAACTGACAAGAGGTGATTTTTTTGGACTGCATTACATTTTTGTCGATCATTATGACTACCGCAAACTCAGACTAATGATTGAGAAACTCGGTACAAGATGCATGGCAGACACCTGGAATGAAGCCGCAGAGAAGCTGAGCAAATATGCGCGTTGGGAATTTGATGACTATAGACCATAAGTTTGAGCGTTTTGAGGTTTAACAAAGAAATGGATTTCTCCCTCTCCGAAGAACAACAGATGATCATCAAGACCACGAAGGATTTCGTGGCCAATGAGCTTTACCCCCACGAAAAGGAAGTGGAGGACACGGGGATACTGCGCCCCGAGTTGCGTGATGAACTGAAGGCCAAGGCCATTGAAGCCGGCCTCTTCGCCGCCAACATGCCAGCCGAAGTGGGTGGTGCTGGCCTCGATACCTTGACCTGGTGCCTCTACGAAAAGGAACTGGGCCGCGCCAATTATGCCCTGCATTGGACCTGCGTGGGCCGCCCCTCAAACATTCTCATGGCCTGCAATGCCGAACAGCGCGAACGCTACACCCTGCCCGCCGTGCGCGGCGAAAAGGCAGACTGTTTGGCCATGACGGAACCCGGCGTCGGCTCTGACTTGCGCGGCATGAAAACCTTCGCCCGCGCCGATGGCGATGACTTTGTGATCAGTGGCGTCAAACACTTCATCAGCCACGGCGAGGAAGCGCATTTCACCGTGCTCTTCGCAGCGACTGGCGAAGAGGACACACCGCGCGGCAAGAAGAAGCTGATCTCCGCCTTCCTGATCGACAAGGGCACGCCCGGCTTCACCGTGCGCCCCGGCTACAAGAACGTGTCGCACCGCGGCTATCCCAATTCCATTCTCGAGTTTCAGGATTGCCGTGTGCACAAGTCCCAACTGCTGGGTGACCTGCACAAAGGCTTTGAGGTCGCCAACTCATGGCTGGGCGCCACGCGGCTGCAGGTGGCGTCCACCTGTTTGGGCCGTGCTGAGCGCGCGCTTGAACATGCCCTGCAGTATGCCGTGGACCGCCAGCAGTTCGGCCAGCAGATCGGAAAGTTCCAGGGTGTGTCCTTCAAGCTCGCCGACATGGCCATGGAATTGAAGGCCGCTGAATTGCTGACGCGCGAAGCCGCCTGGAAATATGACCAGGGCACGGTGACGGAAACCGACATGTCCATGGCGAAGCTCAAGGCGACAGAGGCTCTGGCTTTCATCGCCGACGAAGCCATCCAGATTCACGGCGGCATGGGCCTGATGAGCGACCTGCCGCTGGAACGCATCTGGCGCGATGCCCGCGTTGAACGCATCTGGGAAGGCACATCGGAAATCCAGCGTCACATCATCAGCCGCGCCCTGCTGAGGCCGCTCGGTGGCTGAGGATTGGTCTCTTGGAAATTGTTCCGTAAAACACTAGATTGAAACCATGAAACTCAAAGCAATCATACACGACGCCGAAGAAGGTGGCTTTTGGGCCGAGGTGCCTGCCATTCCGGGCTGCGCGTCCCAAGGCGAAACCATGGAAGAGCTTCTGTTCAATTTGCGTGAAGCGATTGAAGGTTGCCTGGCAATTGACATCGCACCTCCGCAAACTGGAGATGCAGGCCGCATTCTCGAGATTGCGGTTTGAAATCAGTTTCCGGCAAAGAGTTTGCCAAGGCTCTCGAAAAGCATGGCTGGCAGCTTTTGCGCATTAACGGAAGCCATCACATCTATGGCAAGCAGGGAACTGTCGCCCGGATTACGATTCCCATCCATGGTAACACTGCTTTGAAAATTGGCCTGCTTCGGGCGCAGATGAAATTGGCAGGCCTCACTGAAGAAGATCTATGACCCAATCCCTCTCCCGTCTCGTCTTTCCGAAATCCATTGTTTTCGTCGGTGGCAATGAATGCGCCATAGGCATTCGGCGCTGCCAGGAATTTGCCTTCCCCGGCAAGATCTGGGCCGTGCACCCCAAGCGCGACGAAGTGGGAGGCATTGCCACGGTGAAGTCCGTTGTTGACATTGATGGCCCCATCGATGCGGCCTTCATTGCAGTGAAGCGCGAACTCAACCCGGACATCGTGCGGCAGTTGCGCGCCAAGGGCTGCGGTGGCGCGGTGATCTATGCCGCTGGCTTTGCCGAGGCTGGTGACGGCCAGCTGCAGAAGGATTTGCTGGCCGCCGCCGATGGCATGCCGCTGATGGGGCCGAACTGCTATGGCTTCGTCAATGGCCTGGGCCGTGTGGCCCTGTGGCCAGATGAACATGGCATCAAGCCTTTGGACAAAGGCGTGGCCATCATCACCCAGTCCGGCAACATTGCCTGCAACCTGACCTTTACGCGCCGTGCCTTGCCGCTGGCCGCGGTCTTTGCCATTGGCAACCAGGCCGATGTCGACATGGCCCGCATGGTGGAGTTCCTCTCGGCAGATGACCGCGTGACAGCCATCGGCCTTCATGTTGAAGGCGTGCCCAGCCTTCCCGCCTTCGCCGCCGCCTGTGAAGCCGCACGCCAGCGCAAGAAGCCGGTGGTTGTGCTGAAAACTGGAAAATCCGAACAGGGTGCCAAGGTGGCGATGAGCCACACGTCATCACTGGCCGGGGCCGACAGCATGTATGACGCCCTGTTCAAGCGTCATGGCGTGGCGCGCTGCGACACGATCACGTCTTTCGTCGAGACACTGAAATTCCTGCACCTCGGCGCGTTGCCGGGAAACAGCGTTGTCTCCCTCTCCTGCTCTGGCGGTGAAGCCGGGCTGACGGCGGACCTCGCCCTCAACCATGACCTCAACTTCCGGGAGTTTGACCAAGGCACAGCAACGCGCATTCGCGGCACGCTGAATGATCTCGTCACCATCTCGAACCCCTTCGACTATCACACCTTCATCTGGAACCAGCCGGAGGCCATGACCAAGACCTTCACCGCCACACTGTCTGGCGGGTTTGATGTGGGCATGCTCATCCTCGATTCACCACCACCGCCCTTGAATGCGTCGGCCTGGTATGTGGCGGCCCGTGCCTTTGCGGCGGGTGCCAAGGCCAATGCAGCACGCGCTGCCATTGTGGCCACCCTGCCGGAATGCCTGCCGCTCGACATGGCCGATGAGATGATCGCAACAGGCGTTGCCCCCATGTTTGGCCATGATGAAGCGCTGACAGCCTTTGAAAACGCAGCCCGCGTTGGCCGCGCCCAGTCGGATCAAACCCCGCGACCATCATTGGCTGCACCTGATTTGGTGGCCGGTGCATCACAGGTTCTGAAGGAACGCGACGCCAAGGAATTGCTGTCTTCCTATGGCCTGCCGGTTCCCGTGGGGAAGACTTGCAAGATTGAAGAGGCTGTGAAAACGGCGGAGGCCATTGGCTATCCCGTCACGCTCAAGATCTCGTCTGAGGCCATCGCCCACAAGACCGAGGCCGGTGGCGTGGCCCTGAACCTCAAGACAGCTGATGATGTGAAAGCCGCCGCCGCACGCATGGCAAAGCTTGGTGACGAGGTGCTGGTCGAGCAGATGGTAACAGGAGCTGTGGCCGAACTCATCATCGGTGTGACGCGCGACCCGCAGTTTGGCCTGGGTTTGGTGATCGGCGCAGGTGGCATTCTGACGGAACTGCTGAAAGATTCCGCCACCCTGCTCCTGCCCTGCACGCGCAGCGAAATCGAATCGGCGTTGAAGTCACTCAAGGTCTGGAAACTGGTTGAAGGCTTCCGTGGCAAATCCGGCGATGGCAAGGCCGTTGTTGATGCAGCGGAAGCTGTTGCGCGCTTTGCCGCGGCACATCAGGACAGGCTGGAAGAACTCGACGTCAATCCGCTGCTGGTGCTGCCGAACGGCGCGGTTGCCGTGGATGCCCTCGTGGCTCTGCGCGACAAGACCTGACGCGAAAAGCAAAACCCCGGCACAACCATGTTGCGCCGGGGCTGGCAAACCTGTGAAGGTGCCTGTGTTCTTGCGTTGGGTTTAGCGGCCCCAGACCGACTTGCTGATGTCAGCGCGCTTCACGCCGATGTCGGCCAAAAGGCGGTCATCAAGCTGGCGGAGCTGGCGCTCAGCCTGGCTGCGGTTCAGGAAGGTCTTGATGTTGCTCATCAGGCCCATCTTGTTGTTGCTGCCAAAGTTGCGCGTCGTTTCGCGGTTCAAACCAATCATCGTCATCTCACGTCTCCATTCGTCTCAAAGTCTGCCATGAGGCAGGAAAATCGTTTTGTGCGTCGCACAATTTCGAGGCTGATATAGGGGCTGAGTTCTAGCTCCACCACTGGTGTCCGGCTCATCTTCTTATGCGAAAAACGCATAACTCGATTTACCGCTCATTAACAGTGATCAATCTCTGTCAAATGCGGAAATAGCCTTGAAATATGACGGAATTATTGCAGATAGACGGCGGTGGCGGATTACTAGTCTGATCGAATATGAATGGTTAATCGCGTCGTTTTTGGATTTTTGGGCGAAAATGACCTGTTTCCTATGCGAATCAAGAATATATTAAGAATTGAACGATTCCGCGGTGCACAAACAAAAATGCCCGGCAAAGCCGGGCAATCAAAGTCCGATGAGCCGTATCTTATGACAGGACCAGGTTACCCGCCGAAGTACGCCCGGTGCGTTTGTCGGTGACCAGTTCGAAGCTCAGCTTCTGGCCGTCCTTGAGGCCTTTCAGCCCGGCTTGTTCGACAGCAGAAATATGGACGAAAATGTCCTTGCCGCCATCGTCAGGCTGGACAAAGCCATAGCCCTTCTGCGTGTTGAACCATTTGACAGTGCCAGTTGCCATATATGTAGTCCTTGAGTTGAGTTGCCTTGGGAAAGTTTGGAGTTGGGCAACACCGCACAAACCCATCGGTTCCCCGGCTGTTCCAAAATCGCCAACGCAAAAGCGATGTGGCGGCATGCGATCAGCCAAGTCGCGATTGCGACATTATGCAGCGGGCAATCCCCCGTGGCAAGCCCCTTGACAGCTGTCGCGCTAGGTCCCTGCCCGTCCGAACAGCGCGGAATAGAGCTTTTGATCCCGGCCGTAGACATCGGTGCGGAATTCAATGCCGTTGTCCGTGGCAAAAGCCGTCGCATAGACGATGTGCACCGGGATCTTGCGCGGCAAGTCAATGCGCTGCGTCGCGCCATTGGCCCAGATCGCATCCACCTCTTCCGGTGACATGCCCAGCTGCTGGCCCAGCAACTCGTAAGCCAGATCAGCAGGTCGTGACAGGCGGATGCAGCCGTGACTGAAAGCCCGCGTCGAGTTTGCAAACTTGTCCTTGGCCGGGGTGTCATGCAGGTAGATGTTGTGTGAATTGGGCAGCATGAACTTCACCTTGCCCAGTGCATTCTTCGGTCCTGGCCGCTGACGGAACGTGAAAGGGAATGTGCCCGCACCGTAACTCGCCCAACTGATGCTGCCCCAGTCCGCCAGTTTGCCATTGTAGAAAACGTCAAAATCATCGGCATAGGCCATGGGGTTGGCGCGCAACTTCGGCAACATTTCCGTGGTGGCGATGGTGTACGGCACCGTCCACGTCGGGTTCATTTCGATGTATTGCATCTGCCCTGTGAATTCCGGCGTCTGGGTGGCAACGGCACCGACAACCACATTCATGCGTGTGACAGTCTGTCCATTCATCACGTGCTGCAACTCAAAGGCCGCGATATTCACCAGGAAATGCTCGGCCCCCAGGTCATCCGGCATCCAGCGCCACCGTTCCATGTTGACGATGATCTGCTTGCGGCGCTGGTCCGGCGGAATGTTCATGGCAACGATCGTTTGCTTGCCGAACAAGCCTTTCGCTTCCAGACCATGGCGGATCTGGAATTTCTTTACGGCTGCGGCGAGCGGCGCATCATAGACTGGCGAGGTCTCGTCGCTGCCATCATAATCGCCGGTGAAGGCCAGAAGCTGCCGCACCTTCGGCATTCGTGCATCTTTCTGGCCGGGCTTCAGCGTGGCCCCCTGGTCAATGACCGGCCAGTCAATGCCTTCATTGATGGCTGTCACATACGCCTTCAGGATGCGCTTCAGAACCTGATAGTGCTTGTTCTTCGGTTCAAAACTGGTGAGAAACTTGCCGGGGTCCGGCTGCTTCTTCAAGTCCGTCAGTGCCCGCAGCGTATCCATGGTCTTGGGGCTGCGGAACAGGTTTGGATCAACCTTCTGCGGGGCCACGCGACCGATTTTCAGGTCAGCGGCATAGGCGAGGAAGAACGCCGAATAGTAAAGCTCAGCCTTTGCCGCCGAGGCAACGTCTCCCGCACCAACGCCGTCACGCAGTTCAGCCAAGGCATCGGTTGGATAATCGGTGGGATTCAAGCCATCGAAGCCCGCCGCACGCATGCGCGTCAGCAAGGCATTCATGTGGCCGGCATCGGTCCAGTAAATGGTGCCGTTGTTGCGTAAATAGTGTGCCGTCAGGGCCGGCCTGATCTTTTCAAGCGGCAAAGGTAAGCGCTGCCCGCTCGTCAACAGGGCGCTGATCTGGGCGCGCACCGCGTCGGGCGATGCTGCCGCTTTCGCAGTAACGGCAGAAACGACAGATACCAACAGCACAAATACCATTCTCAGCACGGCGTGCATGAAGCCTCCCGGTCGGATTCAAGAATCATGATCCAGTCTAGCGGCAATCAGACATTGAGCAAAAGATACTCCCGCTCCCACGAACTGATGACACGGCGGAAATGTTGCATTTCCTCGAATTTCACGTCCTTGTAGGCTTCAACGAACTTTTCGCCCAACACCTGCTTGAGAGGCTTTGAGTAATTCAGCTTGTCGAGCGCTTCATCCAGGCTGATTGGCAAGGTGTGGGCAAAGCGATAGGCCGATCCTGTTACGGGGTCGGACGGCTTGATCTTTTCAACCATGCCCAAATAGCCGCAGGCCAGCGATGCCGCAAAAGCCAGATAGGGATTGGCATCAGCACCTGTCACACGATACTCAATGCGCGTGTTGGATGGATCGGACGATGGCACGCGCAATGGCACCGTGCGGTTGTCGATGGCCCAATGCACGTTGGTCGGCGCATCTGATTCCGGCACCAGACGGCGGTAGGAATTGACGTTGGGCGCGCACAGCGGCAACGCAGCAGCGATATATTTTTGGAAGCCGCCGATGTGATTCATGAACAGCTTGGAATGCTTGCCATCCTTGCCCACGAACACGTTCTTTCCGGTGCGCGTATCCAGAACAGATTGATGGATATGCATGGACGAGCCCGGCTCATTGGCATGGGGCTTGGCCATGAAAGTCGCATACATGTCATGCTTCAGGGCAGCCTGCCGCACCGTGCGCTTGAACAGGAACACCTGGTCAGCAAGCTCCAGAGGATCGCCATGGTTGAAATTGATTTCGAGCTGCGCTGGCCCGCTTTCATGGGACAGCGTGTCGACATCAAGTTCCTGCGCTTCGCAATAATCGTAAATGTCCTCGACGATTGGATCAAAGTCGTTGGCAGCATCGATGCCATAGGCCTGCCCGCCCGGCTCCTTGCGGCCCGAACGGCCGACCGCCGCTTCCAGCGGATAATCGGAATCCGCGTTGCGCTTGACAAGATAGAATTCAAGCTCCGGCGCAACAACAGGCCGCCAGCCCTTGTCCTTGTAGAGCTGCAGGACACGCTTCAAGACATGGCGCGGCGAAATATCGACCGGATCATCATTGAGGTGATAGGCATCGCAGATCACCTGCGCCGTTGGCTCCGTGTACCACGGCACCATGCGCACCGTATCGGCATCGGGCTCCATGTAGATGTCAATGGCGCTGTCGCTGACAGCTGACGTGTCCTGCACGAAGCGGCCATTGATGGTGAGGGTGAAAACTTCTTCCGGAATGCGCAGCCCGCGGCTGCGCTGGCCTTTCAGGAACTTCTTGGGCGGGAGGATTTTTCCGCGCGCCGTCCCTGACATGTCGGCGACGAGGCATTCCACCTCACTGATACGTTGATTTGCGATGTAGTCTTCAAATTTCTGATGGCTCATGACACCCTGCTGATTGGACAAATCAACATTAGCCTGTTTTCTTGCGGTTTCCAAATCGGCCCGCTAGGTTTCGTCCATCATGCGTCCATCACACGTTTCCCTCAGCTACTATCAGGCAACTGCCAACCGGAAGATCGAATGCCCACCGTTATCAGGGGATATGACGGCAGACGTGATCGTCATCGGCGTAGGCCTCACCGGAATTTCAGCCGCCCTCGAACTCGCCAAGGCCGGATTCAAAGTGGTGGTGCTGGAACAGGGTGTCATCGGCGGTGGTGCATCGGGCCGCAATGGCGGGCAGATCTGCACCGGATTTTCAGCGTCGCAAGACAAGATCACCGCACAGCTTGGCAAAGAGGACGCGCGCAAATGCTTTGACATCGCTGAGGAGTCAAAGCGTCTCATTGAACAGCGCATTGCCACCTACAACATCGATTGCGGCCTGAAATGGGGTTACCTGCATTGCGCCATGAAGCCCAAGTCCATGCCGGCCCTGCAGGCCTGGAAAGACGAGTATGATGCGCTGGGCTACGAGGGTTGTGAAATCCTCTCGAAAAAGCAGCTGGAAGAACGCCTGGGCTCACGTCTCTATCATGGCGCCATGCGTGAACCGCGCGCCGGGCATTTCCATGTCCTGAATTATCTGCTTGGCATTACGGCGGCAGCCCAGAAGGCTGGCGCCATCATATTCGAGAACAGCAAGG
>CALMEZ010000161.1 GCA_937864985.1 uncultured Alphaproteobacteria bacterium
CCTCGTTCCGAAAAAGCGGGCCGGCGACTTTGCCCAGGCCTTGATGGATCTGGGTGCCACAATCTGCACGCCGAAGTCACCGGCCTGCGCCATCTGTCCATGGATGGAAGCCTGTGCGGGCCGCGCCAAGGGCATTGCCGACACGCTGCCGCGCAAGGCCGCAAAGAAAGCTGTTCCCACGCGCAAGGGCTATGCCTTCATCGCCCTTCGCGGCGATGGTGCGGTGCTGCTGCGGCAACGGCCCGCGAAAGGCCTGCTCGGCGGCATGATGGAAGTGCCGGGAACCGAATGGACGTCAAGCCTGCCGCAAGATCATGAGGCCCATGCGCCGCTCAAGGCGACATGGCGCAAGCTTCCGGGGCTTGTCGAACACACCTTCACGCATTTTCATTTGCAGGTGACGGTGATGAAGGCAAATGACGTTGAAGCAGATCTGGCGCAACCATTCCGCTGGGTGTCTGTCGAAGATGTTCAGTCAGAAGCCTTGCCGACCGTGATGCGCAAGATCATTGCACATGGATTGAAATAGTCAGCGCCGCCCACCCACTTCATCAAGGTGCAACAGCATGTCGGCCGGGTCCTCATAAACGCGGTAGGCGCTGGCCCGTTCCAGCTCTTCGGTGCCATAGCCACCAGAAAGAAGGCCGACACCCAAGCCGCCGGCCCGCTTCGCAGCCAGCATGTCCCAGATGGAATCACCGACAATGCAGGAATGCGCAATATCCACATCCAGCTTTTCGGCGGCTGCGATGAACAGGTCCGGGTCCGGCTTGGCATAACGCACCATGTCGCGCGTAATGACCACGTGCTTGGCCGGATCAACCCCCAGAATTTTCAGCACCGGCCCCGCCGTCAGCATGCGGCCTGACGTGGCGATAGCCCAGGGAATGTTGTTGTCACTGAGGTGCGCCAGAAGCTCACGCGCGCCGGGCAGGGGCCGCGTCGTGGAGGATATGGCGTTGTAGTGCTTGGCATGCAGCGCGCTGAACTTCTCGCGCGTGGCGTCATCAAAGGTGCGGCCTGTTTCCCGCGCCAAAGCCGCCGAGAACAATCCGCCCGACATGCCGATGCGCCGGTGAATGCGCCACACCGAGATATAGATGTTTTCTTCCTGCAGCGCTCGATACCAGGCCATGACATGGTCATAGACGCTGTCGATCAGCGTGCCATCAAGGTCAAAGAGGAAGGATGTCTGTGTGCGGGCTTTGATCATGGGGCAGGCTTATCAGCCATGCCCCACGCGCTCAACCTTCATCCCTGCAATGCTGCCATCAGGCAGCAGGCGCCATCTCGCTCCGCACCTGCTGGCGCAGGATGTCGATCGGCACCAGGTTGCCGCCGCGCCGCACATGCCAATAGGTCCAGCCGTTGCAGGCCTCCGCCCCTTGCACATGGGCGCCCACCTTGTGGATGGAGCCAGAATTGTCCTTCGATGCGATGGAGCCGTCGGCACGCACCCGCGCCGCAATGCGCTGCGACGGATCATAAAGCGTTTCGCCCGCCTTCACGAGGCCGCGCTCGATGAGCGTGCCGAAGGGAATGCGCGGTTCAGCGCGCTTGCCCACTGTGGTCTTGAGAGCATCGAGCGGCAGCGGTTCCACTACGGCAATGCGCGCCCGTGCAGCAGCGGCATAAGTCTGGTCGCGCTCAATGCCAATGAAATGCCGGCCCAGCTGCTTGGCCACAGCACCTGTCGTGCCCGTGCCAAAGAATGGGTCCAGGATCACATCGCCCGGGTTGCTGGTGGCCAGCATTACCCGCTGCAACAAGGCTTCCGGTTTCTGCGTGGGGTGAACCTTGTCGCCCTTGTCGTCCTTCAGGCGCTCGGCACCCGTGCACAGGGGCAGCGTCCAGTCCGAACGCATCTGCAGGTCGTCGTTGAACACTTTCATGGCTTCGTAGTGGAAGCAGTATTTCGATTTTTGGTCGCGCGATGCCCAGATCAATGTCTCATGGGCATTGGTGAAGCGGCGACCGCGGAAGTTCGGCATTGGGTTCACCTTGCGCCACACCACATCATTGAGCACCCAGAAGCCGAGGTCCTGCAATGTGGTGCCGACGCGGAAGATGTTGTGATAGCTGCCGATCACCCACAGCGCGCCATGCGGCTTCAACACGCGGCGGCATTCCGTCAGCCAGGCTTTGGTGAAAGCATCATAGGATGCAAAATCAGTGAACTTATCCCAGTCATCGTCAACAGCATCAACCTTGCTCTGGTCAGGGCGCGTCAGGTCACCATTCAGCTGCAGGTTATAGGGCGGGTCAGCAAAGACGAGATCAACTGACTGATCGGGAATCTTCTTCAGTTCCGCAATGCAATCACCCACATGGATGCGGTCGGCAAGCTTGCGGATGTCCTCCTTCAGCGCGCCTTTGACCGATTGATCGATGTACCCCATGAACGCCTCACCCCAACGCAAATCACTGTGTTGTGGGGTGTTATGAGTCCTCGCGGACTCCGCGTGAATCGAATTGTCCCGTTATGGTTAATTTCGCAATCGGCGCGAAGGTTTTCCGGTGTTCTGCGCAAGGTCCAAGTTGCTGCAAGGCCGCAAGGTGGGCAGCCGTGCCATAGCCCTTGTGCGCGGAAAAACCATAGCCAGGATGGCGCTTTTCCATCTCATGCATCATGCGGTCCCGCGTCACCTTGGCGATGATCGAAGCCGCTGCAATGGAAAGGCACGTTGCATCGCCGCCCACAATCGTCCGTACAGGGATCAATAATTTCGGTGGCCTGTTGCCGTCGACCAGCGCCAGCGCGGGAGCGGGCGAAAGCTGCGCAACCGCTTCCGCCATGGCCTGCAGGGTTGCAGCAAGAATGTTGATTTCATCAATGCGCGGAGCATCAACAATGCCGATGCCGACGCGTGCTGTCGCCATAATTGGTTCATAGAGAACCTCGCGCTGGTGTTCTGTCAACTTCTTCGAGTCATTGAGGCCGCGCGGGATGTTGTTGGCATCGAGCACCACGGCAGCTGCCACCACCGGCCCTGCCAAAGGGCCGCGGCCTGCTTCGTCCACGCCGCAGGGACATTGCCCAATGGCGATCAACTCTTGTTCAATGGAAAAGTCGGGTGGCGGCATGAATCATGCCGCTAGCATGATTCACCGGTGCAAATCTTCCTGTTCGCGCAGCCACTGCCAATCCTGGGTCAAGGGAAACCGGCTGAACCGAAGAAGTTCATCACGCGTCACGCCGATGTCCCGCAAAATGTAGTCATCCATGGCCAGCATTTGCTTCATGTCGTTGCGGGCCTTCCAGTTGCGAACAAAGCGGACAAGGCCGGTCAAGCGGCCATAGGCAAGGCGGGACTGGGCTTCGTGCAGGACATATTCACGCATGATCTGCTCCAATTGTATCTATTGTACTTATGTCTATTATCAAATAATTTGATTGATTTTCGAATGTTTCTACAATACGCTTTCAGCAGTACTGATACAAACGGAATATTGTATCCATGACAATTTGGCAGCCAGACCTCGATCGTTCCAAGCCATTGTACCTTGCGATTGCAGACGCCATGTCGCGTGACGTAGAGAGCGGCGTGCTGAAAAATGGTTCCCGCCTGCCACCGCAACGCGACCTCGCCTGGAAGCTGGGCGTAACGCTCGGCACCGTGACGCGCGCCTATAAAGAGGCAGAGACGCGCGGGCTGCTTGAAGGAGAAGTGGGGCGCGGCAGCTTTATCCGCAGCCGACCGCCCGTGTCGGGCTTGCCGGAGTTAACCGATGAGGCCTCGGCCATCATGGACCTGTCCCATGCCATTCCGCCGCCCGTCATCAAGCCGGAAGAGTTGGATGCCGCCATGCAGTCCGTCATGCGGGATCCGCGCAAGCTTGATCTCTTGGACTATGCGCCGCCGGAAGGCTTTCACCTGCACCGCAAGATGGCGCGGGATTGGCTGCGTCTCTCCAACATCGACATCACGGAAAAAGATGTGGTGATTTCGGCCGGCGCGCATTTGGGCCTCATCACTGTGCTGGAAGCCATTGGTGAAGCCAACGAAGCCGTGCTTGCCGAACGCACCAATTATGCGCTGCTGCGCACCACCTTCAAGAATGCCCATCTGCAGCCAGTGCCGATTGCGATGGATGAAGACGGCATGCTCCCGGAGGCGCTGGACCGCGCCGCTGCCGAACGCAAGGCGCGCATTATGTATATTGTGCCGACCATCCAGAACCCGACCACCGCCACCATGAGCGCCAGACGCCGCGAGGATATTGTGGCAGTGGCGCGAGCTCGTGACCTGACGATTGTAGAGGATGATATTTTCCGCCTGCTCGATGCGCGCGTGCAGCCACCAACCTTTTACCAACTGGCGCCGGAACGCACCTTTCACATCACCAGTCTGTCAAAAACGCTGGCGCCGGGATTGCGCATCGGTTTTCTGGTGTCCCCGCAAGGGCAGGAACGCATTTTGCGGTCACATATCCGCAACATGGCGGCGCGTACCGTCGGAATCACAGGTGAGATTGCCCGTTACTGGATCGAGTCCGGGTTGGCGCAAACCATTCTGGAACGCAGCCGCAGCGAAGTGGAAAGCCGCCGCAACCTGTTCATGGAGGTGTTCAGGCATTTCGAGTTTCGCTGTGAGCCCGGGGCGCCCTATGCCTGGCTGCGGGTGCCCGATCACTGGAACCCGAACCGCCTGGTGCAGTCGCTTGCGTCTCGCAAGATCCGCGTCACGCCGGAATCGGCCTTTGATCTCTTGGGGGCCAGTGGCAATCATGTGCGCATCTGTTTCGGTGCGCCCCGCGTCGGTTGGAAACTTCGCCAGGCCTTTGAAGACGTGGCCGCGCTGATGCGGGCCAGCGAAATGGATGATTACACGCCGGTGGCGTGAACACCATTGCCGCGCTTTTTGCGCTTTTCTTTGCGAGTGCCAAACAGGGCATCACGATATCCCGTTTCAAGGTGCAGCAGCAGCCCGCGCAGGCGTTCAAGCTCCTCACGACCGATGATTGCGGCACATTCCGCCTCGACGATCCGGATTTGCTCAGCTGCCGTTTGCCGTGCCACAAGACCCCGCTCCGTCAATTGCACAATCTTGTCACGCCCGTTGTTCGGCTTCGGCACCACCTCAACCACTTTCATGGCCACCAGCCGCTTGACCGAACTTTGCACGGCTTGCCGCGTCACATTCATCGCTTGGGCGATTTCCGTCTCGCTGCGGGCTTGGCGGGCGACCTGCACGAAGACCCGGATGTCCGACGGGCGCACATCGCTATAGCGGGTTCCGCGACGCAGCTCGGTGTATCTATTGTCAATCAAAAATGACAATTGCTGCAGGAGGTTATAAAGTGTGTTGCTCGGCAGATGCCCGTTTTGATCGAAGTCCATACCCACTGATAGATGACCTGAAGCTGTTGGTCAAGCCATGCTTTTTTGCATTGCTGTCATGTCAAAGCGCTTTTAAGAGGGAAATACGTCGTATTCTCACAAATTTTGCCGGAAAAACGACAATTCTCTACTGTTATATGGGCAATCGTGATTGACAAAATAGATCGGCGTAACTATCTGAGTTTAGTCAACTTGAGTTGACCATAACTGCATGCACATCTTCCCCGGACGAGCCGACGGACCTGTCAAGGCCCGTGAGCTGTCATGATGTGCTGATTTGCAGTTGGGGGAGACGCAGGACCGGGGGCGATTTTGGCCTGCGTAAACTCCATGAGACCGGCGATGTCCAGATCATCGCCGGTCTTTTGCTTTTCAGCCCGCCGACCCCTTGACCTTTCAAAAGAGCCGCCCTATCTCCTCGCTCAGCTGTTGGCACTCTCCAATCGTGAGTGCTAACAGGCCGGCGGGACGCCCCGTCGTTTCAACAAAATCAATAGGTTAAGAGGAGTTCTCCCATGAAGTTTCGTCCTTTGCACGACCGGGTGGTTGTGAAGCGGGTCGAGGAAGACACCAAGACCAAGGGTGGCATCATCATCCCGGACACGGCCCAGGAAAAGCCCATGCAGGGCAAGGTCATCGCTGTCGGCCCCGGTGGCCGCGACGAAGCCGGCAAGCTCATCCCCATCGACCTGAAGAAGGGC
>CALMEZ010000162.1 GCA_937864985.1 uncultured Alphaproteobacteria bacterium
AAGCCAAATCCGCACCATGGAAGAAAACTTCGCAAAGGCTTTGGATATCGCATCCAAGAAAATGGAAGAGCTGGCGCGTTGAGGCGCGCCGCCCTTGTCGAAATCACAGCAGGGAGCGACCCGCTGCGGCTAAGGTTTGCGCTTCTTGCGACGGGTGCCGAAAACCATCGCACCAATTGCTGATGCAATCAGTGGCAACGACGCAGGCAATGGAACCGAACTGACATTCATGTTGACCCGCACCTGACCTGTTCTCAGTTCATCCAGGAAATGCAGGCCAAGTTCATTCGTGGCAAAAACCGTCGGCATCGGGCCAGACAGGATGGAGATGGAACCATTGATGGCAGTTCCAGGCACATTGTTATAGATGATCAAACCCGCAGCACCGGCAGAAATCGCTTGTTCCGCCTTGACGGCAAAGGTGCAAGAGCCGCGGAAAACAAGGGCAATACTACCCGCTGCAAATGCGCCATAGTCACTACTGCTGCATCCCAGGTTGGAGACAGCCTGCAGGAAACCCGTCGCCGGACCTTCTGTGAGAGGGCTCGGCCCCGTTCCAAAAATATTGTCGGCAAAAAATCCAAAATCTGTCCCGAACGCGTAGGTTTTGGGCGTTGGTGAAATCTCGGTCAGGCTGAGTGCAAAAGCTTTTGAACTGACAGAAACCGCTGCAAGAGCGCCAGCAGCAACAAGTAAAGTCCGAAACCTGGAAATCATATTCGCTATCCCCAATTGCTGATGCCGCAAAAAACCGTAACACGGGAGAAACCACCGGGCAAGAACCAGCATTCTGATGTCAGTTTCTCTTTATGGCTGCAGCCGCACGGCACCTGTGTCGACGTAGAACTATTTCACCGCCTTGCTCATTTCTTGATCATGGTTTTTTCCTTGCGCGTCATTTCCATCCTCGCTGCAGCCGTGCTGGTGGTTCCGGCCGGGGCCTCGCTTATTCTCATTGGCCAACAAGATGCAACATGCTGGCGACGACGACTTCGTCAGCCTGCGCGTCAATAATGACTTGAGCCTGTTTGCCCTCAGTTCAGTGAAAACAAATGAAGTTTTAAAAGCTTGCCCTACTCAAGTGCCTTCAACTCATCCGCAGCCCGGCCCTTGACGCGCTGATAGTTTGGAACATCGCCTGAAAGCGCAATGACATTCTGAAACTCGTCACGCGCCTTGTCTTTTTCACCCAGATGCTTGTGGGCCAGCGCCAGGTTGAAATGCGGATAGGGATCATCGGGCGCAAGCGCGATCGACGCCTGCGCCTTTTCGGCAGCGCCCTTGTCATCGCCCTTTTGCAACAGTGTCGCGGACCATGAATTGAGCGAGTCGTGATCGCGCCCATCAAGCGCCAGTGCCGCTTCGAACTGCTTGATCGCATCACCAGGCTGGTCCAGCTCGGCATAGAGCATGCCCAACTGCCGGTGCGCGGATGGCCGGTTGGGATTGATCGACAGCGATGTCTTCAGGTTCTCGACCGCTTCCTTGCGATAGCCCATCTGCGCCAGCGTGGCCCCGAGGTTCGAGTAGGATGGCGCGTAGGATTTGTCGATCGAGATGGCTTCCAGAAAATAGCCCGTCGATTTCTCAAGCATTGCTGTGTCGCCTCCGGCACTGTCGGCGATGCTGCCGCCCAGAATGTTGAGCGCCACCGGCTTGTCTGGTCCGCCCTTGATCGCAACTTCATTGGCGATCTGCACAGCTTCGGCGCGGCGCGCATTCTGTTCCGGCGTATCGCCATAGAGATAAACCGCAAGGCTGATCGGATCTTCAATGCGCAGGATTTTTTCAGCCCCCGCCTTGAGGATGGCTTCGGTGGAAGGACCAGTGACGGGATCCAGCGCTTGTGGCGGATGCAGCCCATCCATCAGGCGCAGGCGCAGTTCCATTGTGGTGGGCGTGCACGGCTCGGAGCGGCACAGCAGCTCACCAGAAATATGCCGCTGCGGAAAGCCGGCCAGTTGCCGGATCAGGCGGATGGCCGAGGTGAAGGAAAGCCCCGCCACAGGCACTGCAAAATCGCTCTCCTCGATCTTGGCCTGCACATTGAACTGGTGGCGGCTCAATTGCACGTCGTTGAAGATCTTGAACATGTGATCCGAGAGCTCAAGCGCAACACCCTCTTCGGTGTAGCCCAGGTCCTTGATGGCGCGCGGTAGGCTGACCGGATCAATGGCCAGTTCATCGGCATTGATCACCTTGATTGCGGTGAGCAGCAGCAGTCCGACGATGCCGGCAAAAATGATGTCCACTGTGGCCTTGCGGAAGACCTCAAGAAACTCAAGCAGGCGCTGATGCGCCGACACGCGTTCCCCCTGTTTCGGGGCAAGCTGTTCTTCGGGTGCGCGCTTCAATTCATCAAAGGCACGCTCGGCGCCTTTGAAGCTTTCGCCTTCCTCCTTCACGTCGGCGGAAGCGGGCTCGACCTCCGGCTCTTCAGCTTCAGGTTTTCTGGACTTCAAGCGCGCCATGCGTGCCGTCGTGCAAGCGCTCAGCGGATCGCGAAAGCGCGCGCCAATTGGTCGATCTGGCTGGCCACCGGATTTTCATTGGCGGGTGCTGGCACCTGCGCTTTGACAATCATGCTG